>CAYNEZ010000166.1:0-7165 GCA_964396365.1 uncultured Sangeribacter sp. | reverse complement strand
AAATATAAAGAACAATGTTCAAAAGAATTTTAATCGCATTTTTAGCAACTACGGCATTGCAAGCTATGGCGGAGGAAAAAGGAGCGATTACTCCTGAGATGCTCAGTGGTTTTAAGGCTGGGTATGAGAACAATGCTGCCAACAGAGCACGACACAACGCACTGAATGCTGCTGGTATCGAGAAACTTGCTTACAATGAGAAAGTGCGCAATAAATTTGATGATCACTTCTCTCACAAGGTTGAGACCAAAGGGATAACCGACCAAAAATCATCAGGTCGCTGCTGGTTATTTACCGGTCTAAATGTGCTACGCTCCCAAGCTATGGCCAAGCATAACCTTCCTAAGCTCACTTTCTCTCAGAACTACAATTTCTTCTTTGACCAACTTGAAAAGGCCAACCTATTCCTACAGGGAGTCATAGACACCTCCGATCGCCCGATGGAAGATCGCCAAGTGGAGTGGCTATTCCAAAACCCTATTGCAGATGGCGGAACATTCTGCGGAGTAGCAGACTTAGTCAGCAAATATGGTGTTGTCCCAACAGAGGCAATGGCTGAAACAGAAGTGGCCAACAACACATCTGCATTCCGCAAGCATATGGCTACAAGACTACGTGAAGATGGTCTGCGACTACGTCAAGCAAAAGAAAAAGGCGCAGATGAAAAGACTCTACAGGAGATGAAGACCAAGCAACTCGGTGAAGTTTATAAAATGCTTGTCCTTGCACTTGGTGAACCACCTACAGAATTCACATGGACTAAACGTGACAGCAAGGGGAAAGCTCTGGAAACGAAAACCTATACACCCCTTTCATTCTATCAAGAAATTCTTGGCAACGATCTCAAGAATAATTATGTCATGCTAATGAACGACCCTTCTCGTGAATATTGGAAGGTTTATCGTATTGATTATGACCGTCACAGCTACGACGGAATGGACTGGACATACCTCAATGTTCCGATGAAAGATCTCAAGGAGGCTGCAATCAAATCTATAAAAGACAGCACTGCAATGTATTTCTCTTGTGATGTAGGAAAATTCCTTGATCGTGAACGTGGAGTGCTTGACTTAGAGAACTTCGACTATGAGGCACTTTTTGACACCAAGTTCGGCATGGACAAAGGAGAACGCATCTCCACATGGGCAAGCGCATCCTCTCATGCAATGACCCTTTCAGGAGTAGATCTTGATGAAAAGGATCAGCCAAAAAAATGGCTTATTGAAAACAGTTGGGGGAAGTCAGGCCACGACGGCTATCTGATTGCCACAGACAACTGGATGGACGAATACCTTTTCAGACTCGTCGTAGACAAAAAATATGTATCACCCAAGATACTTAAAGCCATGAATCAAAAGCCGATAACCTTACCCTCTTGGGATCACCTCTTTTCAAATGATAAATGATATGTTACCAATGATAAATTTTTAAAGTTATAAATTATACTTTACAATTTTATCATTGTTTATAGAAATTTTCCAACAATAGAAAACGCTCCGCGAAGTCCGCGTTTAGTCCAATGAAAGGCAAAGCGGATCAGTGGACGTTTTTCTTTTGGAATTTCCCTTAGGGCCTGTTGATAAAGAGGGATAGCCAATTCGGGATGTCCCTCTTTTGAATAATGAGCAGCCAAAATAGCACGACGATAAGTTATGATGTTGTGAAGACGCTGCCGGTCATTACGCCCACTATTTGAAATAGTCTCGTCAATTCCATCGAGCGACTTCTCCCAATTTCCCGGTTTACTGGAAAAACTTAATCCCGTAATGCTCTCACATTGAGGATAAATATCCATCAGTGGACGACGAAAAGCTTTCACCTTAGGATTAAGCATCAAAATCCGACTTCCAGTCTCAAGATCGTTCCAATTAGGGAACTCCCCTCTCCAACCTCCAGCTTTCCTTAAGAAGTCTGTTCTGATAGCATACCCAAGCGTGCGAAATATTGAATGTACAAGATGCCTCTCAAGAAGGTTTCCCGTGATCGAATGCGTTATCTCCACCTTATTACCTTTATGCACCGCCACAGGCCAAGCCACCACATCAATCTCAGGATATTCATGCCAAAGATCAATAATGGAAGCAACGCAATAAGGTTTCATCTCATCATCTGAATCGAAAAACATCACTTTATCCGTCTTCACTTCCTTCAGTCCGGTCTCACGAGCGTAGGCTGCTCCTTTCCGAACCTCCGACAAAACATCGACAGTGAAATCATCAGTTGAGTTTTCATCTTTCCATCTCTTGACATTAGCATACGTATCATCAGACGATGCATTGTCTACCACAATCACATGAATCGGCCTGTATGTCTGAGTCTTCAGGCTCCCGAGACATCGAACCACGAGATTAGGACGATTGTAGACCGGCACTACTATCGACATACATTCCTTATGATGGGCAATATCTTTCATACTCTTTTAACGACCTATCCTTCCAAAAATTGAAAATATCTTGCAAAAAAAATATAATTTTGTTAATTTTGTAATCGTTAGAATTGTATACTCCTACGTAGATATTATCTACTTGAATGGCAAAATAAAAAAAACAATGAAGATACTGATGCTCGGAGACTATTCCAACCTCCACGCATGCTTGGCAAAGGAATTGCGTAAAAGAGGACATGAGGTGACACTCGTCTCCGATCGAGGTGGATACATGAAGACGGAGGCTGACATTGAAATGCGCCGTCGTCCAGGCATATTCGGAGGTATTTCATACCTTTACCGAATCATGGCATCATTGCCATCATGGTCAGGCTATGATGTAGTCCAACTGATCAACCCGGTATTTTTCAGCCTTAAGCCATTGAAATTAAGGATGATCTTTGATATCCTAAAGAAAAATAACCGTTCAGTTTTTCTTACACTTTGCGGCAACGATCATTTCTTCGTGAAAGATTGTGTCGAAAAGGATATTTTCAGATTTTCAGAATTCCGCATCGGAAAAGAAAAAACACCACTCGTAAAGTGTAATCCCCAGAGGGAAACAGGATGGCTGATTCCCGAGCATGCTTCATACACCAAGTATCTCTACGACACAATCGACGGAGCCATGTCAATACTTCCCGAGTATGACATTTCAGCAAGGCTCCATATGAATCCGGACAAAATATTGTTCACGAATCTGCCCATTTCTCTCTATTCCCTTAACCCAACACCTATGAAACTTGACGGTCCTATCCGAATTCTTATAGGAATGCGAGGAAATATGGAGATTCAGAAAGGGACGGCAAGGATGCTCGACATCTGCAGAAGTTTAGAGGAGGAATTGCAGGGAATTTGTGAAGTAAAAGTTGTGAAAAACCTGTCGCTTGCTGATTATCTTGATGAGCTACGCAACAGCCACATCGTAATTGACCAACTATATTCTTATTCTCCGGCCACCAATGCCTTGCAAACTATGGCTTTAGGAAGAATCACTGCATCAGGTGGCCAACCGGAGTATTACGAATATATTGGAGAATCAGAGCAACCAATCTTCTGTCTTTCTCCACTTGAAGATGAAAATACCATAAAAGAGCGATTGCGTAGGCTTATCCTTGACCATGAGAGATTACAACAAATGGCAAAGGAAGGGCGCCGGCTTGTGGAGCGACACAACAATGTATGCGATATCGCCCTTCTCTTTGAGTCACACTGGAAAAAACACATCAAGAATCAGGAAGCTAATGATTACGAATAAACTTGCAGAGCAACCTGAGTTGCAAGTAATGATATGCACATATGGACATGAGGGTCTTCTAAGAATAGCCGCTGCTTCTCATCCGAAAGTAGAAGGAGTAGAATATCTTGTTAGCATACAAATGGAAAATGGGAATGAAGAATATCAAATTCCGAAGGAACTTTCCAGAGAAGACTTCCGACTTTTCATCACTTATACAAAAGGTCTCTCTGTCAACCGTAACATAGCACTTTCACACGCCACAGCTCCTCTTCTCCTTATCAGTGATGATGATGCCGACTATACTGCAGATGGACTCAGAACTGTGATTTATGCATTTAAGGAAAACCCAAATGCGGATATAATCGCTTTCAGATATGCATCAGCATCCACACAAAAGTTTTATCCGGAGGAATCGTTCTCTCTGACAAATCCGCCTAAAGGATATTTCGCGTCTTCGATAGAAATAGCCATGCGAAGGGAATCTGTGCAAAGTAAAATATGGTTTAATGAGAATTTCGGTGTAGGAGCAACATTTCCTTCAGGAGAGGAAGATATCTTCCTGCAGGATTGCTTTGACAGAGGTCTTACAGGAATCTACATTCCTAAGACCATTGTACGACATGATGGGACCACGACATCCACACGCAATCTAATGTTGCAGTCACGTCCACAGACAAAGGGAGCAGTATTTCTACGTCTCCATCCAGGAGACTGGCCTTTACGCATGATAGCTCACGCGATCAGAGAGATTCCTCTTTGGAGGAAAGGGCAAGTGCCATCCCCTCTTCATTATTGCCTCAACTGGCTTAAGGGAGTTAATAAGGCTCGAAAACTAAAGATATTTCCAACGGCTGACTATTCAATCTCTTATCCTTGCCATGAATGATATGAAGAAAAATAGAGGAGACCTTTATCAGGCAGACAAACCATTCTTCTCAATAATAATCCCGGTCTACAATGCATCTGAATATCTAAAGGAATGCTTAGAAAGCATTCTGTCGCAAGAATTCAAGGACTGGGAAGCTATTTTGGTTGATGATTGCTCTACGGATGGGTCGGTGGAAATATCAGAAAACTACAGCAAGAATGACTCTCGCATAAAAGTCTATAAGTCAGAGAAAAATTCAGGATGTGCATATGTGCCAAGACTGCGGGCAGCCAATCTGTCGAAGGGGAAATATATAGTAAGTATTGATGCCGATGACAAAGTTTCCAGCGACCTATTGAAATTGCATCACCAAATCATCAATTCACAAAAAGCCGATCTGGTGATCCCGGAAATGTGGAAATTAAAAGGATCAAAATCATATAAGATTCTACCTTTGGAAATAATCGACACATTAAAAATTTGGTCAGGGAAAGACTTGGTGGCACACACTCTTTGTCATTGGGACATTCCGATGAGCGGATTTGCCATGAGTCGAGATGCTTATCTTGCAGCCGACAGGGAATTGACAATAGAAGACCGCAAGTCAATATTCTCAGATGAATTGCTCACACGCTGGATGCTATTCCGCTGTCAATGCGTAGCATTTTCAACAGCTCGATATTATTACCGACAAAATGATGAATCGGTGACCAACACAAATGCCCAGCGATATATTGACAGCAAGCTACTTACTTGCGACTCACTTATTGCTATGGTAACTAAAACTTTTGGAGATAAAGACAGTACATATTTCCGTGCACTTGAAAACAAGCTATATTCCGCCGTAGATCTACTTAGGCTTTTGAATAATCAAAAATTTGAAAAGGGGGAAAAAGAGATTTATACTCGAAAGATAGCATCAGCACTTAAGGACTTTGATTTTTCAAAATTAAAGGGGAAGACGAGTCCAAGATATCTTATGCTCATGCAGTTCCCAATTCCTTTGGCAAGAATTGCCCTCAAATTTTTGGATACAATTTTCAATAAATAAAATGGCATCTGACAATTCCTATAAAAAAATACTAAAAGGCACTTCTATGTTTGGGGGTGTACAGATATTTCAGATCCTTATAAACTGGGCGAGAGGAAAATGTGTGGCAATTTTGCTTGGGACTGATGGGATGGGAATCTCTGCACTATTTACGTCTTCTTCAAATACCATTCAAAAATTCGCCTCGTTGGGGCTTAACCTTGCCATAGTGAGGGAAATGGCTGAAACATCCAACGATAAAAAGACTATTCCGCAATTTATCAGCCTTGCTATCCGAATCCTGGTATCCACATCAGTTTTGGGAGCTTTAATTTGCCTTATATTTGCCGCTCCTCTGAGCAAAATGACTTTCGGCAATACGGATATGAAATGGCAATTCATGCTGCTTGGAATTGCCGTAGCGTTTGGGATAGCCGGTTCCGGCTTACTCTCTTTGCTCCAGGGATTGCATGAGGTGAAAAGATTGTCAAAGGCATCTGTTGTGGGCGCACTGACCGGACTATTGGTAGGAGTTCCTTTATATTACCTATATGGCACAAAAGGAATTGTCCCTGCAATGATAGCCCTATCTGTGGCCATGTTTCTGTTTTATTATATTTCCCTAAGAAAGACCATTGATATAGCTCCTTTTAGACTTAACTTGACTGAACAGAAGCCAATAGTCAAGCGCATGATAGGGATTGGCATTATCCTTATGGCAAGCGACCTTATAGGCACCTCAATGACATACTGTATCAATCTATTTATCAGAACATTCGGATCTGTAGGAGATGTAGGATTGTATCAAGCAGCCAATTCCGCTACTGCACAATATTCCGGGATGGTATTTACAGCTATGGCTATGGATTATTTCCCACGTTTGACCAAAGCAGCTCATGACAACAATCTGATGCATGGAATTGTAAACAGACAGTCAGAAATAGTATCGCTGATTATTGCTCCGGCTGCATGTCTTCTTATCCTGACGGCTCCCATATTGATCAAATTGCTATTCACTAAGGAATTTGAACCGGTGCTCCCCCTTATGAGATGGATGGGACTTGGAATAACACTTAGGGCATTACTTATGCCTATGGGTTACATTACCTTTGCCAAAGGCAACAAAAGAGTGTTTTTCTACCTTGAAGGATTATTTGGCAATATCCTTACACTAACATTGAGCTGCATTGGGTTTCATCTGTTCGGACTCATCGGATTGGGATACGCACTTGTAGCGGACAATGCAATTTGCTTGATAGTATATTATGTCGTCAACCATAGACTATATTGCTATAAATTCACTCAAGAAACTTTGGCAAACATGTTGGGAGCAATCTTTATAACAGCCATATGCTTTCTTTTCTCCATGATTGAAGCCCAAAGCTGGTCTTATTCTCTGATGGGCATAGTCTTTTCCACATCCCTGATATGGAGCATCGTCAATCTTCGTAGAAAAATAAAGACTTCTGTGAATGAATAAAGCATGTCAAAATAACTCTGACATGCCTTCTTTTAAGTTTCTGTACCAAAAATATCCCTACTTAAGAAGAGGGCACTGAAAAAGATACCAAATTCAGTTTTAATCCTCAGGAAGCACTAAAA
>CAYNEZ010000165.1:0-7182 GCA_964396365.1 uncultured Sangeribacter sp. | reverse complement strand
TCTGACGAGGAAATGGCACAGATAGAGGCTCTTAACCGAAACGAAAAACATGATTGGTACTGACTCTAAGCGAATTCATGATTAATATGTAAGTAGCTTCATAAGAGCATCCTTTGTGGTAGAGTTTGAGGGATTGAATGATGTGGAATTCATATAGTCAAGGATGCTTATGAGAAGCTGGTGGGTTGCCGGATCAAGCTTTGAGAACTGACCATTAGATTCCTGAAGTAAATCTATTGTGCTGAATAGGATTGAGCCATCACCAACTTTCGTCTCAAACATAAGAGCAAGATCCCGATTTGTGGTGAAGTTATCTACCATCTCTATGATCGGAGTGACTCCATCCATTTCCGTAATGTCGACATACTTTGACCTTTTGATGGGATGCCACCATTGCCAATCAGTATGTCCATCGTTAGGGAATCCAGCCAATGCCGGATGATCAGGATTGCAAAGCACACCCATAGCCCCTGCCTCATTCGGGAAATGCACTGGACTCCAAAATACAGGGACGAATTTTGATATTTTACCGTTTATAGAATCCAAGGGAGGGGCAAATAGAACTTTCTTTCCCGAACGTGCATATTCCATAGCATCTTCAAAGTTGGAAGTAGCAACTATTTCACCAAGATTCAACCCTTTATTTTCAGGATATACCCATATATTCCATGAATTTTTAGCTTCAGTAGATGGAATTTCAACCGACAGCTCATACTTCCGAGCCTTTCCTTGAGAATTCAAAGGCAATTCGATCTTTCCGATCTCATTGATTCCGGAGACAAGACTAATATTCTTAATTGTGTCTTCTGCTATTATAATATCACCATCCTTAAGCATCCAAACTGCATCCACCGGCTGCTCCGTTGGGGAATATTGTGCCACCTTTATATCGGCAGTAAAAGTCTCACCGTTAGTATAAACTGCTTTTTCAAAATCGGCAAGAGGGACAACGGGAGAACAGAATCTGCGAAACCATTCAGCATCGACAATCCCCTTTGAATCCCAAAATGCATTCACCAACCCTACCAACGCCGTGCCTTGTCCCGGAAAATCTTGCAACCCAAGCAACTGAATACCGCTTACACCAGGGGTCTTTAATGCTCTCTCTATTTCCTCTTTGTAGAGGATAGAAGCAAGTTTGCCGGATGCATGAAGATATTCTTCGGCTCGGTCTAATTTCCCCTTCTTGTCCAAATCTGCCTTGACTGCCTTGAAATTAATCGGATCCAACACTCCTGTGTAATTATCGATTTCCGATAAATCAGGATAAACGGCATACTGACCTATCTCATGCTCTACTAAGGGCACTGTAAGATTGTCGGTTGCTGATGCATAGTTTTTATTAAAGGAAGGTGGTTCTTTATCAAATACACCCTGACCACGTACCCAGCCATCGTCGGTCCATTGAGTCACAATGAAGTCATCGTTTTTCTCGGCATGACCACCATGACCCTTTTCAAACGTGAATGAGGATACCGCATATAAATGTCGGGGATCAGTCTGATGCATGTGTTCTGTCATTTCATTCAGCCAATCGAAATCCTTCTGCAGTTCATTGCCAACGGTCATCATACAGAAAGAAGGATGATTACCATAATTCTTGACAATCCTATCATATTCATCCAATATGAATCTTTTCATCTCGCCATTTGTTCCTTCATTGCCGGGGAGGATATCTATGCTCCATAGCGGACACTCCACCTGCAGATAGAACCCCATACTGTCAGCTACATTGAATGCAGCCTCAGGAGTGCACCATGAATGAAAGCGCAAATGATTTAAACCCCAAGATTTTGCTGTTTCGAATATTTTTTTCCACCCTTCTTCCTGGGTAGGAGGAGTACCTGTCAACGGAAAGACACAGCATTCGAGAGTCCCTCTAAGAAAAACAGGCATTCCATTTATCGTAAGTTTTTTATCTTTGCTTGCAAATTCCCTCATGCCGAAACGCACTTCCTTACTTGATCCTACAAATTTGGGGATAGTCAATTTAAGGGTGAGAAGCTGAGGATTAAATTCTGACCAAAGAGACTTAGCGAAAGCATTGTCTTCCACTTTGAATTCTACAAGATTCTCTCCTGAAGACAGCGAAAACTTCCGCTTCCCTTTAAGAGAATTGATATCACTGACACCATCAATCTGCCAATCAAGGTCTATAGATTGGTGTCTTCTTGAAGAATTGTTTATCATTGCCTTGATCAAGACGGAAGATGTTTTCATATCAGGATAGACCTGGATATTTGTAATTTCTATTTCAGGAATTACGGAGAGGGTCATATCCCCTAATACACCATTCCACATTATCTGAGTATCATCTGTATAAGCGTGCGCAAGATTGTTAGTAGAGATATCGTATTGTTTACAGTTATCGATATTGAGTGTCAAAGTATGAGAGCCGGGAGTGAGTCCATTAGGTATTATAAATTCATGTGGAGTCGTTAGGCTCTCTTGGCATTCTCCTACTGAGATACCATCGATGCTTAGACAACTTTTCCATAAGACTCTTTCCAACCTTAATCTCATTGGTTTGCCTGCCATTTGTTTAGGTATGTTTATCTCGCGTGAATACTTGGCATTGCCTACGAACCTGTTTTTACGTGTGAGATGAAGCAACTGCGGCTTTTGGAGGAGTGGCGAAAGGGTATCTGCAATTCCCAATCCGGCATCATCTGTAGTGCCGGGCAAAGAAATAGAATAAGTCCCGTCAATATTTTCCAGTTTCACATTCCATTTCCCTGAAATATCTATCTTTGCAGCAGCATTAGCTACAAAGAAATATAGATTGAGAATCAAGATTATAATAATAAAGCGTCTCATATATTGATTTATTAGGTTTTCAGTATTTATCCTATTTGATTAATCTATAATTTTGCAGTATCAAAAAAATAGAAACTTAAGTTAGTTATATAATTGGGCAGATTTCAGCGACTTCCTTCTCAAATGTTTCCCGATTTAGAGCTTTATTTCTCACTTGGGTCCTATGATTGAAGATTGTCTGGGGTGAAAGGAAGAGCAAGGTAGCTATCTTGTTGCTATCAGTGATGCCCATACGTACAAGAGCATATATCCTCAAGTCAGTATTCAATAATTCTCCTTTTTTTGGAGCGACATGTTTATCTGGCTGTAGCAGAGAATTGAATTCCTTGATAAAATCAGGGTAAAGTCGCAGGAATGCAGTATCAAAGTTCTTAAACATCTCACGCGTTTCAGCTTCTGTAGGGCGTACATATCGATCAGCCACCGAGTTCAGATCATCCAGCTGCTTGACTTTTAGCTTTAGAAACATCGGAAAACGATTTAGCTTGTCGATATATGCCGCACATAAATCCATAAACAGACTTACATATTGTTCCCGGGATTTATTAGTTTGGTTAAGCTGCATATTTAATTGCTGCAACTTTTCATTAAGATCAATCAAAGCATCTTTCGAGCGAGAGACTGCTTGCCTTTGGCGATAGATCAGCACCACAACCGCTCCTAATATCAAAATTAGGAAAGCAATTACGCCGACAAGCCATTTCAAACGGATGTTTTGCCGTCCGATAGTTTCTTGATATACATTTGCAATATCCGGAATCTTCTCTGCCACCTCCAACATCCTAAGTCGATTATTATAGAAAATCGCATCCTCAAGAGCCAATTTCAGATATGCATTAGCTCTTTCAAGATCCCCTTCCTCATTGTTTAGATACATCGCCAACTGCTGTAGGGCAAGATTCTCTTTCAGAGGAACTTTTTGGTCGGAAACGGCAGCATTTATAATCCATTTTCTGTAATTTTCTCTATCTCCAAGTCCTTTATAGGTAAGGGCAAGGGCGTATGCTGCCTGAGCATAAAGCCGACTATTGACCGGCACACGACCAAGAGCGGAAAGATACTCATTCTCAGCCGACTTATAATCCTTTTTTCTTAGATATTTTTCAGCTATCCTGTAAGAATACTCGGGAGATGCTTCATCCGACACATCAATAAGAGAATCAAGATAAACAAGGCTTTTTTGAGTTAATTCCGGCGCAACAGAACGCTTATCGGAATATTCAGCCCATACGCCATAAGTCCATTCGCATGCAGCAAAATATTCTTCCCGCACCTTACGGGAAAGTTTTCCACTTTCTATTCCTGCCAAAATATTAATTGCATGGCTAAAATGTCCGGAAGTGGCGAGAGATAATGCCCGATGAATCTGCACCTTTGATTGTATGTCATAACTGTCTGTTGGCTCCACAAGCATTTCTGCCCGATTGACATACAGCATCGCAGAATCAAAGTTGAAAGTAAGGTATTCTTGAAAAAGCTTTTCATATATTTTCAGACGTTCTTCCTTTGCGTCTTTGATTAAGGTCAGATGAAAAAGACTATCCATACGCGACTGCTTTTGCTTCTGATATGTTTCTCGTCGGGATATTTCATAATCAAGACGCGCCAAATCTTCATCTTCTGCCATTGACGGAAGATGGAAGAAAATCAGCATGAGTATGGCGGTAAATAGGCGAAATTTCATATCTCAATTTAATTACCATGCAAAATTAATAAATATTTTTTACTTTCACAATACTACCTACAGTCTATTTGATACAAGCTTTAACGATTTAATTATAAATAATTTAAATCATACTAATTTTACTTTTTCACTACCCGACTGATACTTGGTATTGATTTGCGACTGCTACCATTATAATTTTGCCGAAAAGACTCATTAACTGTTAACCAATCCCACAACATGAAAACTCTGTTTGCTTTTATCGCTGTAGCATTACTGCCGACCGACATCTTGGCAAATATAGCCAACGACAGCATCAAATCTGGAGGAAAAGGAGAAGAGAGGAATGTGATGCTCAACGCCTCTGATGCCACGAAGCCTCGTGAGATACAGATTGGGCTGCCGAGTGAGGATGTCAACGTATACGAGAATGGTCTCCCTGTAGTCTATTCTTCTACTGTTCATCAACTCGCACGTCACTGGAGAAGCGATGCAAGCTTAGGAAAAGTCGGACTGATGAATCCAATGGAATCAGCCATTAAGACTGGAAATATCGCATATTCTGTAGACAGCTATTCCAATTTCGGACAAAAAGAATTCAAGGCTATTTTCAACTATAGGACTAATACTTTTGGATGGCAAAATTTTGATTTCAATGTTTCGGGAGGAATAGGAGAGAAATGGCTCTACTCTGCGAGTGTATATCAGAATTTTGATCCTGGTTATTTTGATGTGAAGTTTACTGACTTTTCTGACAGGACACAGATCTACCATGCCGGCATCACTCGCTTGTTTGCTCAGGGTAAATTAAGTTTGCTATATAAGTTCTCAAAAAGCAATGCACTTGGCTCAATGATCAACAATGCTCCTTTTGTATATGTCGGAGATGGAAGTGTCAAGGAGATTCCGGGCTTTGCACTTGGCACCACTTCATACGCTCCAATAGGAGGGGAATTTGAATATATGGACGTAATGGATGGCAAGATGAAAAAGGGACGTTGGGGTGACTTTACCGATAACTATGCCCATGATATCACCGCTCACTTCGACTATACTTTTGGAGACAACTACTGGCTTGACATAAACGCAAAATATATGATTGCCCCACACGCCAATTTCTGTGATTTTGGCGGCAGTTCAATATTTGAAACCACTGAAGCTGATTGCCTTTTCAAACCCGGGGAAGATACTCCTTACATTGGCCTGGCTGAAGGAAGACGCACATGGCTTCATGTCGGCAAGGTCAGCAATTTCCTTCTTACTGCTGAAGTGAATAAAGCTTACAGTAATCACAAAGTGCGTATTGGCATGAATGAGTGGTATTATCATCTAAATTATCATTCATCCTCTTTCCAATGGGATGGCACTGTGTCTCCTTATCCCGAAGTTCTTGTCAAGCATAATCCTGACGGAACATTCAGTCAGTTTCATGGTTTCAATGAATTGTCACCTGAATTTACAAAGGGTTATGAGAACAAAGCGGCTATATATGCCACCGACAATTGGCAGCTGACACAAAAGCTAAACATATATTTCGGAGGCAGACTGGAATATTATAGAATGAGTGCCGACCAAATACCTTTTGGACGCTATTCCGGCTTCCACATCGGCGACACCCATACATATACTGACAGTGAGGGAAATACCACAACTATAAAGATTGAACCTCATAATGTCTTGAAAAATAAGATAAACTATGCAGCCACAATCCAAGGAATATATAATATAAACAGACATTTCGGCATAACCGCTGATGCAACAGTCGCTACACGCTATCCGCGCATCAACGAATATGCAGGCACCGGTCCGACGGAAGAACAATATAAGCGCGTCACAATACCATTGATACGCGGAGGCATCTCGTATAGAAATGATTGGATAGATCTTACATCAATGGTGACATACATTGCAAAATCTAACAATATTGACCAGCAAAATGTTACAAAACCAGGCACAACCCAGTCAAAGACAACACTTCTGATCTACAGCATAAAGACCCTCGGTTGGACTACTTCGGCAGAAATACAACCAATGAAGGGACTTAATCTCCATGCCCTTCTAACCCTTCAAAAGCCAACATACGACAATTATTACATAAAATCACCATTTGAGGGAGTGGCAGACTTAAATGCAAATGGCAATATTGTAAAGGAAATTCCGCAGATTCTTATCGAACTGGATCCCAGCTATCAACTCAATGGCAAAATCAGATTTTGGTTGTCGTTTCGCTACTTTGGCAAGACATACGCCAATCTGACCAACGCATTATTCTTCAACGGTCGATGGGAAACTTTTGGAGGAATCAACTGGACCGTCAACAAGTATCTTGATCTTGGATGTACTGTCATCAACTTTCTTAATCAAAAAGGTGCGAATGGCACTATCAACGGTGCAGAACTTCTCAGCAAAGAAGAGCGAGATAAATATACAAACTACTATATGAGTGGCAGCTATCTCCGACCCTTTACAGTTGAATTCAGTGCTACTTTACATTTCTAATATTCATCTGCATCTAATAGGAAAAATACCGATATCAGGTGATAATCTTAGGTAAAAAGATTGTTTTATTAATGAAGTTGTTTCGACTTATTTTTTATTAAGATTTCGTCAGGTTTCCGAGCAGATTTTTCTTCATGAAGAAGGAGCGATGCGGGCATCGTGACTGATGAATGAAGGGAAATATGCCGGAATTGAAAATCGGC
>CAYNEZ010000164.1:0-7254 GCA_964396365.1 uncultured Sangeribacter sp. | reverse complement strand
GAGATATGCACACTTCTCTGTGGAATCCCGGACCATTTTCCTTTGCTTTGTAGGCCGGATTGATACGGTGATATACGATATACCATCGATCGGCCTCCCCATTCTTGCCCGGCACGCGGAGCACAGAGTTATGGGCTGTTCCAATCATGCCATTGCCACCATTCTGGATGAGCACTATCGGACGCTCAGCCACCTGAATCGGCCCTAACGGTGAATCAGACGTTCCGTAAGCCACATGGTAGTTGGCGGCTCCAGTATCATCTACCGACCACATGAAATAATACTTTCCATCGCGATAGAACACGTATGGAGCCTCACGATAACGGTAGTCTTGCAGTGTGCCCCCTTCCGGAGTCATCACAGTGATGGTCTCTTCCTTTATCGACTTCATGTCCGGATTCAGTTCAGCACCTGCCATATAGCCGTTGCCCCAATATAGATAAGGTTTCCCTGAAACTGGGTCGGTGAAGACATCCACGTCGATTTGCTGTCCGTGATTCACAGGGGATTTTGTGATGAAGGGTTCCGGTTCAGCCTTGAATGGTCCTGTAGGAGAATCAGCCACAGCCACACCTATCTTCTTTGCTTCCTCTCCCTTAGGCTTGGCACTGAAATATAGGAAATATTTATACTTGCCATCGATCTTCTTCTCCTCGATAGCCGGAGCCCAAAGGTTGCCGTCTGCCCATGGTATTGACTCTGTGGAAGCATCGAGAGCCACACCCTCGTAGGTCCAGTCGCGCATATTGTCTGAGCTGTAGCAAGTGTAGTATGTGCCACCCCAGCCCGGGAATCCATCGGTGGTGGAATAGATATAGTATTTGCCGGTGTTCTCGCTCAGCAGGATATCCGGGTCGGCGTGGAATTCCGGCAATACGGGATTGGAGAATTTCACGTCGGCACTCGGGAAAGCCTTCTCCAGACGCTGGTATTCAGCTTCAGTGATGGGAATCACCGTGCCATGTCGCGGATGGAAGTCCATGCTCACTGATGAATCGATGTTTCGGAAATTGTCAAGGTCGGTCGATTCCGTGAATTGATAAGCACCATTCATGTAGACGTCATACATCAGTATGTATTTGTCGGAGTCAATCATCTTGAAAGTGCCGGCTCCTTCCACTGCGTGCGGGGTCTGCTGCTTGTAGTCGTCAGATTCTATCCATTTTCCGGAAGTCAGTTTGTCGGTCACAGCTTTCTTGATGCCATTGCCGTTTCCCTCCGTCTTATAGAAGAGATGATACTTTCCATCCTTGTAGACGATGTCGCCGTCGATGCAACTCTTCTTGTTTTTGGGTATGAAGAGAGGCTTCGGTTTCCCGATGAAGTCGGTGAAGTCATCATTTGTATAGACATAATAGATTATGTCAGGTCCGTTGCCATGTTGCATTGAGAAATATACCATATATTTGCCGGCATCCTTGTCGTAGATGGTCTGCGGTGCCCATACGCGCTTGAGGTCGTCGTGCCCCTTGTATCTTTTCTGTATGTTGATTACCGATGGGGTCCAGTTAACAAGGTCGGTTGATTTCAGGAGCGTGAGTCCACGGTTGGAGTCCCACCCTTTGTTGCATGTCATGTCTGTGACTACCATATAAAACTCCTTGCCGTCCTCGCTGCGGAGGATGTGAGGGTCGCGCACCCCACCCGTCTCGCTGATCAGTTTAGAATCGATCACCGGAGCATTGTCGTTGAGGGCCTTGAAGTTCAGCCCGTCGCGGCTCAGGGCATAATTGATCGACTCATCGCGAGGATCATTGCCGGTGAAATAGACGAAAAGATATCCAGCCATGTCGTCGGTAGCCCCCATCATCGGAGCTCCGAGAGCCAAAGCCGCCATCAAACTACAAAAAATTCTTCTTTTCATGATACGTTATAGGTTGTTTTTTAGAGTCAGCTTCAAAATTACAATAAAAAATCCAAATAAGGCCATTTTTCCGCTGAAAAATATTAATTTTGCAAAAAATTACCCACTCGCGAGCTTAACCTCTATGATCCCATAACCATTAAGTTAAGCCGAGGAAACTTAAATTATAAATATGAAGCTGACAAGATATTTTATAGCAGCCGCAGCCGCTCTCCTGATGATGCCGGCAGTTTCTGCCCAGAATGCCGAGAGCATCATCGCATCATGTCCTGAGAAAGCCGGGGGCATCTATTATGCATATGACGTGGAAGCAGATTCCATATCTCCAGTACCTGAAGGATACGCTCCTGTCTACATAAGTCATTATGGACGTCACGGTTCGCGTTGGCCTGTCAACCAGAAAATTTATAAGATTGCGGGTGACTTTTTCCAGCAGCAACAGCTTGCCGAAAATATCACCCCTGAGGGTAAGGCCATATGGAAGTCGGTGACTCTTTGTGCCGGTAATTCCCGCGGACACATAGGGGAACTTACTCAGATGGGGGAGAGGCAGCATCAGGCTATAGCTGAGAGAATGTATCAGCGGTTTCCCACTCTTTTCCCAGATGGGGATGGTGTGGTGGCAAGAAGTTCAGTGGAGCCTCGCTGCATAATGAGTATGGTAGCCTTTTGCGACCGGCTGAAAGAACTGAAGCCCGGATTGGCGATCAAAAAACATGCTACCCCCGGAGACATGGATTTCATTCATCACAATACTCCCGAAGCAAAGTTCTATACCGGTGAGGATGCTCCCTGGATGTGGGAATTTAGCCAGTATCGTGACTCAGTGTCGCAGTGTGGGAAAGTAGCAGCGAAACTCTTCAAGAAGGTTCCGGACTCGGACTCCCTTGCGGTGTTTATGCGTAGCCTCTACGATGTGGCGATTTCTGTGCAGGACATTGACAGTCTTGATGTGGACATATTGTCTATTTTTGACAAAGATGAACTCACCGGACTTTGGAAGGCCTCCAACTATATGCAATATGCAGCTAACGCAAAGTCTCCAGAAACTATGGGATCAGGACCTGAGAGTGTCAAGCCACTCCTTACAGAGATAGTAGAGAGGGCGGATGAAATGCTTGCCTCCAGTGAGACAAAGGTTGATCTCCGTTTTGGTCACGATACCGATCTTTTGCGGCTTGTTTCGCTCATTGACGCCGACGGAAGGGGAGTGGAGCTTGAGGATCCCGAAGAAATAGCTGAAAAATGGCGCAACTTTGAGATATCACCTATGGGTGCCAACATCCAGTTTGTCTTTTTCAAGAACAAGGCCGGAAACGTCATAGTCCTTCCTCGCCTCAACGAGCATCCCGTCTCCATCAGCGACGTCCCCCAAGCCTTCCCCGGCTACTACGACTGGGACCTTCTCAAGACATATTTCTCTACTCTCTGACATATATAGATGCTACTTATTTTTGCAGGTTTTGCAGGTTTATGCAGGTTTTTCAGGTCGGATAGAAGGGAATGTTGATATAAAAAAAGGCAAGCATCGGGAGCTGTTGGGGCTCTCGGATGCTTGCCTTTTGGTTGGTTGGATATTGAGCGGATATGGAAACGGAATCCGGAGGAGTTTTTGCCGGAGAAGGGGTTGTGCATTGGAGTAACGATTAACGATGAATGATTAACGATTAACTTTTTGGGGCAAAGATATAATGTTGGAAGGGGGGATGCACCTTATCTTGAGAAATTATAAGCTTTACTCAAAAATATTTGGAAACTTCGCAAAAAATAATTAATTTTGCGCTCTCAAAACAGAAACAAATGGCAATAAAACATCGCAACATATTACCAATCAGCAGTATTCAAGGCTTTAATAGCTTTGAACGCTTGATGCGTGCGACTATGCCGTCTAATGTCACATATCTAAATTCAGGATATCGCCGACACGTTTGTTTCAGTTCTACTGATATCAGTTAGCCTATAGCCAAGGCTAAATAAGATACAACGACTGTCGGAAAGTCCCTGCCAAGCTTCCCGACAGTCGTTTTTTTGTGTCCCATTGGTAATATACCTTCTCCACCATGATTAGCTGCGGACACACTGATAACTCTCTTCTCAATTTTCACAACCGCGCTTAAGGCGTATAAAATCAAAATCAACTATGCTAAAATTCAAAAAGTACAGCTCCATAGAAAATGCCATCACCCGTGAATTCATGGAGCGGGTCAAGGAAGAACTTCCTGTCGACCTTGAATGGGTAGTGCAAGAGAAGGTGCATGGTTCCAACACCAGCTTCCTCTGCGACGGCAAAGAAGTCGGTTTCGCAAAGCGAACCTCTATTCTTGCCGAAGACGAAAAGTTCTATGACTTCCAGTCTCTTCTGGAGACTTACAAGCCAAGGGTTATCTCACTTTTCCAGCGAGTGAAACAGTCTCATCCAGAAATGGATATGATCTCAGTATTCGGAGAAATGTTTGGAGGCCGTTATGCCCATGAAGGAGTCCCATCTGAAAAGGGAATCACCCTCATCCAGAAAGGAGTAAACTACACACCGGGCCATGAATTCTATGGCTTTGATATCTACGTCCATGAAGGCGATAAAGGCTATTACCTTCCTGTAGATGAAGTGAATGAAATCTTCGAAGCTGAAGGATTCTTCTACGCAAAGACCCTTTTCCGTGGCTCACTATCTGAAAGTCTGAACTATCCAAATGCCTTCCAGAGCAAAATTTCACAGTGGCTTGGACTTCCAGACATCGATGATAATATATGCGAGGGAGTCGTAATCCGTCCGGTTGTTCCTCAGTTTCTCAGAAATGGTTCAAGAGTCCTCATCAAGAACAAGAATGCCAGATTTGCCGAGAAAAAGAGCGTCAAGAAGCGCAACAAGCTCTTCTCCGAACCTATCCCTTACAGCGAAGCCCTCCAGGCTCTCCTCCCTGAAGTTGAGGCATACGTGACAGAAAACCGACTCAACAACGTAGTGAGCCACATAGGAGAAGTTTCCCTCCCTAAAGACTTCGGAAAGATCATGGGACTCTTTGCCAAGGACATCCTCGAAGACTTTCTGAAAGAGCACGGCGGTGAATACTCAGCCCTCGACAAATGCGAGCAAAAAAACTTCAACCGCGAACTCAACAAGCAGGCCATCGACCTCGTGAAAACCGTCTTCATGTCCAAAGCCTACATCCTCAATTGACTCTCCATCCGGCTTCCCCTTCACGAAGCCGGATTTTTCATCTACATAAACTCAATATTTCAATATAAGGCCAATGCCATACGACCAATGTCATGCAAACCTTTAATTATGCGTGCTCGTGATGAAGGCCTCGGCTGTTTAAGCCCTGTTGCATAATGTGAGAGCTGCTTTTGGTTAATGCCAGTGGCTCTGCTAATAGCTGCTAAGGTAGTAAATTTTTCCGCTTCTTTCAGCAAAGCGGTTGCTTCAAGATCATATACGATATGATAATCTCCTGATAAAATATAATCAGGAATGTAGTCTCCGCTTTCTCTTAAACCCTCTATGTGAAATTCAAAAGATTCCTCAAATTCTTTCTTAAACTCATCGAGAGTAGAAGCTGCCACCATGATAGCGCCCAGTTCAGGGTCTCCCACCCCTCCATTAAAATTTTCACCTGACCAACTTACCAATACTTTGATTTGTTTTGTCTCCATAAAATACAGTTTTTTTGTTTTTATTTCCATCCAGCTTGTTTCCAAATGCTGTTCAAAATAAATTGCTCTAACACTTGGTTGGGTTTTCCATTGACGGTTACTGTCCCTGATTTTGAAGAATGCTTAAATTGACGATGGCTGCCCCTCATTCTTACAAGAAACCATCCATCATCTTCAAGCATCTTAATGACATCCTTTGTTTTATATTTATTCATAACCCTTTCTGAATTGTTTAGCAAAGGTAGCTATTTTTCTACTATTAAACAATTAAAATAGTAATAAAGTTTCATTATGTTTGGTGTTTAGATTCTCTAGTCGTGCGTAGCCAAAGTAGTTAGCGACCTCCGGGCGCGTCACCGCGCGTCTTTTCCCTAACATTAAAAAAGGCAACCATCGGCGTCGTTGATGTCTCGGATGAGGTATTCGGAAGCAGCCCAGTAGTCAAAGTCATACTGTTTGCGGAGGTTGTAAAAAGCTGATAATGCGTATTCTTTAGAATGGCAGTTAAAGACAATTATGGGAGAGATGCCTTGCATCAATTGCATGATCTGAGGGAGAGACTTCATTTCGATAGGAAGATAGAGGGGTTGATTGGATATTGAGCGGATATGGAAGCGGAAACGGAATCCGGAGGAGTTTTTGCCGGAGAAGGGGTTGTGCATTGGAGTAACGATTAACGATGAATGATTAACGATTAACTTTTTGGGGCAAAGATATAATGTTGGAAGGGGGGATGCACCTTATCTTGAGAAATTAATTTTGGATATTGAATTTTGGGTGTGTAGGTGGATAGCAGCTATAGATATTTTAGGTAAGTCTCTCGGGATCAAAAGTATGGAAATTAGGTCTTTTCAAATACTTGGAGAACTTCCCACAAATCTTCAACATTGGCGTGAGGATCATCACTGATTTGAAAATTTGATATATGATGATTTTGAATCTGAAATCTCAACAATACACAATGGCTTCGATAAACATAAAACCATCCGTTATCAAGGTACACACCATATCGTTGTTCCCAACCAGTATGGTATGCTCTCATAATTTTTGATTTGAGAGAGTCATCAATGAAAACTTCTGAGTAAGGATTATCTACGTACCTCCATTTATGACGTTCTACATTGGTCAGCGCATCATTTTTCTTGAAAAAGTACCGATCAGCATATTCCTTTTGTCTAACTTCATCAATACAAACACCGTAAGATTGCATAACGACTTTAGGAATTTCTATCCTAGTATATTCAGAAGCATCTCTTGTCATGAATTTTTGTTTAATCATATTGTAAGTGCATCCATACATAGCTTCTGCAAACGCTCCAGTATGAACCATTGCAAGATGTATATTCGCCGGACACTTAGCAGCATTATGAAGAGCAGAAGTGAAATCCCAACTATAATAGAAACAACGCCACGCAAAGGTAGTATATTCCAATAGATCTCGCCAATGATGTACTGTCTCGGCAGGATAATAGTTGATAACAGGATCCGGAATGTCTACAATTGCTTCATCCTTAGTCTTTCCTGCGTTGAGACGTCTTAAAATCCTCATAATGAATTTGGCGTAATACTCTTGTTTACCTCCATGGAAAAAAGAAGCCCAATCAAGTTGTGTCTGTCTTTCCTCTGACAGGAAGCCACTATCAATGATAGCAGAGATAATGAACGCAATTTTCAAATCAAAAGGGATTGGGCTGTTATATTCTGATTGTCCCCATTTATGCCATTCTTCAGGTATT
>CAYNEZ010000163.1:0-7269 GCA_964396365.1 uncultured Sangeribacter sp. | reverse complement strand
GAATGTCCGAAAATAGCCGGATTTATTTGTGCAAGATTAGTTCTGTTGAATGTGTTCATATATCGTTTAATTTTTATTAGCTACTTAGGACCCCTTATCATAAAAAATGAGGCTTTAATGACGTGTTCCCTTAGGAAACATCTTCCTCATTCGCAAAATAGCCTTGTCTACTGGGCCCGCACATATCACTATAGTAGTAGCTATGACGATTAGTCCGCCACCAACAATATCCTGAACCGTAATAGGTTGACCTAAGACTAAAACACTAAGGATTACAGCAGAGACAGGCTCCAACGCCCCTAAAATCGCTGTCGGGGTCGAGCCTATCAATTGAATTGCTCTTGTGGTGCACCCAAGTGATATCACTGTCGGGATCACGGCCAAGGCAAGAAGATTGAGCCACCCCCAGTTTTCTGACGGAATCGTCAACTCGCTTCCACATGCAATCATGCCCACATAGACAAGACTTCCCCAGGCAAGCACATAGAAGAGAAGCTTTGTAGTGGGAATATTCTTTACGCTCTTTGAGACATTGACCATAACTATATAGAGAGCATATGTCAACGCCGACAACATCACAAGAAGGCAACCAAATAGACTCAGAGTCGCATCTCCCTGAGGCTTCATCAGAAGCATCAATCCCGCACCCATCACCACAAGGCAAATTACTGTTGAGATACTGAACTTCTCATGAAAGAACATAATCATCATTACAGCCACCATCACTGGATAGACGAACAGGAGAGTCGATGCCACGCCTGAGTTCATGAAATTGTAGCTTTCGAAAAGCGTCAACGATGACAATGCCATCAGCACTCCCAGAATCATGGTAGGCACTATTTCATCTTTTTTCAGAGCAAACGACTTTCCTCTCACAGCCATTATGACTGCAAGAATCGGGATACCTAAAAGATACCTGAAAAGAAGTACCGACACCGCATTCATGCCGTGTCCATATAGGGGCACGGCAAATGCCGGATTCGTACCATATGCAGCTGCTGCCAACGCTGCCAGAGCATAGCCCTTCGCTTTATCTAATTTCATACCAAAAATCTCATTAAAAAACCCAAACACCTCAAAACTAAAGACTGAAAACTGAAGACTAAAGACTGAAGACTGAAGACTCAAGCCTCACACCATCAATGCCACCGCAATGCCACCGAATATAAGAAGGAAGTTGCTGACTGCATAAGTGACAGTGTATCCCATAGCCGGAAGCGTGCTGTCAAGATTATCTTGAATTGCTCCTAAGGCTGCCACAGCATTTCGTCCGCCTGCCACGCATCCAAGTGTGACGGCAATCGGAAATCGAAAGATATAGTGTCCTATAAAAATAGAAATGACAAGTGGAAGAGTCGTGCAAACGAGGCCGACGAAGAAAAGACCTATTCCTGCTTGCTGAAGTCCTGAAATGAAGGTCGGGCCTGCTGCCAGACCCACTATGGCTATAAATAAATTGAGCCCAACATTGTCAAGCACCCAAACCACAGAAGAGGGTATGCGTCCCAATGTAGGACGGCGATTGCGGAGCCAACCGAAAAATAGCCCGGCAAGAAGGGCACCTCCACTCGTGGTCAGAGAAATTGGAACTCCTTTGAAATGATAGCACAATGCTCCGATGAAGCATCCGACGGCTACGCCAAAGCTGAGAAATGCCACATCTGTTGTCTCTGTCTTGCGGTCGGGATAACCGATTTCCCCTACAGCCTCTGCCACATCTTTCTGAAGGCCTACAAGCGTAAGTACATCACCCGGCTCAAGCACCGTTCTACTATGCAGAGGAATCTTGACGTCGTCGCGTACAAGGCTCTTCACCATGACTCCGCTCATATAGTCTGACTTGCGGAGAGCTCCGAATGTCATTCCGGCTGCACCGTGCTTGGAAACTGTGACAGGAAGATTCTCTGCCTCAAAATTGAGAAGATCGTGGTCTACCACCTCCTGACCGATGATTCCGGCTTCATTGACTACGGTTTCACGCCGTCCTCCTATGACGATAATGTCTCCTCGCCTTACCTTTACATCAGGTTCGACATCCACTACCTCCCCTCCTACACGCAGTCGCTCTACGAATAGTCTGTGTCCAAGCCCACGAAGAGCCTCTTCTATTTCCGAGACAGTGCGCGGACGTTTGAAGAAACTTGATTCTGCCTTATAGGCACGGAAAGACACCGGACGATTAGCAACGATCAGACCCGGTTGAGCTGAAAATTCACCATCTTCCATCTCAGCTTCTATTTCAGCTATCTGCTCCTTAGCCTTCTCTATTCCGCCACAAAGCTTCGGACCGAGGTTTGCCACTATCCATGCGGCCCCGATAGTTCCGAATATATATGTGACGGCATATGCCGATGGGATCATGCCGATAAGTGATTTCTTTGTTTCCGGGTCTATCTTCATCGATGAGATGATATCAGAACCAACACCGATTGAAGCTGAAATTGTCTGCGACCCTGCAAAGAGACCTATGGCTGTGCCTGTGTTATAACCCATCAGACGGGCTGCCACAATGCAGACCACTATACAGATTATGCACTCCACTACTGCAAAAAGCATCTGCTTCACTCCGTCTCCCTTTAGACCACGGAAAAACTGTGGACCAACTCTATAACCAATTGCAAATAGAAACAATAGGAAGCTTACAGTCTTAAGCGGTTCGGCAATAGGAATGTCAAGCTGACCGATAAAGACACCTACCAGCAATGTTGCCGTCACCGGACCAAGTGAAAAACTCTTTATCTTAAGGCTTCCGAGCCAAAAACCGATGCCCAGTGTAAGGAAAAGCGGTATGGTTGGATTCTCCCGGAGGAGTTCAATAAAATATTCTATCATAGTATTAATTATTCTTCAAGGTGTAATGCCTCACGAAAACGCTTCACTGTGGCGACATCACCTGAGTATTTGCCATGGTCCTCGCTAAGTTTGCAGGTATCGCAGAAGAAAGGCCATGATTCTGTTATCTTGACCGCAAGAAGCTTGATGACAATGTTCATTGGCTTCACGCCAGGGAAATCATTAGTAAAGTGTGTGCCGATACCGAAAGACGGTATACATTTGTCGCAGGCATACTGTTGTATATCAATTGCCTCGTCTACATTCAGACCATTGCTGAAGATCACTTGTTTTGTACGTGGATCGATGTTAAGACTTCGATATTTTTCCGTTATCAGGTTCAATTGCTCATAATTGTCACCACTGTCTACTCGCAAGCCTTTAAACATGTTGGCATAATCTTCAGAGAAGTTAAGACTGAAGATCTGCCAGCCATATGTATCGTAGAGGAATGTGCCGAGTGCACCGCGATATGTGTTTGACCACACTTTCATTGCAAGATGGTTTGCCATCTGCGGACCATACATTCCAGCGATGGCGCTTATCATCTCATGGGCCATGGTGCCGATGGGCATGACGTCGTATTTCATTGCCAAGTAGACATTGCTTGTGCCCACGAAATGCCCGGGATACCTCTTTGCCCGGTCACAGTCTGCCATAGCACGCACCACCGTGTCTTGCGCCTCAAAAGATGCGCGGCGACGTGTGCCCATATCACTGAATGAACATCCAGCTTCCAGAAGCCTCTCCCCTTTTGCATAAGTATGTGAATAATATGCACCATAATCAAGGGAGTCTGCCTTCCCGGTCATGATATAATACAATTCAGAAATGATGGCAAGCACTTTCACTTCAAGGAGTATGGTATCGCTCCAATTTCCTTCAAATTCTATGCTGAGGTGCCCCTCATCATCCTGGTTTACTTTCACCCATTTGCTATCATATCTGAATCCTTTTAGAAAAGTATAAAACCAATCAGGAATATAATAGCAACGGCGACGCATGAATGCCACTTCCTCATCAGTAATGACAAGGCTTTCGAGATATTTTATCTGTTGGCGCAGCTCCTCTGCAAAACCTTCAGGATATACTGTATTGTTTCGGTCGATGAAGCGATAGCGCACCTGTGTACGTGGATAATTGTCAATGACGGCACAACACATCGTGAATTTATAAAGGTCATCGTCCGTAAAATGATTTATTATCTGATGCATAATTTTAAGCTTAGTTAAAAATTTAGGTTTTTGAATTGAAGTTTCGCAAGCTCATTTTTCATAAGTTCCAATTCTTTAGCGCAGGAAACTGCGCTTATCCTCTGCGTTCTCCGGGCGATGCGAAGCAGCCCGTTTCCTTTGCGAGCTTGCCAACACCGAGTCGCGAAGCTTCCCAAAGTATTGAAACTCTGCGCCTTTGCGGCCTCTGCTTGAGATTTTAAGAACTTTCGAAAGTTGAGTTTTTGAATTGAATTTGATTCCATAGAATGAAAGCAATTTAGTAATCGTAAAAATAAATTGGTTAAGATGCCGAAGAGTTCAAGCAGGATTTACCAAGTTATTTTTTGAAGGTTACTTAACGATTCCTAACATTTAAAACTAATAATACTTCAAAAGGGTTTAAAATATTTTGATAATATCCACATAATTTGTATTTTTGCAGAAAAATCATTCTTATCAACACCTGACCAATCATGAATAAAATTGCAATAGGATTGCTGTCTCTCTCCCTGCTTCCTCTTTCTTCTATGGCATGGGATGCTCCCACTATGGGATGGAGCTCTTGGAATGCCTTCGGTCATCGCATTAATGAGAATATCATACGCTCTCAAGCCGATGCCCTTGTGAATACAGGCCTGCGAGATGCCGGATATAAATATGTAAACATCGACGATGGTGCTTGGTGCGGAAGAGATGCCGAAGGACACCTCGTGATCCATCCTACTCGCTTCCCCAACGGTCTCAAACCTCTGATCGATGATATTCATGCTGCCGGGCTAAAGGCCGGATGCTATTCCGATGCTGGCCACAACACATGCGCATCTTTCTATGGTGGCGACCGCGACGGTATTGGGACCGGTCTTTATGAGCATGATGAAGAAGATGCCCAATTCATGTTCGGACAACTTGGGTTCGACTTCATAAAGGTTGACTTCTGTGGAGGAGATGGACCTCAGAATTCCGAGCATCTTGATCTTGATGAGCGCGAACGATACACTGCCATTTCAAACGCAATCAAAGCTACCGGACGTACAGATGTGAGATACAACGTATGTCGTTGGGCATACCCGGGCACTTGGGTGGAAGATGTGGCCACATCATGGAGAATGTCGCAAGATATTTATCTTGGATGGGAATCTGTGAAAGATATAATTCATCAGAATCTATATCTGTCAGCCTATGCCACCAAGGGCAGATTCAACGACATGGATATGCTTGAAGTAGGACGCGGAATGTCAGACGAAGAAGATAAGACTCATTTCGGCATGTGGTGTATGCTGAGTTCTCCTCTTCTTATTGGCTGCGATCTCAGGGAAATAAGCCAAAAATCCATCGACCTCCTATCAAATCCTGAACTCATTGCCCTTAATCAAGATCCACTTGCTCTGCAGGCAACGGTGGTGAAAAGAGAAAACGGGACATATGTTTTAGTGAAAGATGTGGAGACATTGCATGGCAATACAAGGGCGGTTGCTTTCTACAACCCTACTGATGCTGCTAAGAAAATGAGTATCGATCTTTTCGACCTTGATCTCGGCGACGAAGCTGAGGTGCGCGACCTTTTCGGGCGGAAAGACCTTGGTCACTTCTCAGGCAAGATTGAGGTGGATGTGCCTCCACATGCCACAAGGATATATAAGGTGACAGCTGACCGTAGGATTGAGCGACGATTGTATGAGGCAGAGACTGCATTCATGCCAGCCTATCAAGAACTTGACAATAATCAAGCTGTCAAATCGGGGATATATGAAGAAAATGATTTATGCTCAGGAGGAGCGAAGGCTTCATGGCTCGGAGCACGCGAAGACAATACTCTTTCTTGGAGAGATGTATGGTCGGAAGAGGGAGGCGAATATAATCTGACAATATATTTCATCTCGGGAGCTGACAGAAAAATCAATGTGGCAGTCAATGGAGAGAGCTCTGACATACTTGTTGCCAATTCCGGAGGATGGGATAAGGTTGGTTCTGTCTCATTGAGCATCAATCTGAGGAAGGGAGATAATGAAATAACTCTCTCCAATCCTAATGACTGGATGTCTGATATTGATTGCATCTCAATCACTCGCGAAGGTGATCTCGAACTTTGCCGTCATCGCCATAGCGCTGCTCTCGAAGAGGTGACATCTATCGACTTTTCCATGCTTCCTGAAAAGATGAAGAATAATTATAGCAATCTCCTATCAAAACATGCTTCTCCGGAAGAATCTCAATCGGGCTATGACGAGGCTACAGCCGCACTAAATAAGCTGGCAACAGAAATTACAGAAACGCTCTCTGCTTTCAGTTCTTACCAAAACACTCTGGCAAAAGCTTGGGAAAACGTTGAGGCATCTGCGCCATCAGAAGCTGTTGCCATTCTTGAGGAAAAAATAGAATCAATCAGTAGCAAAGTTGAAGAGTCTGACAATCCCTCTGTGTTTCCTCAAGCTGCTAAAGACCTGTATTCGGCAATCAGAGAATATCTCTGCGACGAGCGAGCTGTGCTTAAAGATGGAGAATGCTGGGACATGACATGCTTCATCGAAAATCCTAACTTCGACACAGACAGTCATGGATGGAAGGGCGATCCGGTATGGGGTAGCCATGTAGCGGAATATTGGAACCGCACATTCTGTGCATCCCAGACAGTAGACAATCTGCGCAACGGCAACTATTCGCTTTCAGTGCAAGCTCTCTACAGGGTCAGGCCAAATGATGGCGGATCATCATACCGCAACGGCTCTGAACGTATTCCGGCTACGATCACTACCAACGATTCCTCCAAGCCGGTGGCATCACTCTATCAGCATCCTTTGTCTGAAACTCCTGAACTTGAAAAGACATTGACAGGGACTCACGTTCTCAAAGGATATGTCAATTCAATGCATGGCGCAGAGATGGCTTTCTCCTACGGATTATACGTAAATGAGATCCCAACAACAGTGACTGACAATTCACTTCATATATCTATCGAATCCGACAATTCCGAGAATGACTGCTGGTGTTGTTTCGACAACTTTACCCTTCGCTATCTCGGCACTTCAGACAATGCCGTAGATTTGAATATTGCGAATTCAGCAAAAGTCGACGTATACGCCCCATCCGGAATTTGTGTTGCCCGAGGTATGAACAAAGATGACTTAAACCGACTTCCGGCTGGAATATATATAGTGAATGGAGAAAAAATGATAATTCACTGATAAAAAAATTCTCATCTCAAAATTGAGATGAGAATTTTTTT
>CAYNEZ010000162.1:0-7313 GCA_964396365.1 uncultured Sangeribacter sp. | reverse complement strand
ATCATTTATATGGAAGATGTCACCACTAAGATTGAAAAAGACGTATGAGCCGTATTGAAGATCAAGCCAACTACTACAAGAACTATCATTTGCGCTATCGGAATATTGTTGCGGTCATACACGTTGAAGACGAGGCTGATAAGAATTTCTGGTTTATAGAGCTCCAAAATGTAAAGCCTGGAGAGTATCATTTCGTCACTCAGAGCAAAAGTGAGGCAGGAAACGATTCTAAAGGTTGCGAGCAATGTCTGAGATATCGTCCTTATACCAATCGCCAATTCTTCATATGCATAGATAGTGATCTAAGATTATTACGGGGAGAAGAAGGTTTGACTCCCGAGAATTACATAGCACAAACCTATGCATATTCTTGGGAGAATCATTCTTGCGAAGCAGACAATCTTGAATATAGGTTTAGGTTGAAAGTGCCGGATAGTGAATTTAGTTTTATTCCTTTCTTGAAGCAATTGTCCCGGATTGTTTATAAACCACTTCTATATCTTGTGTATTATAAGACTTCGGAACTCAATCCACTATGGAATATAACCAAGTTTTACAAATGTCTACCTTCGCAGTTGAAGCGAGGAGAACTTGTGGAAAATGGACAGGCATATTTGCAAAGGATCGGTGACCTTTTTGATGTAGAATTGGCTTCTCTAAGTTTGCCTGATAATTTTGCTATTGAAGGTCTGACACCAGAGAATGCCTATCTGCATATTCAAGGACATAAACTATATGACCTTGTTTTGAACATTGGCACAATGCTCTGTAAAGGGAAAAGAGTTGCTTTTAAGTCTGAAGTGTTAGATAATGGATTTCCAGTTGTCGGATATACGGAGATTGACAAAGTTCAATCTGACTTAAGCTCAATTTTAAATGAATAAATGGATCCATTTCCTTTATATTAATATAGCATGTAAAATCGTTACAATAACGAAAAGTTAGAGAACTTGATTGCAATATCTGCTTATATGATGAGGTAATAAAACTACCAATGAATAATACTCAAAAATGAGATAAATTCCACCTGAAATGCCTTCGCGCAAACTAAACTCCGTTTTCAAGCGTTTTATTTCTGGAAGCTGATAATTGGCTTCTCGTTAATAATAGAAAAATTGATAGAAATTATGGATAAATTAAGTTATGCCTGGGGCGTGCTTATGGGCAAACAGCTCAAGGCTATGGGTGTCGGAACCCTTGATTCCGAAGCGTTCAAAGATGGTGTGAAGGTAGCTTTTGATGGTGGCACTCCCGAAGTCCCCGAAGAAGAATGCCAGAAGATGATCAACGAATACCTTATGGACCTTCAGCAGAAAGCTGAGGCAGCCGCAAAAGAGGCAGGCACAAAGTTCTTGGCTGAAAATAAGAGCCGCGAAGGTGTGAAGGAAACTCCCTCAGGCCTCCAGTATGTAGTGGAAAAAGAAGGTGAAGGCGCTCAGCCTACAGCTACCGACGAGGTTACTGTACACTATACCGGTCGTCTTCTTGACGGAACAGTATTCGACTCATCCGTAAGCCGTGGTGAACCCGCGACATTCCCCCTCAATCGCGTTATCCCAGGATGGACAGAAGGCGTTCAGCTTATGAAGGAAGGTGCCAAGTATACATTCTTCATCCCAAGCGACCTCGCTTATGGTGCTCAGGGTGTGCCCAATGCAATTCCTCCTCACTCAACCCTTATCTTCGATGTTGAACTCATCAAGGTAGTCAAGAAATAAATTGAACAATAGTATAATGAAAAAAACATTCAGATCAGCGATTGCCGTTATTGCAATGACGGCAACCGCTTTCTGCGTTGCCTCATGTGGCAAGCAGAAACCTGCTGCTGAAGACACAGCAGCCTATGACTCACTCGTAAGTGAAGTGCTGGAAGTTCAGCAAGACAGCGTGGCTGCTGCTGAAGCTGCTGAAAACGTTGCCGGATCTACCAATATGTCCGACTATAATGCAGCCTTCTTCCAAGGCAATTCCGGCTATCAGACCACTCCTTCCGGTCTGAAATATGTCACTGTAGTAGCAGGTACCGGTGCTTCACCGGTAGCTACCGATGTCGTGACCGTACACTATACAGGGCGTCTTCTCGATGGCACCGTATTCGACTCTTCAGTAGAGCGTGGCGAACCGACATCATTCCCACTCCGGGCCGTCATCAAAGGATGGACAGAAGGTCTTCAGCTTATGAAGGTAGGTGGAAAAACTGTCTTCTATATCCCCAGCGACCTTGCTTATGGCGAGATGGGTACTCCCGGTGGCCCTATTGGTCCAAATCAAGACCTTATTTTCGAAGTTGAACTTCTTGGCATAGGAGGACAGCAGTGATGAAGACTCTTAGAATGTTTGGGCTGATGGCTGTATTATGCTTCCTTATGCCTGCTTTCGTCAGCTGCGACAAGGATGACGACAAATCCAAACCGGATGATCCCACCCTTGATGTCAGCAAGATTACCGGGACCTACTCTGGATCACTCGGATACTCTGTTATGGGGTTTGAGCCTGGAGACATTGAGGGGTCTTATGAATTGAAGATTTTGAAAGACGCTAAAGACGATGATGACGTGATTGTGGTGATTCCGCAGTGCTCATTCACGCCTCCAATTCCTAACTCCAGTGCGTTTACCATACCGGAGCTAACTATTGATGATGTAGATGTAGTTAAGAACGGTAACGTCTACACAATAAGTGAAGATGATTTCTCCATTGATGTCAACGGCACCGCGTACACAGGGAAATTATCCGGCACTGTGTCTGGAAAAGATGCAAAGGTGGAATATACCGTGCGTCCCGGTCGTATGCCGATGGATATAAACTTCACATTTACCGGAACTTTAAAGTAAGAAATTGGCAATCTTAGGATTGATAATGGCATTGATGGCCGGGGGCGGAGTCGCTGACTCTGCTCCCGACCATATCGTTTCCCCGACTGATACTCTTGAGACAGTTGTGGTGACAGCCACTCGCACACCCAAACTTCTGAAAGAAACGCCGGTGGTGACCCGCGTCATTACTTCTGCTGACATTACTCGAAGCGGCAAACCTGATATTGGTGCACTTTTGGAGCAGCAGATGCCAGGTGTGGAATTCTCTCTCGGTATGGCTCAAAATCCACAGATCAACATTTCCGGATTCGGAGGAGGAGGGATACTGTTCCTTCTTGATGGAGAGCGGATGGCAGGAGAGACCCTCGACAATCCTGACTATTCTCGTCTCAATCTCCAAAATGTAGAGCGGGTCGAAATTGTAAAGGGGGCTGCATCTTCGCTTTATGGCTCCAACGCTACGGGAGGAGTAGTCAATATCATATCCGGACGTCCGAAAGTGGGATCTCATCTGCGGCTGAATGCGCGATATGGTTCGCATTCTCTGCAAAGTTACGGCGCACTCGCCACTTATCGCAAAGGAAAGATATCCAATTCTCTTGATGCTCGATTTGACTCTCAAGGTGAGATTAAGTTCCCACGCAAGGGTGATTTCAGTCGTGCATATGCCACCCATAGCTGGAATGTGAAAGATCGTGCTACCATAACTCTTGGTGATGATGCGTCGATTACGGCTCGAGCCGGATATTACTGGCGACAGCGGAACAGCACCAACGCCACTCACGATCGTTATAGCGACATTTCAGCTGGAATTTCAGCACATTGGAAAGATTTGATGGCACAGTATTCCTTTGATACCTATGACAAATATGACTATGAGATAGCTACAAAAGAGCAGATACGTGACTATCGCAACCGGCAAAACTCATTTCATTTCCAATATTCTCATGAATTTGAGAATACCGGAACATTGACAGCTGGAGGAGATTGGATCGACGATTATTTGATGTCGTATGAGTTTGACAAAGGCTCCCATTCTCAGACCAATCTTGATGCATACATACAATGGGATTGGCACCCTGCCGAGCATATATGGCTCGTTCCGGGACTAAGGTATGACTGGTTTTCTGCATCTCGCGCCAATCGGGTCTCTCCCAAACTCAGCATGTTATGGCGTCCAGGTAAAGGCAACTGTTCACTTCGGCTTAACTATGCTGCAGGCTTCCGCGCCCCAACATTGAAGGAGCTTTATATGAACTTCGATATGGCTGGCATATTCAACGTCTATGGAAATCCCGACCTTAAGTCAGAGACAAGCCACAATATGAGTGTTTCAGCTGAGTATCTAAAGGGAAGTCGCAGCCTTACGGTGATGGCTTTCCACAATCTTGTAGACAACCGCATTTCATATCTGTGGAATGAATCACTGAATGGCCAGCAATATCTCAATCTTAGAAGGGTGCGAATCAGCGGACTGGATATTTCTTTGATGAAGTCGTTTGATTTTGGGTTCACTCTCAATGGAGAATATATTTTCACATATGAGAAATACAGTAAAGGTGATCTCAGAGCCAATCCAACTCGTCCGCATGCTGTCACTATAAAAGCCGACTATTCCCATCTCTGGAAACGAGACTGGCGCTTTACAGCCACAGCCAACTTCAAATGGCTTTCAGCTGTTACAGGCGATGTTATGGCATTCTTTTCACAAGAGGCAGCCCGTACACAACGTTATCCAGCCTATTCACTCCTTGGCGTTGTGCTAAGCCAGACATTCCCCAAAAATTTTACCCTTAGCGTAAACATTGACAACCTTCTTAACTATATTCCGAATTACTACTACTATAATTCTCCTCTCACCACTGGAATCGGCGGCAGTATTTCCCTTACTTGGCAAATTTAACTTTTTCGACTTTAGGTTGTCTAAAAAGATATAATCCAAAAAACACCAATATGAAAAAAGCATTATCAATCATAGCATCTCTGGCAATAGCGGGAACAGCAATGGCTCAGACCGCTCAAACAGATACAATTCCTGCAAGCTTCCCTGGCGGCGACAAAGCACTTGCCTCCTACATCGATAAAAATCTGAAATATCCTCAGCCATCAATCAATAATGGTATTGAAGGAGTGGTGAACGTTAAATTTTTAGTAAAATCTGACGGCTCACTTGATAAATTTGGCATTGTCCGACTTGTGGACCCGGACCTGGAAGCGGAGGCTCTCCGTCTTGTAAAAGGGATGCCGACATGGAATCCTGCCACTGTCTCCGGCGTGCCTGTAGACAGCGAATCAAATGTTCAAGTCACTTTTACTCTTCCGGAGTAACTTCCTCGTGCTTTATACGAAATATCTGTTTTGCACGTTATAAAGTTACGAACCTGACTTGAATTGATATGAAACGATTATTATTGGTCCTTATCCTTTTTCTTCAAATACTCTTGCCTGTCGTCTGCATCAAATCAGCCGACCTATTGCCTACATTTTATCCTCGTCTTGTTAAGATTGATTCCGACGCTGAACTTGATTCCCTTTCCAATCAGGGAGTGGAGATATTGCGCCGTCGAGGCGATATTCTTCTATGTCTTTTCCCAACCTCCCAGACACGCAGTGGAATGCCTGTGCAAAGACCACGTACAATTTCTCCTACGCTTGATATCGCCAAAGGGTATTTCAATGCCTTTTCAATACAAAACGGATCCGCTGTCGGCAGCCCGTATACAGGTAAGGACATCGTAGTAGGTATATGTGATATCGGTATTGATCCTCTTCATCCTACATTCCTTGATGCTGATGGTCGTTCAAGGATTAAGCGAGTGGTGCAATATATTGAGGGAGAAGGTATCCGGCACCAACTTGACGGTGATGATGATTATCGCCAGTGGGTCACAGACAATCCTGAAGAATACCATGCAACCCACGTATGTGGTATTCTTGCTGGAAATGGAGCAGGCACTCCATATTCGGGTATAGCTTGCGATGCTGATATTGTGGTCACTGTATCTACCCTTACGGAAGTCGGACTTTTGGCAGGCGTGGAAGATATAATCGACTATGCCAAGGAGGTCGGAAAACCAGCTGTAATTAACATTTCTGTGGGCAGCTATACCGGTCCGCACGATGGAAGCTCCTTGTTCTCCCAATATCTCGACATGTGTGCTGAGGATGCAATAATTGTATTGTCTTCCGGCAATGAGGGAACCCATAGGAATTCTTTGATACATAGTTTCTCTTCTGACAGCAATTCAGTCTCATTCCGTCTGGGAAATAAATCTTGGGATCAATTCAAGATGCGTGGTTCTACCGAGATTTGGAGCGGATCAAGTTCCCCTTTGTCAGTGGCCCTCGGTGTTTATGACACTAATGAGAATCGCATTGTGAGATGGGATGAGCCGTTCACTGTGACAGAAGACAGTCCAATGTCATATGTCTGGGATGGCACAGCTTCTCTCAATGAAGCGTTCCCTTTTATAGGGGAGCTGGAATTGGAAGGTGGAATATATAATGAGAATGGGAGGCATTGCACGACATTGGTCTACGATTTCTCATCGATAGAAAAATCCAGTGCTGGAGAATGGGCTCGATATGAGCTTGCTGTTAAGGTGACAGGCCAACCTTCACAGGATGTGGAAGTATATTCCGATGGGGTGTATACAAGATTGTCGGGACTTCCGGGTGGTATTCAACCCACTACTGACCGCTCTATCAGCGACCTTGCCTGCGGCTTTAAGGTGATCAGTGTCGGTATGTATGGAAATCGCGACTCTATCCCTGTTTCAGCTCCTGCCGAGTTTATGGATGATGAAATATATTGGCAACCATCAGGCTACCATTCGGGTGCGACTGTCAGCTATAGTAGCTATGGCACATTGCGCGACGGGCGTATCCTTCCTACGACAGTGGCTCCCGGAGCATCGCTTATGTCAGCAGGAAGCCGTCCGTTCCTTGACCTTTTTCCCTATCATCCTCATCTTAGGATGGATGGCACATCATGGGTGGAAGAAGGCGGCACCTCAATGTCATCGCCCTACGTGGCAGGCTACATTGCGACGTGGCTTGAAGCCATACCGACATTGACTGCTACAGATGTCATAAAGTTCATTGCCGCAACGAATCGCCTTGACATACCGGATCCAAATGATCCTCGTAATGCAAGCGGATATTTTGATCCCGTGAAAGGACTTTCCCATGCCATAAATGAAACGGGAGTGGATTGCATTGAAATTCCGGGATTCCAGCTAAATCCTGACGATTACATAGAGGTCTATGACTTCACGGGCTTGAAAAGATATGCAGGCCGTGCCTCCGAACTCTCAGCGTTGCCAAAATCCCTCTATATAATAAATACCCCCTATGGGATGAGGAAAATGGCTTTGCCAATTCGAAATATGTGGTAAATTTGTGTTAGCCCCATTTTTATGAGATGGTGACTAAATTCTAATAGATGAAGAAGGGAGGCCGGAAAGCCTCCCTTCTTATATTATAGACATTTTTACA
>CAYNEZ010000161.1:0-7403 GCA_964396365.1 uncultured Sangeribacter sp. | reverse complement strand
AGGGGTGTCATACCAGAGTATAGTCTGCAGGGGGCTATAGAATATCAGCGACGCCGCAAGCTGATGCGCGTGAGTGTTCTTCAGCCGCTTGTCAAAGTAGCATATGGTATAGTCTGCCGCCCCATTGAGCATCCGGGTAAAGGGAAGCGTTACATTGTGGGTTGCATCGGGCCACTCCTCGTTGCCGTGAATTCCTTCCTGCGTGAGAAGATTGGGATATGTACGTGAGAATCCGGATGGACGGTATTCGTCATGAATGTTCATCATAAGTTGATTGTCGGCTGCCTTGCGCACCATGTCGTGGAGCCATGTGGCCCAGCGGTGGGAAGCATATTGCACGAAACCGGACTTCACTCCCACTATCCCCCATTCCTTAAGAAGAGGGAAAAGTTCATCCATCTGCTTCATCAGGGCATGCTGGTTGACATAGAGCCATATTCCGACACCCTTCTCTTTGCCGTATTCCACTATCTTATGCATGTCAAGCTGGTCAATCACCTTTGTGGCGTCGCCGTCATGACTTGTGCATGGCACATACCAAAGCCAGTCAAAAAGCATATAAGGAATATTGTGATCGGCACAAAAATCTATGTTTTTCATCCCCGCCTCTGTAGTAAGAGTAGTACACCGCATGATTTTCCCCGGCACGACCCATGAGAAGTCCCCTTTTGCTGGAGGATTGAGGTTGTTGACTATATCGTTGTTTTCCAACAATTGTGTCGGACTGTCAGCCGTCATTATTATCTTCCAGGGTGTGGCGTAATATGTCACTATGTCTACCGGTGAATACATTACCGATTCAAGGGTTCCCTCATGCCCTTCACGATGGCGGAGTTTCGTAAGGCACCAGTCATCATTGTCAGCATCCAGGATGGCTACCCATTGTCCTCCGGGAAGCTCCATGGTCAAGGCTCTTTCTACGGGTATGGATATGCTGTCTATTGGCTGGTATGCAAATGGAGCCTGTGCCCACTCTTCGCTCCATGCCATTGTTCCGTCCGGAAGAGTAAAGTCGGTAAGGTCGTCTACGACTTTATGAAATATAGCAGCCGGGTGCTCGGGGAAGAAATAGCGGAAAGCAATTCCTTCATCGTATGCCCTTACCTCTACGTCAAGACGGTAGTTGCTCTTGTCCTTGCGCGACATATGGAGGGTAGCCTGATTATATCGGTCACGAACCTCGGAACGCTCTCCGTATAGTGGTGTCCACACTGTATCAACTGAAGTTCCTACGCTGACACTGTCTACTGTCAGCAGGTCCATCCAGGAATCCGGCTGAGCGAGATCACGCTTGCCGAGAGCCATCTCCCATGTACGGTTGTCTACCTCCAGTCCGGCGCGCGAAGGAAGTATTACCTCTTTACCATCGACCTTTACCGAGTATGTCAATTCCTTGCCCGGCTTTTCAAACATCACCTCGCGTCGCCCATCCGGCGATGAAAGAGTAAGCACTTGACTTGAGGCAGCTATATTTCCGGCAACACAAATAGCAGCTATTGTCACAACGATTCCTCGCATATCAATCCTCTTTAATTTAGATTTTAGTGTAGTTAGCGCACTCCGTGCGCGTCCCCGATCGTCATATAAGTAATAAAAATAGATGTGTTCGGAGAAACTTTTTATCTTTAATTCGTTGAAGCCACCTTTTTCACTCAATCCATATCACTTTTTTGTTTCCAATACACTCCATACCTCTCCCTATGGATATCGTAAAGAGGCTCAATGGTCAACCCATCGGCTGTAACGAAGGTCAAAGGTCCGGCTTTTTTCAGGCTTTGGATATCAATCTCCGTCGGAAGCCCTGCCGGTATATGATAGTCGTAGGTATAATAGTCATTGTAAAGAGCAGGATTGCTGTATGGTGCTGGCGACTCCATCCCATCCGTGCCAAGACGGGCAGCCATGACTATCGGACCATAAAGCAACGATCCGAACCCGGAACCGTCCGGAGCCGGCTCAAAAGTCAGATTCATATCGAAATCAACCTCAATTCTATCCCCCTTTTTCCATACCCTATCAAGCATTGCATACCCATTGCCGTTATACTTGGCATTGACCTTCTTTCCATTTACCTTTATAGTCATTCCCTTGCTCCATGAAGGCTTTCTGATACCGATACTGCTCTTTACAGGCTTTTCCGTTTCAATATTCAGAGTAGTAGAAGAGGAAGCCGGGAAATCAGTCAGTTGCGCCACCTTGATTCCTTTATCTTTCCAGTCAAGCCGGGAGGGAATAAAAAGATTCACAAGAAGGGCGTCCGGAGTCTTACTGTAGATCTGCTCGCCGTATTTGGAATGATTCTCAAATCCGCTTCCCACGCAACACCAGAATGAGTTTTCCGGTGTTGAATACACTCGGTGTGTACCGGTTGCAAGAGGTAGGAAATATGCCACCATGCCTGTCTCCGGATCCTGCTGACCAAGTATATGATTGTATAGCGCACGTTCATAGTAATCCATCACGCGCGCGTCAGGATTATTGCAAAAAAGATGGCGAGAGAGCTTAAGCATGTTATAGGTGCAGCATGTCTCTCCCGTATATCCGGAGATATGTTTTGAAAATTCCTCAGGTTTGAAATAGTGCTCCTTATCGCTCGAGCATCCCGGTGCGAAAGTATGGTGAGCGAGCATCTCGTCCCAAAAGAAACGGCTTAGATTAAGCGACTCCTCATCGCCCGTAAGTTCATATCGACGCATCTCGCCAAGCACTTTAGGAATAAACGTGTTGGTATGTTTGGTACCCAAGTCAGAGTTTCCGGCTTTCAGCGGATCTATCACATCAGGATGATAGAAAAACTCAGCTACTGAAAGGAAGTCCGGATCCGCTGTTATAGAGTAAAGATTATAGAATGCCTCGTTTATTCCTCCGAATTCGTTGCGGAGCATCTTAAGACGTGTAGGCTCATCTATGTCTTTGAGTTTTGTCGCTGCCCATTTTCCCATATCAGTCGCCACCTCAAGAGCCTCCACGTTGTCGGCATAGATATATTGGTCGATAAGGCCGGAAAGAATCTTATGCAGTGTATACCATGGAGCCCATACAGATGTGCCTCTGATATTCCTGTTGATTAGCTCTTCCGGGAATGCACCGACATATCCGTTGCCATGCGCTTCCTGCACGCTACGGAGTCCACTCACCAAGCTGTCGCCCTTGGCTTTCATGAGTGGATCGCCGGTAGCAGCATACATCTGTGCAAGGGCCGACATCACATGTCCGGTCGTATGTCCTCGAAGCTCGCAGTCAAGAGATTCCCAACCGCCGAGCTTCTTCACTGTCATGTATCCCCCTTCGCGTCCTGCAGGCACTCCTGCGGTTGTGCGGAAGGAATGTAGCAGACGGTCAGTACTTAGCGAAGCAAGCCATGCCGAATCCCTACGCATGTTGTCATGGAAACGGCTGTCAAGAAGCCTTACATCCTTAAGGTTGAAACTCTCGGCCTTGACCACTCCCTTCTCCGGAAGTTTGATCTTCTCCTTAGCCACACCCGGATATATCGACTGCGCAAGAGCATTAATGCTGCATGCACATATCAAGCACACTAAAATAATTCTATTCATATTCAAAATTTATCAAATTCAGTTTCCAAATAAGGCGATTGTGGTGCGAACGCAGTGAGCACAATTCACTTAAACACCACATCCTCCACATGCTCCCCAATGAATATCCTGCCGAAATCACTCGTCTTATACCATTTCGGTTTCCCAGGCATATCATCGTAGATATGCTCCCCATTGATCACAAGATTATCGAAGGTCACTCCCTTTATCTTTCTGCTTTCATCGTAGCCAATCATCAGCGACAGTTCCGACCTATCGCCATTATAGTATATATCCTTGAAAAGCACATTCTCGATGCATTGTCCCGGAGCCGCACAATACTTCTTATTCCACGCTATGCGCATGTCAATAAGCTTACCCTTTCGGAAATTCTCTATCCTTATATTATCAAACGTTATGTTTTTCACTATATTATTGTCGCCGGCAACTATGGCGAATACACCCTGATAGTCGATCTGGTTCTCATTCATATCAATGACATCTACATCTCGATAGACTATATCAGTAATTGTATCAGCCGGAGCATCCACCCCTAATTCCGCCGCACTACCATGCAGTCCTATCATAAACGGGTGAGCTACATCTGCCCAAAGAACTGCATCTTCAGTCATAATATTTTTGCATCCCCCTTTATATCCCTTCCTCGTAGCATAAATAGTAGTGCAGTCATCAGATGTTCTTGCAAAGATATGCTTGTATCTTACATTGTTGGAGGCAAACACATTGAACCCATCACCCCAGCCATACCAGCTCATGACCTTTACATTCTCTATCTTTACATTATCCGATCCTCCTACAGCACACTGAGTGGTGAAGATTCCATTTACCTCCACATTGCTGCTTTCGCTTACCATCACCCCGATATTTCTTTCAGGATAGATCATACCTCTGCCGATGACCTTCACACCATCCGCTTCCTTAATCTCAACATTTCCATCAAGCACCGCACCCCCTGCCACATACATAGTCTCCCCGCTTCCAAGCGTGATAGTTCCTACATTGTAATAGCCCGGACCATAATAATGATATTTCTTATCCTTCTTCAGCTTCTTTAGTTCCCTCTCCGACGGCTTATTCTTCTCAATAGGATTGGCAAATAGCTGTAGATTATTGAAAATCTCACCATTCACCTCCACCGAAAGATTTCTCGGTGTGTCAAGGGAAAACGAAAATGAATTCCCATCTTTTTCCACAGGAATATTATAAGAAACAGGCCGAACTTGCACATCCTTCACTGGAAGCTCATTAGAAGTAACCCGCACATCTATAATGCCGTCAAAATCAAAATAAGCCATCGAAACGGTTGCCGCACTATGCTTCACACCCTCTGTCTTATCCACCTTCACCGCATATACATCCACAGGCATCCATTCAGTCTCGCCACTCTGCCTGACCTCCACACTGAAAGCACTATTCAACTTAGCACCATCCGGAGCCGGATAGGTCACGACAGTCGCCTCTGCCCATAAAGCACATACACCGCTAAATAGACCCACGAATCCAATCCTCAAAAAAGTCTTCAGATAATCCATCTTCATTTAAGTAGCTAATAAAAATTAATGCACATATAAATCCGAGATATTTTCGAGGCAGTCTGGCTGCGGAGTGAAGGAGCTTAGCGAGCTAAGCGACTGAACGACAATGCCGGAATGTCCGAAAATAGCCGGATTTATTTGTGCAAGATTGGTTCTGTTGAATGTGTTCATATATCGTTTAATTTTTTTTTGCTACTTACATATTTATGCAAATGTATTCGCCCCATCCCCCCACATTACTCAATACCCCCTACCATCTCCGCCCCATACTGCAAGCCTGCTTGCCGATACTGTGCGAAGCATCGATACTGAGCCTCCTGCACCAATACTTGCAGCCACGCTGCCCCTCCACCGCCCCCTCTTTTACCGATACGGATTTAGCCGTACACCCTCAACTAATCCATACAAATATCCTCTGCGTTCCTTGCCCCCTAATTGACTCAATGATAAATTATAAATGATTCAATGCGCCTTTGCAGCCTTTGCGTGAGTTTTTGATAATGCGCAAGTTGAGTAAATGACAGCACTGTGTCGATGACACTGCATAAAATTTGGACACATGCAGATTTTTGAGTATCTTTGCATTCTAAACGCAGAGCTAAGTAGCTCGCAAAAATTAATGATATGATAAATGCGAGATAATCTTGAGTCAGGTTGGCTGCGGAGCGAAGGAGCTTAGCGAGCTAAGCGACTGAACGACAATGCCAAGATGGCCAAGATTAGCCGCAGTTATCATATCAAGACTCTTGCAGCTGCTTGGTTAATATATGTCGTTTAATTTTTGTGAGCTACTTATGAGACAGAACAGGTACCCGATTGGAATTCAGACATTCTCCAAGATTATTGAAGAAGGTTATACTTACGTGGATAAGACCGCTTATATCAAGCCTCTTCTGGAGCAAGGCGAATATTTATTTCTGAGCCGGCCCCGACGCTTCGGGAAAAGCCTCCTACTCTCCACCCTCGAAGCCTACTTCGAAGGGCGACGCGACCTATTCAAAGGCCTTGCAGCCGACACCCTCGAGCTCGACTGGACTCCATCACCCGTACTTCACTTCGACTTCAATGCCGAAGACTTCCGGCGGGAGGATGCCCTGGAAATGTTGATTGATGGTTACCTTTGGAGATATGAGAAAATCTATGGAAAACGGGAGGAAAAATTGTCGGTTTCACAACGTTTCAAGAATGTCATTGAGGCTGCTTATCTCCACACTGGTCGAAAGGTAGTAATTCTGATAGATGAATATGACAAACCGCTACTGAATATCGAAGACAATAGACACCTATTCGAAAGGCATCAGGGGACTCTAAAAAGTTTCTTCGGAAACCTCAAGTCAATGGACAAATACATCCGGTTTGCCTTCATCACTGGGGTTGCACGATTCAGCAAAGTGAGCATATTCAGCGACCTCAATAATCTCAAGGATATTTCGATGCGTAATGAGTATGCGGATATATGTGGATGGACAGAAAAAGAACTTGTCGATAATTTCCGACCCGGGATAGAGTCGCTTGCCGAAGAAAGGGAGGAGAGTTTTGACCAGACCCTCGTAGCACTCCGAGATTTCTATGACGGATATCTGTTTATGCCAAAGGGCTCGCGCCTTTACAATCCCTTCAGCGTGCTGAATGCCCTGGATGAGAAATCTATAGAGCCTTTCTGGTTCGAGACCGGAACCCCTACATTCTTAGTAAAACGTATAAAGCGACTTGGTACATATCCTCCCGACATCAACGGAAAGATGTGTACTAAAAAAGAACTGACAGCGGTTGGCCTTGATGACATGAACCCTTTACCATTGATGTTCCAAACTGGCTACCTCACAATATGGGAATACAAGAAGATCCTCAATCTCTATGAACTGCGCTTCCCAAACAAAGAAGTGGAAATCGGATTCTATGAAGATCTGCTTCCCATTTATGTGCCGGAGACGAAAATCCCAGACAGTCCCTTCTACTTCACGCTCTTTAAAATAGACCTGTACGAAGGTCGACCGGATGATTTCATGCATCGTCTAGCAACTCTCTTGAAAGATCTGCCAGGCGAAGACCATTGTGAATCAGCTTACCGAGCCATAACATATCTCATCGCGGTGCTATGCGGGACAGATACCATTGCCGAGCGTCACAGCTACAGGGGAAGGAGCGATCTCGAAGTCGCAATCGGCGACTATGTATATCTATTTGAATTCAAATACAACAAAAGCGTAGCCGAAGCAATGTCTCAGATACACTCCCGCGACTACGCCGGCCGTTACGCCCTCGACCCTCGCACCATCTACCTAATCGCCGCCAACTTCAACGAAAACAA
>CAYNEZ010000160.1:0-7420 GCA_964396365.1 uncultured Sangeribacter sp. | reverse complement strand
CCTCGTTGAAGAAGAAGTCGTCTTTGGAGGGGTAGTCGGGCCAGATTTCTTCTATTGATTCGTAGGTGTCGCCTTCGTCTTCAATTTCCTGAAGGTTTTCTATCACCTCCATCGGTGCTCCGCTTCGCATTGCGTAATCAATAAGCTCGTCTTTTGTTGCGGGCCAAGGTGCGTCTTCAAGTTTTGACGCGAGTTCAAGTGTCCAGTACATATGTTGTATATTTTTTTGTTTAATTGTTTAACTATTTAATCGTTTAGTTTGGTCCTTATGGACAAATGTTTAGGATTTTGAGGCAGGTGCCCATGTGATCTCATCCACTCCATGACGATGGTTGAGGTAGCGGGCTGCGATGAATAGAAAATCGCTCATTCGGTTGAACCATCTGATCAGAATCGGATCTACATATTCATCAATCGCCAATTCAAGAATACGCCGTTCGGCACGTCGGCAGACTGTACGGGCCACATGACAGTGCGCGGCAATCTCACAGCCTCCGGGGAGTACAAAAGCACGGATTTTTGGCGTTTCCTCATCAAGCTCATCAATCCAATGTTCGAGCCTTTCTACGGTATTAGGGCCAATTCCACTGCAAGTGGGCTTATCGTCGCCTTTTACTGCAGTAGCGAGATAGCATCCTGCATCAAATAGCCTATTTTGAATTTCAAGGAGCTTATCCTTCAAGTCAATAGGGCAATTGGGATTTGAAAGTACTACTCCAAGGAATGATGAGAACTCATCTACAGTGCCATATGCCTCAAGCCGAGCGCAAACCTTGCTGATTCGCTCTCCTCCAACGAGGGATGTGGTGCCTCCGTCTCCAGTTCCAGTATATAGACAACTCTTCATAATTAGAACAATAATCAGAACATTTCAATTAGTGTCTATATCTCTAACATAAAATATTCCTATTTGTTGCAAAAAAATTAAAAAAATACTTGGGTACGTCAGATTTTATGAGTAGCTTTGCGGTTGCGATAGGAAGAACTATTTTGTCACTAAATCTGATATCATGGAAACTAATGAACTTATCAAGCTTGTCTCCGATGGCTTTGACCGCGCCAAGGGAGGTGCTGCCTCCGAAGTATATGCCGAAATCACACCGTATTATGACGGCCATTTGCTTCCCCAAAAAAGCCATTATCCTTATGGCTGGATAATATATTATGCACTTCATCAGAGCCCGGCGCATGCCATCCGCGAGAGAAAGCAGATGCTCGCAAGATATCTGGGTCTTCAAGTGGAAAGACCGCATAAACTGCATTCAATGATTCTGACAGAGGCATTCCGCCTTTATAAGGATGCAGCGGAAGCAGCCTTCATTGCAAAGAATAAGGAGGGTTTCAATCCGGTTTCCGATGCCACGAGGTTTTCCATTGTGAAGTTTGCCGATCTGTGGGATCTCAATAATCTTAGGCCTGGCGATTGGAGACGTAAAGATCATGAGGGGAAAGAACTGCCATCCACTGTAGAGAAACTCATTACAAGTTATGTCGACGAGCTTTATGCAGCGCGTATACCGGCGTCGCCCCAATTTATGGAAGTAATCGACAGGGCTCTTGCAGAGTATCCCGGATCAGCCAATCTTTATGCCCAATGTGCCCAGCTCCATGAACTTGCGGGGGATAAGGATAAAGCTATCGGGATGCTGCGTAATTCGATCCTCGCTTCATCATCTAAGTTTTTCCTTTGGAGCAGGTTGGCCGCATTGATCACTGATAAGGATGATTTAAGGCTGAAGGTCAGTCTTCTCTATCGGGCTCTCGGCTGCCCCGGGCAAGAAGAATTCAAAGGGAAGATTCATCTTAATCTTGCCTCTGCCCTTGCAGACGGTGGGGCATTTCCTCAAGCCAAATGGGAATTGAAGTATGTCAAGGACCTCTATATGAAAAAAGATTGGAATCTTCCTCGTCTTTATCGTGAGACAGAAAAGAAGATTCCGGCAGGCATACAGGCAGCCGATCCAATGCCGATCTATAAGAAAGTGGCCTTTCTGGCTGATGATTTCATTTATGAGTCTTTGCCGGAGATTGCGGTCAAGAAGACGTTTCATAAGCCGGCCGGGGATATCACGGACCGCTATGGCAATCGCCGTAAGGGTCAGACAGCATGGCGTGTGACTGATGCCGGAGGGTCCAATTATTGGTTCACACCGGCACATTACAATATACCGGAAAATCTTCCTACTGATACTCCATTAAAAATAAAGGTTTTCAACGGAAAAGTGGTTAAGGCATCGGTGATGTGATTCTCAGATACGAAGCCCTTACTAATAAATAATGGCAGCCATATCGGCTGCCATTATTTATTAGTAAGGATCTAAGTAATCCTCAAAGCAATTTCACTTATTTAAGAGTGATCTTTTTGGAGGCGTTGCCTTGGCGAAGGATGTAGATACCCTTATTAAGACTTAAAGGCAAGGCGTTACAATTTGAAGCACTTCCTAAGTGGCGTCCTGCAGCGTCGTAGATATCACACGGGAGAGCAGGATCCATATCAGCGGTCAGTTGGTCAACTGCGAGAGGTTCGGTAGAGAGTATCGGGTTGATTATTACAGCGGATGCCTGAGGCATAGGTATCGAAAGAACTTCTGTGTTGTAGGTGTCTGTTGTAGTCTGTCCTCCTGAAGTGACTGTCACTTCCCATCCGTTGACGTATAGGCCGTCGGTCTCAGAATCTGATCTTACGGTCAGAGTTCGCTCCGGGAAGTATTTGCCGTTGAATTCCTTTGATTGTAGGGATATGCCATTGACGGTAAGTGTACGGTCTTCGGTATCTCCTTTGAAAATTGTCAGTGAAACCGGGTTTTTAAGTCCGAAAAAGGATGCCAGGTGATTGTAGAAGAAAGTCCAACGGTTTTTCGTCCAGTTTTTCCCGCTTTCCACCTCCTGACTGTGGGTTGGCCACCAAGGATTAATCAGGTCACGATGGAATTTATATTCCGTCTTAATCGCATCATATCTGCTGTCGATGCGACTGATGATTACTTCCGGACGGAGGAAATCACCCATATATATAGCACAGCGGTCGATAAACATATCCTTGAATTCCGGGGTGTCGAGCAGACGACGGAAAAGGCGAGTATGTTCCCATTTGTTGGCCCAGTCATTGCGGTTATTGTCATATCCCTGGGTGGTGATCCAGTTGAGGGTAGGATAGTTATGGCGCTCCCCATAGAGACCCATGCCGAAGTCGGTATCCTTGGCTACCCAACGCCATTTGCCGCCTTCGGCTTGCGGACGCCACATCACAATATTATTGCCGGGAAAGTCTTTGTTGTCGAAGAAAGTGCCCATTATCATGAGGTTGCAGAATTCCCCGGTGTCCATAAGGGCGTCAAACTCCTGGAAGGAGTGTCCGGTTTCATTATAGAAATCCTTGAACGCATTGAAGTTGTCCCATTCCCCTTCTTTAAGTTCATACCAGTTCTCAAACATGTCGATGTCTTCCAGCCCGTCATAGTAGGAATATACGTAGTCTTCGTTGCTGCGTGGGCGGATATTGAGTAGACCTTTGTATTCTCCGTTGATATAAAGTATCACGGGGCGTGATGGTTGCCAGTCAAGGTCGCAGTTCATACCCATGCTCTGCTGGATTATGGCATCGCGCATATACATATAGTCGAAGTCATTTCCTGAATTACGCATCTCAAACGATTTGAATTCATCAATGCCGGGTGTCTGGTCAGGGAAGAACTCATAGTTGAATCGCTTTTCGCCGAAACGCTTATTGGCATAAACTGCGAGCGACTTTAGGGCGTTTCCACGAGTGGCGCCCCCTTTGACACGTGTTTCGCAAAGCTGGTTGATGCTGCTGGGAGTTTCCGCCCCCTCGAAGTATTCATAATTTATTGGGCGTCGCCAGTCATATTCATAGTTTGGTGTTTTGCTGTTGTAGTTCCCTTCTACGTATATTCCGAGCTTATTATCGTAGAAATAATCTTTGTTGGTTACGATTGAGACAACCGGGAGTGTGACCTCGCGCGGATGCTTTATGTAGGAATGTGTAGTGGAGCGGGGTGACAGATAACCGTCGCAGAACAATTTTGCCCGAATAGCTTTGGTTGCCTGAATCTTGATGGGATTTGAGTATTTGTAGCTTTTTTCGGTAGGTTCTTTGCCGTCAATGGTATACCTGATTACAGTACCTTCGGGTGCATCCTCCGGGAGAGATAGGGTAAGGGAGAAGGTGTTGGAAAACACTTTGCCAGGTGTCTCGAATATCGGGTCTCCAAGAATGTTCTTATATAGTGTACCACAGTTTTCTGCTCCAGGTGTAGGCACTGCCTGATACCCCCATTTGTCTGAGTTGTCGGTCTCCCTACCGTAGGCGATGTTTGGTGCAGGCTGTTTCTTGAGTCCTTCGAGATGGTCAACAATTTCGTCACCCTTGAAAAGATATACAGCTCCGTCTTTGCCTGATTCGAGGCGGAAGTCGGTGTGTAGGCCCTGTTCTGCCTTGTCGCAGTATATGAGCATATATTTGCCTGCCGGTATATGTCCGGAAGGGAGTTGATAGGCTTTTTTTGCTTTGTCTTTTGTGCCGAGTTTGTAGTCGGCAAGGTTCTCAGCATCCGGCCCGGGGTTGTATAGTTCCACCCAAGAGTCAGGAAATTCGTTTAGATCATCCATGATGCAATCGATGTTTGATTGCATAATCTCGTTGATGACGAGGTGTGCAGAGGCCGAGAATGTGGTTCCGGCTATTGTAAGCGCTGATAGAAGAACGGTGCGGTAGATATTACGCATAAATGATTGAATTAGAGAATTTAGAAAACTAAGACCCCATCTCATAAAATTTCAGAGCCGCTCGCACAAAACCGCCCCAGTGACTCTGAAATTTTATGAGATGGGGTCTAAATTGCAAAGGTAATAAAAAATATCTAAAAATTAAGTGGATAAATGGGGAATTTTTGTTACATTTGTAAAAAATAAATTTTAATATGGAGAACGAATTTTTGCCCGAATGGGCTTTTGGGATGAATTGTGCGATTACAGTGGTGGATACGGACTGCAGGATTATCTACATGAATGAGCGATCTCGTCATACTTTTGCAAAGCGTGGAGGTGGGGATCTGATAGGGCATAATATTATGGATTATCATAATGAGCGTTCGCGTGGGATTATAAGGAGATTGCTTGATGAAGGAGGATCTAATGCTTATACGATTCAGAAAGATGGACTTCGGAAGATGATCTATCAGACCGTGTGGCATAAAAAGGATGGCAGTCTTGGCGGATTGGTTGAGCTGTCGATGGTCATACCGGAAGAAATGCCGCACTATATTCGAAATTGAAAAGCGAGAGTAATCCATATGTCAAAAGCGCAATTGAAGAAGTATATACAGGAATTAGATCGGGCACATCTTGAGGAGTTTGTACTTGATATCTATTCTGACGTCAAGCCAGCTAAGGAGTATCTTGATTTCTTTCTTAATCCGGATGTGAATAAGGTTGTGGAGAAGACCCAACGGGCAATCTATTCAAAGGTTTATCGCCCAAGTGGGGAACCTCTTGGACGGTTGAAATTCAGTAAGATCAATGATATTATGAAAGATTTCGCTAATAAGGTGCGCGATCCCTATATAGTGGCGGATATGATGGTGTATCTGCTGACGCTGCTATGTGAGTTTGGCTTGAGGTATAGTCATGGCGAGGCATTTGTAAGGTCGCTGGTGGCAAATTTCGGAAGGTTTTCGAAATGGTTGGTGAGCAGTGGCCTGGAGAATGAGTATAAAGATAAGATGAGCTCTTTGATAGAAAAGACCCACAGGATAGGCTGGGGATGCACTGATTGGGTATACTCTACGATTGATCCGTGCTTCGAATGAGGGGTGGATTGCTTTGGGAGGGATCCATTTACTCCGCGAACATAGGGACGAGTATTTTTGTTGATATGGAAAATTATAAAACTTAAATCTACTGCCTATGATTCACGATATCATTTTCCTCGTTCTTGGATTGGTGCTCTTGGTATTGGGTGCTAACTATGTTACGGATGGCGCTGTAGCTGTTGCCAGACGCTTTAAAGTGTCAAATCTCATCATTGGTCTGACGGTGGTGGCACTCGGCAGTACGATGCCTGATATTGTGGTGTGCGTGGAGTCGGCTTTTCAGGATAAGCCTGCATTAGCTGTTGGTGAGGTGATTGGTGCGAATATCTTTGATTTGCTTCTTGTGGTGGGGATAATGGGCTTGGTACGTCCGTTTAAGGTAAGCGGCATCATGAGGACCCAGGATCTTCCTATCCTCTTTATAGCCTCTGCTGCGCTGTGGATAGCGGGTGACAGTGTGCTTTTTGATGCGGCGCATCATAATGTCATAAACCGTTCATCGGGCATCATGCTCATAGTGATCTTTGTCTTCTATATGTGGTTTATGATCCTTTCCTCTAAGAATAATAAATTGCAGGATTCTGATGATTCTGATGATTCTGATGATAAGGTTGCCTCTGATGATTCTTGCACCTCGTCGGCTGAGAACGTTGGTGTCGCCTCTGCCCATAGCGCAAAGTGTGAGTTGAAGGCCTTGGAGGCAGATGTGGCCAAGATCAGGAGCAAGCACTGGTTTTCATGGGTGATGATAGCAGTGGGGTTGGGAGCCCTTGTGGTAGGCGGCAACTGGGTTGTAGACGGGGCAAGCGGTTTGGCATTGAAGATAGGTATGAGCCAGGCCATGGTAGCACTTACCGTGGTTGCCATTGGAAATGCGCTTCCTGATTTGGTGACCTCCGTTACGGCCACAGTGAAGGGCGCCAGTGGAATAGCCTTCGGCAACATTGTCGGTTCGTGTATCATTAATGCGTTGCTTACGATCGGGCTTAGTGCGCTCGTTATTCCGCTGAGGGCTGACTCTATAGGATTTGTAGACTTCATCACGCTTGTTGGGGCAGCGGCATTGCTTTGGATTTTCCCTATGTTGTCGAAAGATCGCAGGATAGGGCGTGTGGCGGGTATTATCCTTACGTTGCTTTATATAGGGTATATGGTGTTTACTGTCGTCAGGGGATAAGTAACTGCAGAATTCATGTAATGACATGCTATTTTATCGGGGGTGGCAAAGGTGATGATTAGTTTTGAGAATCTTTCTAATTTGATGGAGTATGTTTGTTACCGCCACCAAGCTTGTTTTTCTTCCCTTAATAAATTATTCTCCTATTTTAGAATAACCCATTTGCCGGTTTTGTCTGAGCCTTCTCTCTTGATGAAACCAAGTTTCTTTAATTCTCGGGTTGACCGTGTTACTGTGGATTCGGAGATATTGAGAATTGACATGAGTTCGGACGTTATGATTTCTGGTTTGTTGATGATAGCCTCATAAACTCTTTGGAGAGTTTTGTTTAGTCGTTTTACACCGTCATGGTTAATATTTACACCGTCATTTTTGATGTTTAGACCCTCATTTACACCGTCATTTTCTTGAT
>CAYNEZ010000159.1:0-7436 GCA_964396365.1 uncultured Sangeribacter sp. | reverse complement strand
GTTTCAGCGTATATTTTTCCATCATGGCATCAAAAAACTTGCAAAAGTCATCTGCAATACAAAATAATTCCGTAACTTTGTCCTCGGTGAGCATAGCGATTATTGTTTGTAATACTTTGTAATTGTAATTGGACACTATAAAGTTACAATAATTTTCGCTGATTGCCAAATTTACAGACAATTATAATTCGTTAAACTCATGTTATGATATGTTTGATTAAGTAAAAGCTCTTGCTGAACAAATAGAAGGGGGATTAAAAGGAAAACAATAATAAATACCTTCTCGAAAAAAGTAAAAAAACAAAACTTTAAACAATGAATCCATTCAACCGATACAACTCGAAGATAAAGAGAGTCAACATACCAATACCATCGTTTGAATTTGTCCATAGATCATGGATATCAAATAGACGAATAGGTGATACTCCAGCTTTTCTGATAGGTAGAGACCGTATAATAGAGAAACTGAAGGCATGGTTGACGAAAGAAAAGACTGATGGTGGCTCATACCTGATAACCGGTTATCGAGGTATGGGCAAAACTTGTTTTGTCGATAGAGTAATGTATGAGTTGGTTGGAGAAGCTAATTGGGTTGTCAATGGTATCGGCATTGTTTTGTTTGTTGTTTTGGCATTCTGTACATATAAACTTTTTCCATATTGTATTTCCCAATTTCATAATTTTGCAATATTATCCCACTTATATGTTTGCAAAGAAGGGTGTAAGTTATGTTCTGACATTAGCGATAATCCTGGTGCTATATGGGTTTGGGGATTTTTGGGTTCTCTTCTTTCTTTATGGATAGTCTGTAAATACTATCTGTTAAAGGAGATATATAAGAAGAATGTGTTCCGCCTAAAGGTCGCAAGACGATATATTAAGCGCAGCAAGAAGTTTTACTGTCTGTATGCTATTCTGAAAAACGTATGGAACACATACGCTCATCTCTCACCAATGGAATGGGACAGAATAAACCATTTCGTATATGGCTGTAATGTAAGGGAAAAGAGATATGCTCATATCTGCGTAAATGTAAATCTCGGTCAGGAGATACTTGATGAGAGAAGTATACTTTGTGTATTGACATCACAGTTGTATGATAAATATAGAACGTATATACTCTCTCCTATCGCTAATGTGGAGATGTGGCTGGTATATATGCTGACCATAGTATGCTTGTACTATTTCAATCCAGTAGAAAGCTGTACCCAAACAGATTTCTACCATTTCTTGTTATTGTTTAATAATGAATGGTATCATCTGCTTATCTGGTGCGTTGTGATCGGTGCAATCCTTTATAAGCAGTTGAGAATTCTTACCATGTTGAAAGTATTGAGCAAACGTATCGATGCAGAGATGAGGGAGTCGGATAACATCACGGTTAAGTACCAGAACACAAGTACAGGAACAACGACAGAGTACAAATATCCTATTGCGAATACAAGAGACATAGAGTCCCAGCTGATAGCAATACTGGGTAAGATAGATCGATTTCCATTCCATCCAACATTCTACTTCGTTTTTGATGAGTTGGACAAGATTGAATCGCCATCAAGCAAGTCAGATAGAACAGCAGAATACACCAATGAAAAATTCCACCCAGGAGGTGGTGCATCAAAAAAACGCCTGGCAACCGTCTTGCACCTACTAGCCAATATGAAATACTTCACGTCATCAGCAAAGGCGAAATTCCTTTTCATCGGAGGACGTGAGATGTTTGACGGCTACCTTGCAGACATGACGAACAGAGAGGCAGTTATCTCCAGTCTCTTTAATGGTGTCATCTACGTGGATAGTTTCTGCAAGAATGAGAAGAGCGAGAAGGATGTAATGTACAATACCGAGATGTTCATTAGCAGGCAGTTGTTGCCAAGAATGTATATTGAGGATAGAGTCATAGACAAATTCATAGAGTGCAAACTGAACAGGGAAACATATCAGAACATAGACATAAATCTGAAGATGTACTATGAATATCTGATAACCATCTATTCCGATGCGTATTTGAGGAACAAGATGAGGGAAAACGTCTTGGAACGACTCTATCACCTCGTTTCAGGCACCAAATATGTGACAAACGCAGAGGAAGAAAGATTACAAGCCTTCAATGAGTCGAGAGAATGTATTGATAAGATAATAGGTTTGCTGTATCATTTCACGGTATATCTATACCATGTCAGCAATGGTTCGCCTAAGAAGATGCGCCTGACGATGGAGAGTTATGCCAGACCACTGAAGGATAAGACCGCATTCAAGTTGACAGCCAAGACAAGAAAAAAGGACCCATTGACTGAACCCGATATTGACATCTGTTCGTCTGTCAGGAGCCAGCAGGTGTTATCTTTCGGTGAGAAGGAACAGCGTATTATTGGATTTATACATTATATATCATTCCCTGTCAACCAGATTATGACAGATGCAGATCATTTGGGTGACAAACTACTTGTATCAGCAACATTCCTGATTAACCACATCTACAAATACCATCACAGTGGGTTCTCATGGCGAAACATAGAGCAGACACCAGAATTGCTCGAGGTTTATAAGGTGCCAGAGTTCAGAGGCTTTATCAGTTCTATTCTGAACTATCTGACACAGACTCACCTGATACCAGTAACATGCGGATTGTATCAGTATAAGTTCAGGAAGCAGATTGCCGAAGAAATATCACTCGCGTCGAAGACTTCGGAAGAGGTTGCTGCTATCTTCAACTTCTTTCGCGATGAGTCACAGATGGTCAAGGAACACTATCTGAACATCAGGAACAGCCATGTGCGTAATCTAACGGAGGAAGAGATAAATTCACCAGTATCTGTGGCTGGCCAGCATCATATTTTAGGAGACTTATATATGGCGGACGAAGACTATAACAATGCAATTATCGAGTTTCATGCAGCGATTCGCGTCTTAAAGGAGGCTTGCGATTATAAGGAATCCTTATCCCCTTCAATTATATTCGTTTATCTGAGGAATTATCTAAAACTCGGACTGGCATACGAAAAACGCAGAACATACGTACCAGCCTATAATATGCACAACGAAGCTATTGAGATGCTTCATAAATTCTATCATTACGATATTTCTACTAAGTTTCTCAATGAGTTGGAGAAGGAACACCATAGAGAGTTTGTGCAAAATAATCAGATGATCTATCAGGCAATCCTTGCAAAACTGTTCGTTAATGAAAAAATTGAGTTGGGTGGCATATCACAGAAAGAGATTTATAATGCAGAAAATGACCTTGGAATCTTTGATAACCGCGGAGCAGAATACAAACAAGATTCAGACAGAACAACTGTAACCGATAATAAAAGCTTGGATGAAGCAAAATTCATTCAGATTGTTGACTTTTATAGGCGAATTGGCGATATCCTTTACTATAAGAATGGTTTGATTGGATTTGACAATGACATAAAAACACATTATCAATGTGCTTCCGTTTGCATGGACTATGACTGTAATAAATGGGTAAAAAAACAGTGGACGAGCAATAAGACTGTACCTTGCTACGCAAGCAAGTATTATCATAAGGCATTGGAGTTGCTATTGAGCAATCTTTTCAATGAAATACCAATTGAACATGGGAAAGGTAAAAAACGAACGAAACAAAGCTCATGCGACCCAATAAGTGTACTGAAGAACATCATTGCCGGTGGCAGTGCCAAGAGTATGTGCCAAAACCATATGCTGCAGATGGCAGAAGTCTTGGATTGTTTAGGAAATGTGATGCTATCATGTGCAAGAACGGAAGAGAATGGCATTAAGACCTTAATTGATACAGAGTTCCTGTGCTTTTTCTTATATGACGTTCATGAGATGAATAAGAACATCGACAATGATAAAAATGAAGGGATGTTCAAACTCGTGAAATATAACAAAGAAAAACTCAGCAAGTTCGAGACCTCCATCTTATACTTTTGGGAGGCTCATGTTACATTCAAATACGCTCAGGATTACAAAAAAGCAGCAGATTGTCTAAAGAAGATTCTTAGGGCGATACAAAACTATCTGCGTATAGTTGATGATGAGATAGAATACAATAAAATTATCAAATATAGCAAGAATGAATTGACGAAAGAAAAGGATAAGGGAGAAAAGATAAGAGAGTTAGAGAGAAGCAAGATTCTCATCGGTGAGTTCTTGAATGAGATAAAGAACAGAATTGTGAAGCAGTGTCTGATTTTATTATACTCCCATTATAGTTTCATCAACCTCGTTGAGGTTCAAAGACTCAAATGGATATTTACAGTACAGATGTATGAAAATATCTCGTTGAGCCGTTTGACTCTTTTCCCGGACTTAGAAGAGGTAATGCTTATCTATTATGAACTGATAGAACTCTGTATTGTTTCAGACCCAGTAAATAAAGGTTGCGTAGATTATTTCAAATCAATACAAGATGATATAAGCAAAAACAATAAAGTCCTTCAAAAACGTGAGAATGAAGTTGAGGTCAATAAAAAAAGTTCTTTTTGCTGGTCAAGTCTTTCTGAAAGAAATCAAGACTTCGAACAAAGGCTGATTGGCATATACAATAGTATGTCAATGAATCAGTTGAGACACGAAAATACCCAATATGAAAGAATCCTGTCTCTGAAATTCAAGAGCGTGCTCAATAAGTATATTATTAATGAGGCATTTCCGGATTTGATGCAACGACATGATAGTATAGAACAACAGACGACGTACTATACGAAGCAGCTTTTGGGAATTTTGAAGTGTGATTCTAATAAGAGTGAAAATATAAGATGGAAGTGCTTCTTCAAAAAGATATATAAAAAGGCAGACGATTGCAAGAAGGAGTCGTTAAGTGATAAACTATGGTTATTAGAATACTTGATAAAAGATTCCATCTATGACCTTACAGATATTATAGAAAACATCACACCTTATACGTCAACAACTCTGTTTACAAGCTCGTTCATTGCAAGTGTCTATAAAGATCTAAACCAGTGGACAATTTTATTTGACTCATTATATAAATATCTGAGGTTATTTGACGATGAAAAAAAATTGTCGGAAATAAATGACAGTGATTGTATCGAAAGAGAAAATAAGTTTTTCAAAATCTACGATCAGAAGATTAAGGGTAATTGCCCTAATCAGCCCAACTATTGTAAGTCGTATATCGAGTCTGTGGATGCTGATCCAAAGAAAAAAAATGTCATGTGGCAAAGTAGATGCCCTTACTATGACGTAACAAATTGTCAGATAAAAAAGAACAAATTACAGATTGCCAAGGACAATTTGGACGCAAACAATGGATACGAGAAATTAGATATTGTTTCTCTTGGCGAGAAGTATAGGAAGATATACAAATGCCAGAATGTATCAAGTCGGATATTTGCATCAGTGCTAGAACAAATCAAAAAGCCGAACATGCACTTCCTTAATTCCAGTTATACATGTGAGATGGCACTGAAGACATACAGAAAAGCAAGAGAAATACATCGGGAAGGTAGAGCATATAAGGATATGATCAGCCGAATGTATTACCTGAACGACGATTTGAAAAACGATACCGTGCAGTTTGACCTTGCCATCGAAAGATTCAGAATCAATAGCGAGAATATCGATCACAGTATAGAAATGATGCTGGATTGTACCACCAACTCAGTATATGATATCGAGAATTTCTGTACTGATAATCAGACGACAGATACACTTAATCGACGTTTCAGCGATAAGTACTGGAACGTAGATGAAGAGAGTGAGATGTAAGGTAATTACCAAATTGTTAAAAAAAGAACGATGAACATTATAACTAAGTATATAGGTAAAGAAGTCAGACGTATAGTGCTTGCTGTTAGAAAGAAAAACGATAAGTACCACAATCTATTTACTATGATAGAACGACTGAATTCTGGAATTTCCGCAGTAATCTTCAACGCCTCCTGCGAGAGACTGTAAAGTAAACTGTGTCAGGCTACAATAGAATGTAGTATAATACGTTTATTTTATGATGTCAAACGAAGAAATTGATTACAAACTGGCTGCCGAGCAATTACGCACAGGCAAGCCTTTGTTCGGAAAAGACGGTGCATTGGCACCAATATTGGAGCGTATATTGAATGCGGCTCTTGAGGGTGAGATGGCTGCTCACCTGAGTGAAGAATCCCATGTTGGCGGTAATCGTCGTAACGGTAAGATGTCCAAGACAGTCCAGACTCAGTATGGCGAAGTGACTGTTGAGACTCCCCGTGACCGTGACGGCAGTTTCGATCCTCAGACCGTTCGCAAGCGTGAGACGATTCTTGCCGAGGGTATGGCAGACCAGATTATCGGTATGTATGCCTTTGGCACGAGTACCCGCGAGATCAGCCGTTACTTTGAACGTGAGTTTAATACCAAGTTATCCGCAGAGACCATCAGCGCCATCACAGACCGCGTGCTGCCTGAAATCAAGGAATGGAAGTCGCGTTCTCTGGATGCCGTCTATGCCATCTGCTGGCTTGATGCCATCCACTACAAGATAAAGGATGATACTGGCCGTGCAGTCACTCGCGCCATTTACAATGTCCTGGGCATCAACAAGGATGGACATAAGGAGTTGCTTGGCATGTACGTTGCAAAGAGTGAGGGAGCCAGCTTTTGGCTGGAAGTGTTGACAGACCTTCAAAACCGTGGTGTGGAGGATATCATGATATGCTACGTGGATGGCCTGAAAGGCTTCCTGGATGCTATCCGGAGCGTGTTCCCAAACACAGCCGTACAATTGTGTATTGTTCATCAGATACGCAATTCCATCAAGTACATCGGCAGTAAGCATCAGAAGGAGTTCCTGAAGGACCTGAAGCATGTCTATGGCACAGTAAGCAAGGAGGCAGCAGAGAGTGAACTTGATAGCCTTGATGCAAAATGGGGCGAACAGTACCCAATCGTCATCAAGTCGTGGCGTGACAACTGGGAACGCCTGACCGAGTTCTTCCAATACACCAAAGAGATTCGACGTCTAATCTATACGACCAATACCGTAGAGGGCTACCATCGGCAGATACGCAAGGTCACGAAGAACAAGGGGGTGTTCCCTTCTGATACGGCATTGGAGAAACTTGTCTATCTTGCCTACCGAGACATCAGCGAGAAGTGGACTATGCCCTTGTCAAACTGGGCACTCATATCACAACAATTAGCTATAAAATTTGGAGACAGGTATGAAATTATGTAACTTTGCAGCTAGGAAGGCTCCTCATCTGAGAAACACGATTAAAAATCGTGTCTCCCATCTGAGGTTAATATAATAAGGAAAATGGCCTTGACACAGTTCTACTTACACTACTCTCCTGCGAGAGCAGATGAAACATCATGTGTACCTCCGAATGTCCGACTACGGGCTTGCCTGTCGCCATGTAATCCCTAAAATCCTGTATAGTCATATTCCTTATTACTTATCTTTCTGAACATTGTATTTCTATCTCACTACATATTGCCATCTG
>CAYNEZ010000158.1:0-7489 GCA_964396365.1 uncultured Sangeribacter sp. | reverse complement strand
CCAAATAGCCCTCACGACGATCCGGATCCTGCATCTTTATAACGCTTTCCGCTCGTCGCTCCGCAGTAGTTGTCTTGCCGCACCACTTAGGGCCGGCAATCTGCACTGCACCGAAAGCCTCCAATCTTAATTCAAGAGACTTGTCAGCGATTCTATTTAGATATTTTACTTCTTTCATAATCAACGGCAAAGTTATTAAAAAAATCTCATTCCAACAAATATCTGTGCGTTTTTGAATGATTTTACTTTGTATTTTTGAATAATATCACTTTATTAAATTGAGTTAATATGTTGTAAGTATTTGTACAAGTGGAGAAAAATCACTAACTTTGCAGTCAAACAGAGGACCTTGATAGAAAGGATTGCGTGGAAGACGTTGTAAAGCCTGTGCAAAACGCCTCAAAACTCTATAAAATAGCAGTGTAGCATCTGGTGATTTTCTCCTTTAGATACCCACTAAAAGACTGATAATCAGTTGCATTGAAAATTAAAATCAATGCTGGCGACATCACCTCTAAGATTTTAAAAATAGAGAGTTAGATTAATTCTGACTCTCGTTTTTTAGTTACCATTGAGGAACCATGGAGATAATAAGTGTGATTCCTTCAATATTGAAACCTTATGTTAATCTTTATATTAAGAGATTTTAGACTAAATGTTGAGGGGTCCTATTCGCGGCCTTTCTCTTGGCTTGTTCCTCAGACTTATGATATGTTCGCCGAAGCCGATTATACCGATGGGAAAACTGTGTCAAAGTGGATTTGTAATAAAATTCAAGAATTTGCTAACCGGATTAATATTGCATCGTCATCATCTCCTAGCTTGGCAATCAATTTATTGACATTCCACCCCGGCAAAACTTCGACAGCGTGTCGGAGTTTTGGAGAAGATTCTCTAAATCGCACATAGTAGCGCTTCGTATCCCACAGATTGGTGACAGATATACACATTTTAGGATACATCGATTTCAAATCTACAGACAGTCGTTTTACTATGCCATCACCATGCTTGCTGTCAAGCTTACGTTCATATTTTACCCTTTACATGTCGAATGTATTCCGATGGGGTCATCCCTGTCTGTTTCTTGAACATCCGACTAAGATGCTGGGGATATTCCAATCCTATATCGTAAGCTACTTCGGATATTGTCTTTCCAGCTGCAAATCCGTTTTTCGCTTGAATCACAAGGAAATTCCTTATATGATTTCCTGCCGTCTCTCCCGTTAAACGCTTGATCAAGTCACCAAGATAGTTGGGGGACATACATAGGCAATCAGCCAGATACTGGATAGTTGGAATCCCCTGCTTAAGCTGAAGTCCCTTGGCATAATAATCTGCCAATGTATCTTGAAAACGGGCAAGGATATCTGAATTCTCATGCTTTCTCGTGACAAACTGGCGGTTGTAGAATCTTTTGCAGTATTTCAGCAGGACATTTATATATCCGACAATAATCTCATCCTGCTCCCTGTCATGCTCCTCATCAATTTCGCGCTGTATAGCCTTCATCAAGGAGACAATAATATCCCTTTCCTCCTTGCTCATGTGCAGTGCCTCGTTGACACGATAGTCAAAGAAGGAAAACTCGTGTATCATCTTTTCAAGCCGGGTGCCGTGAAGTATGTCAGGGTGAAACAGCAGCGCCCAGCCGGAAATTGATACAGTCTCTCCGTTATCCTCCTTTCCTCCTATCTGACCGGGAGATACGCACAGTAGCGTCGATTCCTTGTAATCGTATCTGCCACAACCGTATTGTAGGTCGACCGATGCGTCATCACGCAGGAATATGCCATAAACCCCATAGTTGTTCAGACTATGGCGAATAGGTGAAGCAGCCTCATAATCTATGACGCTCACCAGTCTGTGGCGGTCGGTCTGTCCAAGATAGGCACTGTAATCACCGGGGGAATGAACCTTGAGTATTTTATTCATACTGCAAAATTACAAAAAATAATCTGATTATGAGCACTGTACACCCATTATCGGTAAAAATGATACAGAGTGCGATGTATTTGATACGCCCACCGGGAGTTTTGACAGTAATTTTGCATTATAAAAATAATAGAGTTATGACAAGCAAGATATTGATTTCCTCTGATGTCTGCAAAGATGAGGTGGTGCGTTATTTGGCAAGAAGATACAAATGCTCACCGACGGATATCATAAGCAGGTTCCTTCAACAGGAAAGATTTGTAAGCGGCTCCAACAAAGAAGAACAACCTCAGACAATATTGGAGGATAATGAATTGGAGATACTCAGGGATATGAATATATGTCCTTCTGAAATAGAATTTGTTTAACATTAGAAAGTAAAGAATATGAACAAGAAAATAGCCTTAGGCACATGGTCATGGGAAAACCCGATGGTATGATGAGGTTTGTTGCAGCGGCATTCAGTGTCATCATATCAATAGCTTCAATGGCACAAGACAAGGATATAAAAGCGGTCGATGTTCATTCGCATCTCATGACCAAACCATATCTTGAATGTCTTGAACGTAATGGTGCTTTAATGGAAGATGGTTTTCCACTTCCAGCATGGAGTGAAGACGGGCACCTTGCATTTATGGATTCACTGGGCATTGCTACGTCCGTGCTCACGCTCTCATCCCCATATCCGTATTTCGGGGATATTGAGGAGACAAAGAATGTAATCCGCTCGGTAAATGAGGAAGGTGCAGCTGTGAAGCAACGACATCCCGATAGATTCATGTACTGCGCATCCGTACCGTTGCCGGATGTGGATGCTGCCATTCAGGAAACCATATATGTCCTTGACACACTGAAAGCCGACGGAATAAAGCTCCCTACAAACAGCCGGGGGCTTTACTTGGGTGATCCTGCCCTCGACCCTCTGATGAAGGAGCTTAACGACCGCAAGGCAGTCGTGATAATCCATCCGCATCGCCCTGAGTCACTTCCTGACAGTGTGTTCACTTCCGGTCCGATATTCGTTTACGAGTATCCGGTAGAGACCACACGTGCGGTTCTGAACATGGTGGCACACAACATAATGACACGTTATCCAGACATCAAGTTTGTTGTGCCGCACGCAGGTTCATTCCTCCCTACAGCGATTGCCCGATTGAAAAACGGCTATCCACTGATGTCAGCGATGGGGGTGGTCGAAAAGCCTTTCGATATTGATGCGAATATGCGTAACCTCTATTATGATGTTGCGGGAGGCCCGTCTGCGGAAATTCTTGACCTCCTGCTGACGATTACTGATCCGACGCATATTCTGTATGGCTCTGACTATAGCTTCGTTCCCGCAACAGCGTTGCAGAAAGTCTATGAAAATCTGATTACATCAATAGATGACAATGAGCGGCTTTCTCCCTATAAGGAGCAAATATTACGGGACAACGCTTTGGCTCTTTTTGGAATTGAAAAGCATTTCTCCAAACAGCCAGTTTCAGAGCCACAATGCAAGAAGTTGCTGATGGCGAAAGATGGAATTGTAAGACTCTCCCGGATTGAGGTCTATCCCCAGTATCTTGATGAATATATGAAGATGGCGACGGAGGTTGGCGCTACGTCGTTGCGTACAGAGCCTGGAGTACTGACTATGTATGCGGTAGCAGACAAGAACGATCCTTGTCTCATCACTATCCTTGAGACATACGCAAGCCAGGATGCCTATAAGAGTCATATTGCCTCGCCACATTTTCAGAAATACAAGCAGGGCACTCTCCACATGGTGAAATCGCTTGAATTGTGTGACCAAAATCCTCTGAATCCAAACAGCAAAATAATAAATAAGATTGAATAGTTCAGCTTTCGTATGGAAAGTTGACGGTTATGAGGTTATAAATTTATGAGGGTATGTAAACTTAAGTTTGACAAGATGAAATATACAAAATTAGGGGACTCAGATCTTTCGGTGTCCCGTATCTGCTTAGGCTGCATGGGATTCGGTGACCCGAACAATGGGCAGCACTCATGGACAATAGGAGAACCGGAAACACGCAATATCATTAAAGCCGCTCTCGAAGGTGGTATTAATTTCTTCGACACTGCCATAGGTTATCAGAACGGCACCAGTGAGCAGTATGTAGGACGTGCTTTGCGCGACTTCGCAAAGCGTGAGGATGTGGTGGTTGCCACCAAGTTCCTTCCACGGTCGCAAGAGGATATAGCAAACGGGATTTCCGGCCGACAGCACATTGAGATGAGTATTGATGCGAGCCTCCGTCATCTCGGCATGGACTATGTGGATCTCTATATATATCATATGTGGGACTACAACACTCCCATTCACGAGGTGATGCGCACACTTCACGACATCGTGAAAAGTGGGAAAGCGAGGTATATCGGAATCTCCAATTGTTTTGCATGGCAGCTTGCCAAAGCCAACACTATAGCAGAGTATGAAAATCTGACTAAGTTTGTTTCCGTTCAGGGACACTACAATCTCCTATTCCGTGAAGAGGAACGTGAGATGAAACCGTTGTGTACGGAGGAAAATATTGCGATGACGCCTTACAGTGCGCTTGCAAGCGGGCGCCTCTCAAAACGACCGGGAGAAGATTCAAAGCGACTTGAAGAGGACAGTTATGCCCGACTGAAATATGATGCATCCGCAAAGCAGGATGAGGTGATAATACGCCGGGTGATGGAGATAGCAGATAAACGAGGTGTATCCATGACGGAGATTGCATTAGCATGGCTTTTGACTAAAGTAACTGCGCCGGTCGTAGGCGCCACCAAGAAGCATCATCTTGACGGAATGATCAGGTCTGTTGATCTTGAACTGACCGCTGAAGAAATTGATTATTTACAAGAGTGCTATGTCCCTCATCCGCTTGTAGGAGTAATGGCTCAGAACACACCTGCCATGACCAACTCCAAGCAAGTATGGACCCGAAGTTCTGACATTCTCAAATAGATTCACAACTGACTTGATTGAAGAATGACCATTATTGCTCCTTTTGTCGGATCGAAAGAGATGGAGATGCAAAATTAATTGTTAGAAATTCAGTGATCGCGTTGCCTGCGCCATTCTTTGCTTCGTGCATAGGCAGTATCGCGCATGACAGTATCGAGCATCCCATCGGGGAAACTGCATATCAGCAACACCACGCATCTATCTCTTCCGGCAAAAGGAACTTTTATTCCTAATATCATTAAAAGCACAATTGAATCTGCTTTACTATCAAGGGTTGCCTTGTTACTCAGTATGTCTTTTAAATCTATACGTTCCTGAATAGCTCCTGTAATTGATCTATTTTTGAAATTAGATCATCGTATGACATTTCTTCGCCATAGATCATTGATTTTTGCATTGCGTCATAGTCCTTACGCCATTCCGACTCAAATTTTTTTGGCGGAATTAGTACAATACGTTGTCGGATATCCGGAGTATAATCCACTCCCCGAATTGAAGTAAATACCTCTCTATGATGTCGGATAGTTTCCCAAAGTTCCGCATTGTTGACTGCTGATAATATTTCTTCGCGAGCCATCAGATGTTCCAGATCATACAGATGCCTCGATTTTCGATTTGCCTTCATACCCATTTCTGTAGTAAAAAGTTCATGAAGAAGAAACGCCTTTTCCAGAAAAGTCTTCTGTGGGACAGCGCACGTAATCATAGTATCCGCTATGCTCGTTTTTATTTCACTGTTTTCTGAGATCATGGACTTGACAGTTGCCTGAGATGTAGGCTCGAATAGCGAACGAGCACCAACCTCAAGCAACACTTCTGGACGAAGGTATCCATCGCCTTTATCAAAAACAGATTTGTATACAATATGAATTTTTCTTGGTTCCGGATATGTGCCGTCTCCTTCGCCATCAGGTTCTGGGATAACATCACAATATTGGTCAAGATTATACAGGTTCAAGGATTCCGTTATATCAGTGGCCAGCTTATCTTTTACAAATAGGGATGATTCCTTTCGCAGCTTTTTAAGTTGCTTCTTTGTGAGATCTCCTTCCAATCCAAATAATGAACGGTCTATAGCAAGATCTATATCTTCGGAAAATCTATGGATGAGTTTCCATATTTTACTTAAAGATGAGCCACCTTTGAACACAAACTTATCAGCATAAGTCAGACCGAAAACTATCTGCAACAATGATGAGACCCACATATCTTTTTCTATAGCACGGGGGTCTGAAATACCTACTCTTAAAGCAATCTGCTCGTATACGGTTCTACGCTGAGTATCGGAAAGTTTAAGAAAGTTCTGCATAACTGTTTTTTATAATAGTCCGTATCCAATCCGGCATAAGGGGATAATCACTGATAATGGCTTCTTGAGGAACTTTTGTAAGGAGTTCCTTAATGCGATTCTCCTGCTCTTTAGTCAGATTGCCTCTTCCTACTTCCAATAACGCAAAAGTTAGCATGGCAGACAACTTATTTTTGAATGCAAGTCTTTTAGGGGCAACCCTTAGGAAACGAATACCTCTTCCATTGTATATCTGAATTTTCCTCGGTGTCCCATCCGTATAATAAACAGCATTCATCGGCACTTGAGTCGATAGACCAAGTCTATTGAGCGCATAATCTCCAGTGGGCATTATTCGGGATCTATCTCTCTTTGCTATAGCTTCCGCAATTTCTTCCAAAGTGGGATAGATAACTCCTAAGCCCAATTCTGTATCAATTCGAGGTTTGCAATACATGCCCTTAGACAGCCGAAGAATCTTTTGGGCATTTGTAAGTCTCTCCAAAGCTTTGTTGATGGCTTGACCATTCCCCATATGCACGAAGTCAGAAGCAAAGAAGATTACACCATTTTTTCTTCTTTTTATAGAATTATATATCTTATTCTCAATACTTTCAATCATATCAACTACCATTATTATGTCGTATTTTCTTCCATAAAATGCGACAATCATGTCGCAAATTTAGTAATTTTTTGCGACAAAACAAAATTATAATATAATAATATAAATTGGATTTATTCATGTTCAGCAGATTGCTGATAACCAGACACAACACATTCCATATAAGATAATAATGATGAAAGAGTGCCAAATCGCATATTTTTTACATGCATTTGGCACCATCATGGATTTTGAGTGTCAGTTTAGTTTGGTTCGGGCTATATACACGCCCGATAAACTAAACTTAACTATATATGTGACTGGTGAAAAGAAAAACATAATCTTAGTGATTGACTTATGCGAAACGCATAAGTCGGGGCAAAAGTCAGGGCACAAGATAATAAGATTAGAATGAATACGAAACAATTTGACCTGATAACAGACTTAGTGCATAGGCATCAAGTCAGGCATCAAGTTATTCAGAATACTTCTTCTTTTGCGCGTTAACGATTGTGTCTATCTCGTCGTCAATTTGGCTCGTCATTATAGTTTCTTAAAGAAACTCGCCGATTTTCAATTGTCTAAAGTGAATATAAGACACAAATTAGTTCGGATTACTTTGGCACGATAATTGTTATATGAAGGTACCAGTCTGCACCTTGATACGTAGGCAAATACTTGACTCATCAGTAAGATTAGAGACACAAAGCAA
>CAYNEZ010000157.1:0-7583 GCA_964396365.1 uncultured Sangeribacter sp. | reverse complement strand
TCGCCCAAAACCGCCCCAGTGACTCTGAAATTTTATGAGATGGGGTCTTAGTGTTGGATTTGTTTTTTTAACTTTGCAGTCTTATGGTTTTCGAATGATACTTACATTTGTAGTATTGGAGCTTTTGCCCTCGTTTCCCCCAATATGGAGGAGTGATTTGGTCTCCTGAAAGTTGTCGGGTATTTTGTCGAGGACAATTTTGATGACTCCGGGCTCTATGATCGTTGCAGTAAAATGGCAATCTGCGTCTATATATTCATTCTTAGTAGCTCCATTTAAGATAAGAGTCTTGTAGTTTGTGCATATGAGAGTTGCTTCACCACCTTCACCATTAGAAGTAATCTGGATCTGCTCATAGAATTGCGGATCGAAAGCGGCTTTGACATTCTCTGTTGGGGTAGCCGATACTTCCCAAAGCATTCTTGCCGGGGCTTCCTCGCTACATGAAGCGAACATGATGCCGATAATAATCACCATCATAATAAGTTTAATCTTAGTAATCATAATTTTCTTTTTTAGTTTCGTTTATTGTTTTGCGAATAAAATCAGTTAAATCTATGGTGCAGACTGACTTCGATTGTGCAGCTACCACTCCGGCTCCAGAACTTACATTGCTATACCCCCATATGGGATCACCAAAACCATAGTCGCTAAATTCCGATAGCACTCCGCTGTCTCTCTGCCATAAATAATTTGCCCAGTTATAATAGGAAGAGGAAACCGAGTTTACAATTAGATCGACATTGCATTCAGGAATGTCATTTGCCGGATAGCAAAACCAACAGTTGTCAAACTGAAGATGGAGTGTATATTTTTTGCCGGAGAACTGACGGTCGGTAAAAAACGTGAACCCCTCAGCATCGCCACCCATGATAGACTCAAAAATGCCTATGTGCTCACTGAATATTGGTTCCATATTATATAGGAAAGAACCTACCGAGAATTTAAAGTTGTCACTTGCATCAAGGTCTTCAGAAACTTCTTTTGATTTAGAAAAGGAGCTGAAAGCAAATTTATAATAATTCTCCCCCTCAGGATCCTCAATTTCAAGGTTGACTTTGAGTTTGAATTGCACGGAAGCTATACCATTGCCCGACTTCCAGCAACTCACATCAAACGCCTCCCACGTTGCGGTAGGAGTTTGGATCGGCATTGGAATAGTGACATTCGCCTCACATCTGCCCACAGATGGACTTACTGCAACAATCATAATATCATCCCCTTCTTTGGGGATATATGAATCAAGCTGCAACTCGCCATTAGCATAAATCCTCACGTCGGCATCCTCGACTTCTGATTTATCAGGACTGTCGGTATAGAGTCTTGACTTTGATACGGTGGTCTCAATTGGTTCTCCGGAAGTTATCAAAGAGTTTATGCATAATACCGGTGTATGTGGCGCATCGGGTGTAAATACCTCTTCGCATGAAGACAGAAGCGGTAGGAATAATATTGGATAAAATTTTTTTAGAATAGCCATGTGTATGAAATTGAAGGAATGACAGGAAGAAGTTTGACACGTTTGAATGCCGGTTCAAACGTGATGGAGTATTCATCCGGTGTTGACACTATAATATCGCGGGTGCCGCGTTTCACAGCCAATGTATTCATGTGGCAATATGCGTTGTATAGGCCGAATGTCCAGTACCCACGTTTGTTTTTGACCGTACAGCTCAAGTCGAGACGGTGGTAAAAAGGCAATTTATAACTGTTGATATCAGTACGCAAGGGGGATGCGCCACTTCCATGCCAATCATTAACGTCAAATTCAGGGTCATTCCACACTTGATTTAACAGTGTGAATCGGTTGCCGGAATGTCCTACCCACGAAGCATTTAGTTGGACCTTATCATTGATCTTCCAGTTGACCATGACATTTATGGTGTGTCTATGGTCAAATTTCGCAGGGAACGTCTTCCCACCATTCTTATCGGCAAAAGTGCGGTCTGCCCATCCCAAAGAATATGAAATGTGTCCTGTAACCTTTCCATATACTTTCTCCACCTTGAAATCTATCCCCTTTGCAGTGCCTTTGCCACTGCATAATTGCGCATTCCACATATCAAGTGGTGGACGCAGATAGTATTCATCACGATAATCAAGAATATTGTACATCCATTTGTAGTATCCTTCCACTGAGACGGCATATTTGCCATCGGAAGTCTGCCAGTATCCTCCAATCGAGATTTTGTCTGCTGACTCGGGTTTGAATTTACCCGTGACAGGAATCCATTGGTCAGTAGGGAGTGCCAGATAACTTTGGTTGAGTTGATGGACATACTGAGTGGTGTGGGCATAAGCAAATTTCGCAGCCCAGTTCTCTGCTGGACGATAACTGAATGACAAGCGAGGGGACAGACCATGTTTAGTTTTTCCACCTATATTGAATAGTGAGGCATGAAATCCGGCATTCATCCTGAACTTAGAGTTGATAGACCAATCGTCTTCTATATAGGCATTAACTTCATTTGCGCCATAACTCCACGTTGAGTCTCGTGTCTCAAGATGAGTTGTCCCAATCTCATATTCTCGTAAAGTTTTTGCTGGAAGAAAGGAATGTCTGGTGTATCCTGCACCGAAACGCACACGGTTTTTCTCATTAGGGATCCAATCAAAGTCTCCTCTGAAAATCCAATCATTAATATTGTTGTCGGTATTGAGAACAGTATGTGATTCGTCAAGGCGGTCAGTCGATTTATCCCTGAGTGTATAGTCATGATTCATGCTGGAGAAGAATCTGGTATATGCAGCAGTGAACTCTGATGAAAGATTATCATTGAAGCGGTAGTTTAGCCCTGCCTGTGCAAGAATATTGCCCCAATGCATATCATAATGGTCATCATCAAAAGATCCGAAATAGTTTGGCTTGTCATAACCTTTAGCTTCTGTACCGGTCTTCAGTTTATCATCTCCGAAATAGACGCTGACAAAAGCAGTTGCTTTAGGTGAGAACCGATGTTGCACACGGGCATTTAGGTCCATGAAGTAATAATTGAACCGCAGTTTCTCGTTTTCGTTATGAGAATTTGCGATTGCCACGATAGGGATGGTCAGCGCATCAAACCACGAGCGACGTAATCCTACAAGATAGGTTGTTTTTTTACCGATAGGTCCGGATATGTTGAAAGCACCTGAGGTAAGTCCCAACCGGGCAGAGCCGTGATGCCCCTCACGATTGCCATTCAGTAGACGCACATCCATAAACGAAGAAAGGCGACCATCATACTTAGCCGGTATGGAAGATTTAAAAAAGTCGATATAACGAATTATATCGGTATTGAATGCAGAAAACAGACCCGCGAAATGATTGGCTTGATAAATAGGCACATTGTCGAGCATATAAAGGTTTTCATCAGCATTACCTCCATGGACAAACATTCCAGCCATTCCCTCAGTGCCTTCTGTAACCCCCGGTTGTGTGTGCAGTGCCTTTATCACATCCGCTTCTCCGAAGAGCACCGGAGTATTTCGCACTTCTTCGGCAGTAACTTTTTTCGCTCCGATCTCAGCCGTTTCAATTTGTGGGGCTTCGAGTCGAGATACCACCACCACTTCATCAAGCATGGTTGAAATAACAGAATCCGGAGCATATATTGTGGGAGCGGACAGAACAGGAGATTTAGTCTTTTTTTGTTTGTCAACGTTCTTTTTCTGCTTCAACACAATAATATCACCTTTGATTTTATACTCTATGGGTAATTCTGAGAACATTTCCGCCAACACGTATTTCAAAGGTTTGTTTTTTGCCTTAACTGTGACCTTCACATCCTTAAGCAGCTCAGAAGAGTATACGAAGTTCTTACCGGTCTGCTCCATGATAGATCGGAATACGGTTGCGGCCGGTTGATTAACTGCCCTGATGGTGACGTTTTGTGCAGAAATTGCGGACACGCAACATATTAAGCTGAAAAGCAATGATAGAAACTTTTTCATTCCATAAATTACATTTGAATTTCAAGAGAATATTGATTGTAGCTACATAAGTAATCCTCAATAAAGTTGTACGGGATTTGACCCGGTTCACTTATATGACGCGAACATTATCTCAAGGTACTATTCAAAATGAGATTTTTTTCAAAAATTTTTACGGTAATTAAAAGAACGGGAAAATTGTTGAAAAAATTATGGAAAGAAAGTGCTGCGTGGCGATGAAGTTTCTTAGGTTCTGATATTATCAGACAGGCTCTTGTTATCATACCTTTAAAAAAAATAAGTCGAAACAACTTTATTTGAAAAAACTGCAATATCTCATTCAAGAGGGAAATATTTGTCGTGCCGTTGCGTTATAATAGTAAATTTATGTGCGAGGTAGAACTCAACTTATTGGAAGTAGGCAATCAATACATTCCCTATTATCACAGTTGGATGAAAAAGGTAGTTTGATTTTTGAATCATATGAGGGGAAATTCCTTCACGTTTTGCAGAAGAGTAAACTACTAAATAAAGCCCAAAGAGAAGACTATATGATTCTTTATGGTCAATTCTTTTCATTTGAAGCTATCAGCAAGATTTTTTAAATAAAGGATATTATGGCATATAAACATTGCCTCTAATTATAAACAATTTTGGAAAGAGCGGAATGAGAAATATAGTATTTATTTTATTGATATTCTTCGCACTGAGCATGACAAATTGCTTGCGCTCAAATTCTTATCAAAATAAGATTTTGAACGAAGCAGAATCATTGATGTCCACCGCCAAAGACAGTGCCATGTCAATGCTGGATGCAATAGATCCGTCTGATCTTTCTGTTGATTCAATCCGAGCTAAGTATCACTTCCTGAAAGCATGGGGGCACATGAAGCAAAACCGTTCAATGATAGCTGACTCTCTCATTACGTTTGCTCATGAATATTATCGTGGTAAAGATATCGTAAGAGATATGCGTAGTGGCACTGCACTGGCATGGTATAAGTTTTGGGTTGGTGACACCCAGGGGGCGATAGTTCTGCTCGATTCATTGATCCAACTTCCCGATGTGCCAGACTCCTTGATGGTTCAGACTTTGCGAGTTAGAGGACTGCTTGGAGCATCAGAATATCAAGGGGAACGGCTTATTCCAATTGCAAAACGATTGATTAGCCTTGAAACAGACACTAAGAGACAAATTGAAGCGAAATACATTTTGGTGAGCACAAACGAGAATGCAGAGAAAATGGATTCAGCCCTATCATTGACGAATGAGATTATAGATTATTCCCGAAGTAATCAATTGGGGGAATTGAATTTCAAGATGCTGCTGGAACGTGCCCAAATCCTGACTGAATTAGGACGATACAAAGAAAGCGAATCAGATATCGATTTCACTTTTCAACATGCGGGTCCGGACAATGGCGCAGCCGATTACCTGCATATGATACGGGCCATAAATGCGTTGAATATGGGCAACTTGGAACTGGCTTCAAAGGAAATTGCAATTGCTGACAGTATTGCAAAGCGTTTAAGGCCAGAAGATGAAACATATTATCGTAGTTATAGCAATCTGATTCATACGATGATCGATTTCAAACAAACGGGCAAGATGAAGCTGAAGCACGTCAATGGACTCAACAACCGTCAGCGTGAACGCTATAACCGTATGAAGGCCTCGCAATGGGAATCTGAACGCGGAGCATTGCAGCAGCAAAGCAGGGCCTTGGAGTTGAAAACAGAAAGTCAGCGTAAGACAATGGTCATTCTTATGATAGCTTTAATATGTGTTCTTCTACTTGGCGGAGCCGCATTAATCATCATGCAACGTCGCCAGCGAGAGCTTGAAAACGAAGAACGCGTAGAGGCCTTGCAGAAGATGGTTGAAGAACTTAAATCAACTCCCAGCACAAAAGTATCTGACGAAAAAACTCCCAATGCCCTACGCCGAGCGATGCTTCAGCAACTCGGTATAATAAAGATGGTAGCGGAGACGCCGACCGAACAGAACCGGGAACTGTTGCGCAAAATTTCCTCTATAGAAAGTGACACAAATGGAGAACTCGTAAACTGGGATAACGTGTTTGAACTTATCAATAATCTCTATTCCGGATTCTATGACAAGCTTCATTCTGAATATGGGGGCGTACTCACTCGAAAGGAAGAGCAGATTATTGTGCTTATGATGGCAGGGTTTTCCACTAAGGAAATAAGTGTCATCACTTCGCAGACCACTTCCACAATCTATGTCAGAAAATCTTCAATCAGAAAGAAGCTCGGAGTTCCTGAAAAAGAGGATATCGTAGAATTTCTTCGTGAGAAGCTGAGCCATTAAGCCTGCATTAAGGCATTCCATAAACCAATTAAGACTTTTGAGAGATGTAACCTCTGATTATCAGTAGGTTGCATTTTCTGTATTAAGACTTTTATATTTGGTATTAAGACTCGTTTAGATATAAATTTGCGTCAGAAATCAATAAAAACTGATGCGAATATGAAAAAGGAAAAATCAATTCTTTTTTGCGAGCTACTTAGTTTGTTTTTTATCATCACAAACTCAAAAAAAATACGAAAAAATATACTTAAGTATATTTTTTGCCTGTTTAGAGAAGATTTTCATAATAAATCATCTTTCCTGTCATCCTTTTTTAGTAACTTTACCAACGAATATAAAGTCTCAAATATTTTTGGATGATGCATAGCAATGTAGATGATTTCTTCATTCCTGATAATGAGGTGAAGCTTCAGGAAGAGCTTGACTATGGCAGAGCGGGTGAGTACATTCGCTCGGCTGAGGCGTTTTCACGTTCCACCTATCAGAGTGTATATATTATAGACTATTTCAAGCATAACTTTCTATACGTTTCTCCCAATCCGATGTTCCTTTGTGGTCTCACGCCGGAGAAAATGAAGGAAATAGGCTACCGTTTCTATCTCGAATATGTGCCCCAGGATGAGCAGTCGCTTTTGCTTGATTTGAACAGCTCCGGATTCTCTTTCTATAGCAACATCCCGGTGGAAGAACGTAGAGATTGGTACATCCAATACGATTTCCACATCATCAATGACGGGCATCCGATTCTTGTAAACCACAAGCTCACTCCTATAGCCACGACCTCCGACGGTAGGATCTGGCTTGCACTCTGCGTAGTCTCAGTCTCCAGTCATACTACACCCGGACATATAGAGATGCACCGTGTAGGCTCTCCAGAGTATTTTGAATACAACCGCCTGACACGCAGATGGGACAAAAGGAGTATGCCGACACTCACAGAAGGGGAGAAATCGGTCATAACTCTTTCTATTCAAGGATTCACTATGTCGGAGATTGCCGACAAGATGTGCCTTTCTCCCGACACCATCAAGAAATATCGCAAGCAACTTTTTGAGAAACTGGGAGTCCGCAACATCACCGAAGCTATTATTGCGGCTGCCAACAGCAAGATGATTTAGGGGAGAGGGGAGGATGGAGAAGCTTGAAGCCTGGCAAAAAGCTAGAATTTTGGTAAAGATTTTGGTAAAGGAGGTGTCTATCCTTGTAGCTAATTTCCCAATAACAGAAAGATTTGGTTTATCTGGTCAATTGGGTCGAGCAATTATTTCGGTTCCCTCAAATATTTCCGAAGGATGCGGAAGACCATCAATAAAGGAACGAATACATTTTTTTGAAATCG
>CAYNEZ010000156.1:0-7659 GCA_964396365.1 uncultured Sangeribacter sp. | reverse complement strand
CTACGGCAAAGTTTACTGAGATTCTGGCATTCCAATAAAACCATTTCAGGTCTTTGTTAGGAAATTTTCTGTAATCAGTAATATGAGAAACACTACCTTGAAATTCCTTGATTTCGTATGTCAGCGAATTTCGGAATGGACATGCGAGACTGATGCCAGGCTCTGCCTGAACCCATAGACGCATGAAAGCATCGCTACTTTTCCAGAGTGTAGGCGATTTGAATATTAATTGAGGTTTAAATATTATCCAACCTACATTGCGCTCATTATCGACAAGTTCAGCTTCGTGACCATTAATTACTGTCGTTCTGCTCGGTTGATTGTATTGGCTCGTAAATTCCATTGAGGCACTTACACCAAAATATTTATGAAAATGCCATGAAACTGACGGTTCCAGAAACCAAGCCTGTTCGTTGTTGACATATATTCCTCCTGATAATGAGGCTCTAAATTTATAATCATTCTGCGGATAAGCACATAATGACGAACACATCATTATCAAGAAGAATAAGTTTTTCAAATATTTATTCATGTCTTTTGGGTCTGCCTCCAATTACGAATCTGAACGGGAGGCTAAAATTAGAGTTTCGCTAACTTGAGCTTTGCCGGTATGATAACCTCCAAGCGGAGTAGTCAGTCCGGCTCGGATCTCACCTTCAAGCATTTGGACGGATGGAGACTCTTCTCTAAGTTGCGTTATGGAAGTTACATAAATTCCAATAAGCAAGAAGATTACTAATTTTTTCATTATTGAAGATATAAATGTTCTTATCATCTGGTATCTATCTGTAGTCTGTTTCAAGGTAATCCCAATTTTTGTCGATATCGTCTTCTTCCTCATCATCATCTTTTAACTCTTCGACAGACTGTCCGGTAATTGCAGCAAGATAAGCATATGGGTTATCAAGAATATATCTGGCTGCTTTGAGCATTTCCTTACGATCGCCATAAGAATAAATTGATTTTGAATAAAGAGGACTGATTTCTTTCAAGCATCCCTCCAGTCCCGTCGCCTCGAACAAATATATCTTGTCTGCATCTACAGCTTCAAGGATCAGCCCCGGCAAGCCGTGGAATTTCCACGGACCAAAAGTGGTAGGAATCTCCGGGGAGAACCAAGCGGTCCATTCCCTACCGTGGTAATTACTCGTTGCCATTATACACTCATAGCCAAGTACGATTTTTGTTGAATCCCCAATTGTCCATTCCATCTCATCCATAGGCTCAGTATATGTATAGTAATCACTACCCGATTGATCAAAAACGTTTACGTTTTTGTCTGTGAGAGATTGAAACACACATAACGTTGAGGAAGGACTCAAAGGCGTAGAACCTGATTCTATTGCTTTTGTCAGCATCATATTATATTCTTCTTTCCCTTTGGGTGTAGAACATAGGGAGTCAACATATTCAGCCACCGGATCGCAAAATTTTGAGACCACACCGTTGGTATATAGTATGTATTTCTTCTCAAGGTCGTAGCCGATGTGATTCTTATATTTTTCTATATAGCTTACGCAGATATTGGCTTTCTCTTGTGCTTTGGCAGCTATAGCCAAGAAGCACATTACTGTGAGGGTGATTATCTTTTTCATTTTCTTAAAGAGATTGTAAACAGCAGTCCACGTCCGCGGAGCCATCGCTGTGACTCGTAGGATGATAGCTGGCTGTAGGTGGTGTAACTATATGTGCGTTATTCACACGCTTCACAGTTAAATTTTGTATTTATCGTGGAATTTATCGGGATTAGTGTCGGGCACAAGTTTACCGAAAGATCTCTTGATGAGCAAGATAGTATTAACCACCTCTTTCCCATTTTTAGCGGAAATTGTGATTTGTTCTATCGCTTCCGACTTTCCCGAAGAATCTTCCGGGAAATGGCACTTTACTTGGCGACCGTCAACTGTGAACACGCCCCAACCACAATCATATGTGTCATACCCATCTGTGCCGATTGGCTGTAGATTGTCGTAGTTATTACAAATGAGCGTTATATCGCCTCCTTTGTAATTAACTTCGAGATACAGTTTGGAAACCGCATCAAGCATATAATCAAATTTTATATCTTCCGGTGATAGGTTTTTATTGGACCAGTACATCCAGCCTGTCATTTCATCGTTATGATTTGAACACGATGAGAAGCAAAACGATGAGGCAAACAAAGATGCTGCTACGATTGCTGTTATTTGAAAACTCTTCATACTCTACGGGGTTTTATTCGATTTCAGACTATTAATTAATGCAAAGTTAGAACTAAAAAAGTTTCCATACAAGACAAAAAGTTTAACGGTGGCAAATTTTATTTGTCACTAAATCAATTTCTTAAAGATTTGTAATAACGTAATTTTGGCGCAGGGTATCCAAAAGTTTAACGGCAGCTACAGAAAAATAGGCAATCAGAGCTTTTTCAAGAGCTTTCTAACGTATATTCCTATATTGGTGTCATGCTCATCAATGCCGAGCTTTCTTCTGATCTCACTGCTTATGTTGTAATGACGACGAAGCTGCATATAGTTGCCAACCTCCTTTCCTTTCAGACCGATGGCATATAGGCAAAGATAGTTGATCTCATAATCTGTCAATTCATGATCTTTAAGGTATTTAATGAACATAGGATGCGATGCTGTGAATGCAAGACGGTTAGAGTCCATGAAATGCTCCTTATCACTTATCTCCTGCTTAACCCAATCATCATATAGAGTAACATCCGCGTCTTTCTCCAGAATACGGGCAGCGAAAAGAGCGTTCATCTTTTCAATCCGCTCTTTTATCACCTTCCTGACATCCGAAGGCAGCTCTTCTTGTTGCGACAAATCTTTTAGCTGTTCGTTTTCCGTTTCAAGTTGGGAGATTCTCAGTCTCATGTTTTCGACAACAAGATTCTGTTTCTCGGACTCCATTTCCTTTGCTTGTTTCTCCAATTCAAGAACGGTATTTTGCTTCTGGAGGTTTTCGTTTTCAAGTTGCAATCTTGACTGTTCTTTTTCTGAAATAATCCTGTTCTTCTTACCTATCCGAAGTTGATAGTAGATAATGCCAACAGTTATTATAAGTACTAATACCACACATAGCCCTAACCATAATTGCCTGTCTTTGCTTTGGATTGAGTAAAGATGATTGAGTTTTAATTCGTGTAGCTCTGCTGCTACAGTGGTTTTCTGTGAATAGATTTTAGAGTTCTCAGATTCAACGGCGGTATGGAAATTTTTAGATGCTTCAAGAGCTTTCTCATATTCTCCGTTTGCTTCTAAAACTTCAGGTCTAATGGATATATATCTAAAATCTTTAGTCGTAGTGGAATTCGGACCTATTGATTCAAAAACCAATTTAGCTTTGTGAGGCTCGTTCAATTTCAGATATCCTAAAGAGATGTCAAGTTTGGTTTCATCGTCGTACTGAGAAAAATCTGATATTGAATCCAAGATATTATTAATTACACTATCAGAATCAAAGCGGATGCCGTATATCATCCTTATGCTAACCAATGCTTCGTTGAATTCAGGAAGAAATTGTACAAGAGAGTCGGTCCTAATCATAATGCTATCCGATTTGCTTTTATCTCCCAAACTAATAGAACCGTCTAACGCACGGATAAGGCTTGACAGTTCACGACGCTGTTCACCAATTTTGTTATACAGTTTTGATGCACGTATGTTATTATGAATATAATCTTTCAACTGATAAGACTTAGCATAAATATTCCCTTGGGCCACAAGCAAATTAGCATAGGTAAGAGTATCCTGCCAATCATTTTTCACATCTTCTGCTTTAAGATAACAATCCATTGCCATGTCAAAGTCTGATCTATTCAAAAAGATACAACCCTGATAATAAAGAGTACGCAGTCTTTCATCGGCAGAGCCTTTATCAAGATAATAGTCAATCGCAGGCTGAAGAACATCAAAAGTGGTAGTGTCAATATAATTCTTATCCAAAGCCATAGACATCAGCAAAGCGTATCTTGCCCGTTCTTGTTTAGACTTGAGAAATTCCTTATCAATACTACGAAGAATAGTCAATGCAGAATCAGGATATTGATTCATGACATCTTCTGCATCGTTTAACTTGACGTCTATTGCTTGGTTACCATTACACGAAATAACAATACTCACCAAAACAGCAAGCATAAGAGCCACAGGCAACCTATATAATATTTCTGCAGTATATTTACTCATTTTATTTAAGTTTCGCAAACTCAATTTTCTTAGAAACTCTGCGCCTCTGCGCCCTCTGTGAGATTTTAAGAAATTGCAAAAGTTGAGCCATTATTAAAAAAAGCACAATTATATTTTCCCTTGGTTTCCAATATAGTCATCTAATGGCCGGCTATCTATTCTGCTGCTGTATAGAATGAGGGTAAAGACTCAAGATAAAGTCGCAATGTGTCATCATTTGCACGCAAAGCGTCTCTCATTGACTGATTTGGCAATGACGCTAACAAGGTATTCGAAAACTCATTTATAGTGTCAAGCACCTCGCTACTCACTTCCGTTATTTCTCCAGGAACCATCGTAGCTACAAGTTTCAGAACATCATTGCGATGCTTCATTATATCCTTAGTGTTCACGCTATGACCTCTTTGTCTATCTGCCATAAGATTCAGGTATGCCCTGACTTTCAAAGCAGCTAAAGCAACTGGAGCCGCGAATCGTAGACCATTGCTTATAAACGAGTTTTTAACCGTCAACCAATAATACGGATCATCAAGAATAATCGCGGACAAACTTGAAACATTACCATCAATCGGCAATGGTTCCGTATGAGCCGCATTTGAAAATATTGTGTTATGACGCGATAGCAATTCTATTTTAATTGGGTATCCGGGAGCGCCATTGTCAAAACTATAAAGTACATATTTGGGAGACTCATCATCATTTTTTCTGATTCCAGGTCTATATCCTCCCTCAGCTATAAAATTCCAGAAAGCAATGGCAAAATCTACAGTCATGTTCTCGACTATCACAATTATGTCGATATCAAGTGTCGGACGGGGTCGCATAGCTGTCCCTGCCAAAACTTCATCACAAGCGGTTCCTCCGATAATTACAAAATTGTCAGAGAAATCAGCAAATGTTTCTCTGAACTTGTCAAGTCCTCCTACCATTTTATTTGATTCATCATTATTTCAAGTTCTTTTTCTACTCTCGGGTCGTTGTCTTCCTTTAATGTCAAATATAGTGAAAGCTTATCCACATATACAGTATTGCCTAATGGCGGATACTTCCATATCTCAATGGGCTGAAAGTCTACAAACGGCAGCATTTTGGGGAGCAAGAACCTGTGCTCTCTTACCCATTCAGATGTCAATACCCGGGTGGGTATATCTTCGGGAGCAATCATTGAATAATGCGATAATGCTGATATACCTCCAATTAACCCCTCTTTAAATGGCTCTGACGAATATACAGTTCTCTTTATGGGATTTATCAGGCTTTTTAAAGATTTTTCCCAAAGTATTTTCCCTCCCATCTCAAATACCAGTTTCTTGTTCTTGGTGCCTTCAAGAAGCACTAACTTCAATGATTCAAGTTGTTTGAGAGACTTCGCGATTGTCTTGTATTTATAAGGAAGTCGTGCTTCCAGATCCTTAAGATGCAATCCATTAAGATTCTCCACTTGAAGGTGATAAAAAAGAATGTATTGGGTTGAAGGATAAAATGATTCACTTATTGCAGATTGGCTCGTCTTTCTGTTTATTATTAAAGTTGGCACAAAGGCATATTTGTCAGAAACAATAAAATAAACACCCTGATTCACCAAACGGTCGCGTTCATAAGTGAGCAACTTGTCAAAGAAGAAAACGACATCCATATTTTTAACGCTTTCAATTCTTTCCGATATCTTTCGTCTTTGAATTGGGGAATAGGATGTCTCATTCTTATCAATCAGCAGAAGCATGGATCTTCCGTTGAACTCAAACTGCATTATCTTGAAATTTGCTATGATTTCAAGCCACAAACCTTCCCGACCTTTCTTTGAAAGATCCCTCAGTTGAATGTGCTGTCCGGCAATCGTGATGGTTTTCATCATTTATATAAGTTGCTTTTTTCTCCTACACTAAGAGAATGATGCAAAATTACATAGAATAATTTGATTTTACAAATAAATTGACAAGAAAATAGATCTCCTCATATGAGCATCCGGTTAGAAGAAACGAATAGGAAGGCAACCTTGCTTCGGATTTTAATAACGCGATTTTGGCGCAGAGTGTCCAAAAGTTTAACGGTAGCTACAGAAAACAGGTAATCAGAGCTTTTTCAAGAGCTTTCTAACGTATATTCCTATATTGGTGTCATGCTCATCAATGCCGAGCGTTCTTCTGATCTCACTGCTTAGAAAGAGATAGAGAGCTGTTTCTAAGAGAAGTAACCATGGCGAAGCGGCCGGCGTAGTCGCGGGTTTGGATCTGGTCAATGGCTTCTTGGACGCTCTTGTTATATTTGAATTCGAAGAGATAGATGTAGCTGCTGGTGCCGACTTCGATGTCGGTGCGGCCTTTGTAGCCGTGATGCTCGGCATATGGTCGGATAGTTAAGGAAGCTCCTTTACATAATCAATCCTTCTGTGGAATTTTTGGGGAAATGGTGGGAGTATGAAAACTTTTTATTAACTTTGCGAGTTGAAAATTGTGTGATAACTAAAAATATTAAAAGATATAACCCGGAACCGGAAAATGAATAAACAGCAGAAAATAATCCTGTATACGGCCATTGGCGTGGCAGTGGCTCTTGTGGCTCTCGTGGCAGTGTTGATTTATAGTAATAACAGCCGTACAGAAAGCCTCAATGAGGCAGAAGCGCGTGCGGATTCGTTAGCGTTGGCCAACGACCGTCTGGTGCTGACGAATGAATTTAATGAACTGAATGCGAGCTTCAATATGTATGAGGATCAGCAGATGTATCTGAAGAATGATTCGCTCGTGCAACAATACAATCAGGCTCGTATGAAGGTGGAGGGGCTTCTGCAGGAACTGGATAAGGAGAAAAAAAGCAATGCTGCTAACCGTGCTCGCATTAAGGCGTTGGAGAATGAGATTGCTACCCTAAGGGGTATCCTGAAGCACTATCTTGAGGAAATAGATCGTCTTTCCAAGGAGAATGAGAGCTTGAAGAAGGATCTTCAGGAGGTGCGCTCGCGCAATGAACAGTTGACTTCAGCTGTGACAGTAGCTACCAAGAGCAATGAGGAACTGACTCAGACAGTGAAGCAAGCAAAGAAACTCAACATAACGGGTCTTTATCTTTCGGCATTGAACCGCAAGGGCAAGACAGAGAAGAAAATCAATAAGGCTCAGCAATTGGCAGTTGGGTTTACTGTCAGTCCTAATACTACGGCAGCCCCCGGAATGAAGGATTTCTATGTCAGGATAGTGACACCGGAGGGAAGTCTGCTTGGTGGCAATGTGACATTCCCGATGGATGGTGCTAATGTGCCTGCAACGGCACACCGCCAGGTGGAATATGCAAATGACGAGATGTCAGTGACGATCTATTGGGATGTGAACACGACCCTTACGGCTGGAGACTATACAGTGGAGATATTCTGCGACGGGTACAGGCTTGCATCGCGGCATTTCCAGATGGGGAAGTGAATCTTGAGTCTTCAGTCTTCAGTCTTGAGTCTTCAGTCTTGAGTCTTCGATAGCGGACAATCCGCAGG
>CAYNEZ010000155.1:0-7745 GCA_964396365.1 uncultured Sangeribacter sp. | reverse complement strand
GCCACTGACCAGAATCTTGTATGGACCTCATCAGATGAAAGTGTGGCAACGGTATTTTCAGAGGATGGCAGAAATGCGATAGTCAGAGCAGTCAAAGGCGGATCAGCTACAATCACTGCATCCTCTTCTAATGGTATGACTGCCACATGCATTGTGACAGTTGAACCCAGGATAATAGAACTTGATGCGATCCTAATAAATGCTGAAGAACTCAATCTTGAGGTTGGGGATACATTCCAGCTCATTGCTGAATTTATTCCAGCTGACGCTACCTATCAGGATTTGGAATGGTGGGTGGATGATGAGAACATTGCCACTATAACCAATACAGGTCTCTTGACAATAGTTGGGGAAGGTGTAACTGTAGTCCATGTGCGTTCACTCTATCGCAGCGATGTAGAAGCAAGTTGCATATTGAATGCAACTATGGATGTGGCTGGAATAAGTGTTGAAAAAACCAAGTTTGACATTTATGATCTTAATGGTAAACTTATAAGAAAAGCTATGGAAAGCAAGGATCTCCAGTGTCTTGATAAAGGAATCTATATCATTGTTGAAGGTCAGAGACGGACAAAAGTCATTATATGATGATCTGATTTCATAAGACTAATATGAGGAGCGGCTTCCAAAGAGGATGTCGCTCCTGTTGTTTTATCCATCAGTAGAAAAGGAAGAAATAATGAAGTAGAAAAGGACGTACTGGCCGTACGTCCTTTTCATATTATTTGTTGTTTTGTTTGCGGAGGAAGCATTCGAGAGTATTGACCATAAGGCAAGCGCGTGTCATTGGACCAAGACCACCGGGAACCGGGGTGATGACAGATGCTACTTCCTTTACAGCATCGAAGTCGACGTCACCGCATAGTTTGCCTGTCTCCGGATTGCGGTTTACGCCAACATCCATTACGGCAGCTCCGGGCTTTACCATGTCTGCATTCACGAATTTAGGCTTGCCAATTGCTACTACGAGAATGTCAGCTTCGCGTGTGACTTCCGCAAGATTTTTTGTACGGCTATGTGCCATTGTGACTGTGGCATTGTGGTCAAGTAGGAGCTTGGATGCAGGGAGACCTACGATGTTGCTTCGGCCGATCACCACAGCTCTTTTACCTTCAATCTCGACTCCAGCTTCTTCAAGCATCATGATGATGCCTTGTGGAGTGCAGGGGAGCAGGCAAGGTTGTTTCTGCCATAGAGCTGCAACGTTGAGTGGATGGAAACCGTCGACATCTTTTTCTTTTGCAATCGCTTCAATTACTTTTGCCTCACTGATGTGTTTTGGGAGTGGAAGCTGTACGAGAAGTCCATCGACACTGTCGTCGGCATTCAGTTCTGCAATTTTTTCAAGGAGTTCTTTTTCACTGACAGTGTCAGGATATTTCAATGTCGTATTCTTGAAGCCTACTTCTCCGCAGTCGCGGGCTTTTCCTGTGACATATGATACACTTCCAGGATCTTCCCCTACGAGAATCACAACCAAATGGGGCACACGACCATACTTTGCCTCACATTCTTTTACTCTTTCTGCTACGCCTTGCTTCACTTTCTTGGCAAGAGCTGTTCCGCTTACAATTTCACCCATGTTTATATTTATTAGATTTTTCTTCTTTACAAAATTAGTATAAATTTTTCTAATCAACAAATAAGCGTGGTGGGAATTGCAATCAACGTCTGTTTACGCGTAGGAACAGTAATGTTAAACAAAGTAGGATTGCGGAAGCGATCGCCACAATATGCCATTCTTTTGCAATGAAAGAGAATATGTCGCGCATCGTGATTATTTTGACCGATTTTGCTGATGAGGAGACTGCCACTTCAGATAGATTTTTACCATCAGCTACATTTGACTGTTCATTAGATAGTTGAAATCCGATAAGTTCAAATATGTCTACGCAATTGCCTCCGAATTTTTTTCGTCCCTGTGATGTCGAGATCATCCATTTACCATCAGGTGAAACGTCAAGACCAACGGGATATGAATCAACCGGAATATCTGCGACCTTTTGCATTGTGGAATCCACGATGCATATCATGCTCCCGAAATTACATGCGACAAATATGTAGTCGCCGGCAGGGGAGATCTCAAGAGTACGTGCACCTGGCTGAACCTTGACTGTTTGCCATCCTTCTATAGTGACATTCCGCTGATCAACCATCCTTCTGATTGCTTTGATTATCTCTGAAAGTCTTATGCGTTGGACATATCCTGCTACGTTGACACTCGTGTATAGCCAATCATCTTTTATTACTATGTGGCGGACATTTGCCATCATCCCGAACAGTTTGCCGAGATATTTTTGATTTTTTACATCGATCACGGCAATTCCTCCACCACTCATGCATCCTACGAGAAGGTAGTGGCTATCCGGTGTGAACACGGATCCTCGCAAAGCTTCTCCCGATTTTTTGTCACGGTCTACAGTCTCAGTGAGGCTAAATTCATGGAAGAGTTGCTTGCCTACCGCAATATTTGCTTTGTATTTCCATTGAGTCGGATCTTCTGACGATGCATCGATGAGTCCTACAGTATTGTCACCCCAATGAGCGACTGCAATGGTGGAACCGTCAGGAGACACAGTGATCATTTTGGGTAGTACGCCGGCTTCCATAATGCGCACTATAGTGTCGGTAGAGGTGTCGATCACTGCCAAGGCTGATGGGTCTTGCGCATTTATATCGAAGGAACGTCGATAATAGGGTACCCAAAGATAATGGCCTTCGTGGCTGAAAGCACTTTCTACCGGTTTTCCCACGAAGTCATTGACTCCTTGCGTGTAATGTCTGAATTTGAATAGTCCTGAGGGAGGTGCCCATAAATGAGAGTGCGAAGAGTTGAAACGATGGTTGATTACTGCAAGTTTTTCAATACCTGGGAGTGAGTATACTACAGTCTTGCCTCCTTCAAGAGAATTTACATAGAATTTCTTGCCAGAGGGATGTATATTGACACTTTTGGGAGAAATTACGTCAGGGTCGCGGGTGGGTCCTCCCTTGTAATTTTGAATTTTATCGGCAAGTCTGATTTGTTTGTTATCTCCAAATCGAATAATGGTATCGATTGAAGGATGCACTACTGGAGGAATATCTTTCGGCTTCTCACTTTGGGAAGAACCCTTAGATATAGTGTTAAAAGGAGTTGGTTTTGATGATATTATGCTATCGATTGTTGGAATTGAATCACTGTTTTGAGAAATCCCGAAAGCATATGTATGGCTGCAGTAAGTGATAAATAAGAATAAAACCAAAGATGAAAATAATTGGCGATTCATGGTGGATATTTGGAGGCTTTGATTTGAGTTATAACAGAAATTATGAGATGGGCTCTAAATAGTATGAAATTTTTTGCAAAAGTATATAAAATTTTTAAATTTAACACAATAATAAGATTAATATTTTAATTTTAACATATTTTAACAATTGGGGGGGTAATTTGAAAAAAATGTATTAACTTTGCGCTTTCCATAGTTGTAATGTCAATCGCTTTTGATGCTATGCTGGAAAAAGATTGCTAACCATTTAATTCAAATTTTTATGTTACCTACATCAAGAGGCTTTATAAAAGCCTTTCTTCTGAACCTCGTTACACTGGGATTCTATAACTGGTATCTAATCCATTGTTTCGCAAAGGAAACAAATATTGCGTGTGCTGAAGATGGGCGCAACACAAAGGGATTGGTTGCTTATGTGCTCCTGAGCATGATAACATTCGGTATTTACGGAATAGTATGGTATTGCAACTGGATTGAGAGGTGCAACAGCATGCTTGCACGTCATGGAAAGCCTCAAGGACTTCAGATGTCGACATATCTCCTTACTGTGTTTCTACTTGGAGTATTGACATTCGGAATAATGTTTGCTGTAGTATTTGCCAAGACACTCTATCTTCAGAATGCAGTCAATGGATTGTATAATAACCTTAATGGCTTTAAGGAAGAACCAGAAGAGGAAAGAATAGAGCAGAAGGAAGTCAGGGAAATAGCAATGGAAATCTAACAATACATACCAAAGAGTATGAAAAAATCAGTATTATCACTATAGTAGGCATAGTGGCGCTATCTATAGCTGCTGACGATTATATTTATCTGAAAAAGGATAATCAAAAATGCTGATGTGCTTTACGACGACGACTCGAATTATAAATATTAGACAAAAATTATAAGTTATGACATTACTGAAAAAGATCTTCAGGGCTGCGCTGGTAGTGGCTGCTGCTACGTCAACAATTGCATGCGGTTCGAAAAAGGAAACAACCGGTGATTCTGATGAAGTCTCAGCTCCCATAAATTTGACTTCACAGGGCATCTGGGAAATGATGAGCATGGATGATGACGGCAATCTACTTGAGATCACGGAGAATTCAGTCTTCTACTACCCCAATGGATATAGTAATATGCCATACAAGGCCGAAATTGTGGAACGTACCGATACTTCTGTCGTCTTTAAAAGCAAAGACCGAAACGGTGTAGTGCTTTTTGATGAATACTGTATCGACCTTCAGATTTTCAAGGGAGATGAACTTGTAGTCTCCGAACAAAGTGGTGCCAAACCATGGCTCGGTGGCTTTGCAAGTCTGGAAAAGAAGGAAGAGGACCGTACGGTGTACGCAGATTCTCTTCTGTCAAAGCCGGTGGGCATCGCCGGATATTGCGAGGCTCTTCCTATAGTGTCGATTAATAATAAGTATAATAAAGTTATTTTCAATGGAGCCGAGGCGTATATCAGCAAGAATGTTCTGAAGTTTGATTACGCTGTCTGCGACCTCGCGGTCTTTGAAGGAGGTCCATATTACAGAAACACTCCATCAAAAGTTAACATAACATACGATATCTTGAAGTCTTTGATAGATGAGCGTGATGGTAGACTTCGCTTTGTCATTGAAAAAGATGAACTGTTTGAATTCCGCGTCCACAACACTTTTTATGCCGGATATGCAGACGGCAACAAGATTGTGGTGGATTCGAAGACCTATGACTTTGAGGTCTTCGAGAATGCGGACTTTGCGAAGTTCGAGCCACTTGACAATACTTTTGATATAGTAGTCTGCCGAATGATGGCTCATAATTTCATTCTTGTGGACGGAGAAAGGTATCTCAAGCAGAACTAATTCACTTCGTCTTATTCAATGAGGCGGAGGTTGTTAAACCAATATAAAGAACAATGAAAACATCAATTAAACTTATGGCGATGATGCTGGGTATCTTCGCTATCGCTTTCGGAACTACATCATGCGACAAAGTGAATGATTTTTTAGAGGAACATGATCCAAACGACGTTAAGTCGGTCAATGTAGAATATTCAATGGAACTCAGTCAGACATGGTTTGATTACTTCGACATAGATGTCACCTATTATGACGAAAAGGGACAGCCGAACACCTTACGCGTGACTGAGAAGTGGAACTACAGTTTCAGTGTAAAACCAAAGAATGCACCGCACAACTATGTGTTTACGGTAGTAGCGACTCCTAAGAGCCAATATCCTGAGATAGATGGTAACCAATATATCTTCTCGCAAGACATTCAAGCAAGATATTACACAGTACGTTATGACGGAAGTATTCCAACTGGTCAGACATGGCGGGATGAATGTGAAGACATACGGACAGAGAATGACATAGTAATTATGCGTCCAGATGAACTTGAGACATCTCTAAGAGGGGGATCAAGAAAATTAATGAATTTTACTAAAACTATAAGTGGTTTCAACAATGACTAAATTCTCTTTTTTTGCCAATGGAGGTATGAAAATCTATGTGAGCATTCTTGTTTTTGCTATGTGGCTGATACCTTCGCTTGCATCTGGCTCCGAGCCAATCAATGTTGCCGGAGTTTATGAATGTGATATGAAGCCTAACGGTGTCAGAAAGCAGATGTATCTGACAATTGATTTCATCAATGGCAATACTCCTGACTTTACACAAGTCTTTACTGAGAAGGAGTCAAACTTCAAGAGACTTCCGAAAGACTTTATGAATGCCAAGAAACTCAGTCGCAGTTTCGGTGGATCGAAAGCACCTGGATTCGGAAAGTTCAGGGAAAAATATCTTTTCGCCAATACTGATGAATTCAAGCTTACCAATCCTCGTCTTGAAGACGGAATAATCATTGCGGATTGGATCACGGATAGAGGAGACAAAGGGGAATGCCAGATAATAGTAAATGAAGACAGGAGCCTTCGCATACTCGGCCTGACGAAATTGAGCCGGGAACTTAGCCCGGACGATGTCGAGATAGGTCTGGTGGAAGACCGTCTTCCACAGGGTGCTACGCCGTTTGTTTCTCCTAAGGAGGCTGTTGATTTTGTGATGGGTGAATATGAAAAGACGCGTGTCACTCCTAAAGTTACGACTTTCGATCCTGAAATTATCACGGAAGTAGTCAAGGCAGAGCAGAAAGGTAACAGCATTGAAGTGAAGCTGAGGATGAAAAACATGTCTAACTATGATGCCTTGACCATTGTAGTAGGGGATCAGAGTCAGGACAGGACATATGCGGAGACAAAAGACGGCATGGTGTTGAAGAACTTCAGACCTCAGACTCCTGGTTCGGTAGGCGACAAACCAGCGGTTAAAGCAAAAAAGGGAGAATGGGTGAATTTCTCCATTATTTTCGATGGCGTGGATAAGAAGGTAGATTATCTCAGCAATATGAAATTTGACAACTACCTTGCCGGAGGATTCTTCATGGACAATAATATCACTACAATTGAAAATCTTCCAGTGTTCCAGACGCGTAGTAAGACATCAGCAAAGTCTGCAAACGCCAAAGCATCAAAACAGTCTACTCCGTTTAACTTTGAAGTAGAAATGCCGTCATGGAAAGCTGTTGCATCTCCTGCATCAAACAAGAGCATAAATATTCGTAAAACCCCCGCTTCTTCAGCAGCCCGTCCGCTTGTTGACGAGATGAAAATCAACAATTATCAGATTCCTGTAAAATATTTTGCAGAGTGGTCTACTGCTGCTCCTAAAGGTAATGTTTATGCTCTCATGTTCGAACCTGAACAGCTTGCTCCGATAGTGAAAGAAGAAAACGGATGGTATGAATTGCAAGGTGTAGGAGCAAAAGGTGAAAACGGATGGGTGTCGGCTCAGTATTGTAAGAAATATAATCTGGAGCCCGTCACTGAAGCAGATCTCAAGGATTTGAATTTAAGAATCTATAATGACAAAGGTGGAGTATATGTAGTGGGTGCAGAATATAATGAAATGGATGACTACATTGTTTTTACAATGGGAAAACTCATGAATGGAGTTGTGGTTTTGCCTTATACTTTGGTAATGGGTGTCATCTCTGGAACAGAAACCAAAATAATTAAGGATGGTACAAACTATGTGTTGCAAGTGGCAAAAAGTATTTGTAACGAATTTGGATTGCCGGATGCAACTAAACTGCCGGAGGATGTAATTTTTGATGCAGTAGCAAATAAAGGAATCTCAGAAATTCCCATGTATATTTGCAAGGCTGGTGGCAATCTTCGATTTCTCTGAGATCAATTAATATCTATAGTGAAATATCAGGGCCTTGGCGTAGGCCCTGATATTTTCAGTTATTTAATTGTAATCGTAAAAATGAGGCAAATATTAAGAATTATATTTTTGGTGGCTTTGTTTGTGGTAGTTATGCCGGAAGCTAAAGCTAAAAAAAATAAAGTAGATTTGGACCATCCCTTGACAGTGAAAATGACAGGTGTTTCGTCAGGGGGATATTTTGTGAAAGCTTGGGCAGTGGCAAAAAATGCCGATA
>CAYNEZ010000154.1:0-7887 GCA_964396365.1 uncultured Sangeribacter sp. | reverse complement strand
ATGTCTTACTTGGAGAGACTCATAAATCCCGGCAAAATCAGCTAACGTCATCCTCGCCTGCAAGGGTATCTTACCGAACAGTTACGACTTTTTATATAGTGATTCCAAGCTCTCTTAGAGCTGAGTTTAAATTACAGCATCTGACACCTATGGCATTACAGGCATCAGGAATCATTATCCTATTTCTACGTTGAGGATTGCTTTTTTCAAAAGTAACCACCACCATATTTTTTGCAGCAGCGGTGGCTACCAGCGAGGAATCTGCTACTTCTGCATATTCCTCTATTGCACTCTGCGTATACCCAACAGGACAGTGCTGAGCCCAGCTGATCGTTTCGGACAATTTGCTGATCACAGCTGTATCAGGAGTCAGAAAAAAACCTTTTGGAGCATTGAGTTTAATCCAGGTTGTAAGCTCGTCTCCGCCTCTTTCAATTTCCTCTTTGACCATATCGATTGAAAAAATGATCCCGGAATTGATCATACTGGCCATTGTAGACCATAAAGAAGGCCACACATCCATAGGAGTGTTTTTCTTCGATTCTACAAAGATATTAGTGTCAAATAAATAACTCATATTTCAATCAGATGCTATTGGCCATGAAGTTATCAAATGTTTTTCCGTATAATCCTGTTAATCGATAAGCTTGTGTATAGCTTAGTTGGCGATTATTAACCGCATTTCTAATGAAGATAGCAAACTTATATCCTACTCGTTTCACACTTGTAAGGTAAAAATCCCCTCCGCCATTTTTTTTACTCTTAGGCTGACGGTTGGAATACATCAGCCAGAATTCACGGTAAGCCTCATCTGACATGAGGCCAACATCATGAGCACGCCTGGCTACAGTCAGTTCGCTTGCTTTGAATCTACGGGATGCTGATTTTGGATCATTGTTCCATATGGCCTTTAATTCTTCGGCAGGCACGAGAAATTCCGCAGCTACCATATCGCAGTATCTTTCAGTGGCATCGTGACTCAGCACCTCACTTCCAGCATGTCCGGCACTGATACCAAGCATCAAATGAGTCATTTCATGAATAATCGTGAAGAGTTGCGCACTTTTACTGTCATGGCTGTTCACAAATATATATGGAGCTTTGTCATTAGCCATGGCAAAACCCCTACATTCTGTCACTTGAAGTTTTCTGTGGGTATTGTTGCCTACGATTCCATTGAAGGCCATAAATACTCCGGCCTTCTCTAATCTTTGGCATAGAATATCCACGGCAGCTTCAGGAGATGAAAGGCTGAAAGCCCAGCGGGAATCTAATTCTAAAATAGACCTGATTTGCGAAACAGTCTGGCTTATTGGGGTCGCTAAACTTACAGATCCAATGAATTCACAGGTTTCAACATCATTCTCCATAATATATTCCTCCAGCCATTCCTGCCTCGATGCAATGCTCATCACCGTATCGTAGACATTGACATCAAAATGATTAGGACTACCCGCCTCGCCTCTGAACATAGGGAAAGGTATTGACTCAGATGGAGGAGTGTCTAAAAATAAATATGCAAAAGGAACATGAAACTTAGCTGCGAAACTTTTTAATTGGTTAATAGTCGGTTTTTTCTGTTCAGTCAGCCAATCATCAAGCATAGGAAAATACTTCACTGCATTTTCTTCAGTGAATGATGCCCGTCTGATTGCCCAACGCAGTCGGTCTGTATGTATGTCTATACGTTCGACTCCCATGTTCTAAAGTCACTCAGATTGATGTCCGTGCAACTAAATTTTCAAGATTTTATCTCGCTTTAATTATACCAATTCCACCTTAGAGGCAGTTACCATTTGCAAAGCTAATAAAAAATACTTATTGAAGCAAATTTATTCAGTATTTTTTGAAGCTAATCAAATGACTTTCGAGCCGTCCCTAATGTAGAAAGCCCAGTCCTATGGGCGTGAGTATCCGACCAAAGGTAACTAAAGGAATGGCTTGCATGGACCCAGCACTGTACAGCACGGAACTGACAGAAGTGACTCAGAAGAATTGACCCACATTAGTTGAAAATCTCGCGCGGAGGGGCAAGAGGGCTCGCTGAGTGATTTTATTTCATAGCTATAGTAGTCAAATTATGGTAAGGCAGCAAAGGGCCAGAGATTCTCTAGCTGCGCTCGCGGCCGATAGTGGAGGTCAATTGGGTTTCAACTAAATTGAAGAAGAATTGTAAAATAGAGGAGTTTTTTGCGGCTGAAGCCGCAACCAGTAAGAGAGGAAGGCGAGCCTGAGGCTCTCACACCAAGACAAACTGGGTGGGGAGGGCGCCGCAAGCGGCGGAGCGGTTGCAAACCAAGGGGATGTGAGGGTGGTGGTGATGGGGCGCTCGGAGTGACTCTCCGTCCATACAGAGTCGGCTCGGGGCGGTCAGGGAAGACCGCCGCTCCATATTAGCTTCTTTCGTGCCATTTAAAAATGGCAATCGCCGCCAGGATGGCGGCGATGAAAGCGATTATTATGTATTGTATCATTTACTTCTTAGGTCGATGGTTTATGACGATGCCGTCGTTTATTGTAAATTCATTGTGTCCGAGAAAATCTGCAATGAACTTGTGCCAGCTGTATGTCAGAACTGAAATCTTTATTTGGAATGCAAATCATATTTTAAAATTTGAGTTATGAGAAAAATGAGATTTATGCCTACAAACTTACTGCTATTTTTTCAAGGCTGCCAGCCTACGTGATTGGACAGGAACTTACTTTCAGTACGTCATAGGATAATAGATAGCGCAGCCATCATTCCGTTAGCCTCATTAACTTTTATTCCAATTGAGGTACACTCTGCCGATTCTCCAGCTCTTACATCAGATTCTGAATCTCCAATCATGTATGATTTTGAGAGATCTATATTGAAATCTTTAGCAGCTTGCAACAGCATACCTGGTTTTGGTTTGCGGCAAGCACATTCGATTTTCAATTCAGGAATTTCTCCCTCGAAGCCTTTGTCTGGATGATGTGGGCAATAATACAAACCATCTATGTATGCTCCTTCCTTGCCAAGAAGAGTTTCCATTTTAGCGTGGATCTCATCAAGTTCTTCTCTTGAGACCTCTCCTCTGGCAATTACAGGCTGATTGGTCACTACTATCGCCAAGTACTCAGATTCGTTGATTTTTCTTATTGCCTCAGCTACTCCTGGAATCAACTCCATATCATCAATATCACGCAAGAACCCGACATACTTGTTTAGTGTGCCATCTCTGTCAAGGAATATGGCCTTTTGTTTGTTCTGTAGATTCCTGGATTCGACTATTCCGTTTTTAAAGTCTCTTTCCACAGCATGAAACCTTTCCGGAGTCCCCATATCTTTCACATACTCGGGGCTATCGTAGCAGAACATTTTGCCTGACCCAGCCAATGGCTTCAGAAGTTGCCTGTCAAGATCAACTTTATATGTTTTCCCTTCCTCAGTTTCTTTTCCTATAAGGTCAGGGTCAATTCCACTTAACTCAAGCACTTGGGGACTGATTACATGAAGCCCTGCATTGACCCTGTTGTGATAAAAATCAGGTCTTGCATCTTCTTTTGTCAGCCATTCTGTAACCAGATGTTGATCGTCAGCAATAATCAGGCCACTGTCAAAAGGATGGCTATTAGGATGAGTGAACAGAGTGACTTTCCCTTTATGGCTCTTGTGATAATCAACGAATCTGTTGAAATCAATGTCAAATATAGAATCGGCGTTGAGCAATAGAAAATCTTCGGTAAGCTTCTCTTTCATCTTGAACAATGCCCCTGCATTTCCAAGTGGTGTTTTTTCCACGAAATATTCAATCTTGACACCAAATGGGTTGCCTGTCGCAGGAGAAATACCAGAGCCATCTCCGAAATAATCCATTATCACCTCCCCCAGATGGGAAACGGTAATGATTATGTCATCAAATCCTTGCGAACGAAGGCATTCGATTTCCCTCTCAAGTACAGGTATACCATCTATCTTTACCATGGGTTTGGGTATATCCGAAAATAAGGAGGATATTCTTGTCCCCTTTCCCCCTGCCATTATTACTGTCTTCATTCTTGACGAGGTTTTAAGTCTCCGAATATATTTTCCTCGACAATGCAGCATATTATGTGCCCTATCAGTGTTTGGCATTCCTGAATACGAGGTGTCTCATCACTCGGAACTTTTATGACGAGGTCAAATTCATCCATCTTGCAAGGTTTTGATCCAGTCAATGCTATCGTATGTATACCTTTTTTCTTGCATTCTGGCAGGGCCTTCACGATATTTGAAGAATTCCCTGAAGTCGAGATGCCGATGAAAACATCTCCCTCATTTCCTTGTGCCTGCACCTGTCTGGAAAACAAGGTGTCATATCCGTAGTCATTTCCAATTGCTGTTATAATTGATGTGTCTGTAGTGAGAGCGACTGATGGCAACCCGGGGCGGTCGAAGTAAAATTTACTCACGAATTCACCAGCAAGGTGCTGAGCATCAGCAGCACTTCCTCCATTTCCAGCAAAAAGAGTCTTGTTGCCTCGTTTATACGCTTCTGTGCAAATTTTGGCAGCCTTTGCTATCTGTTTCAAAAGGGACTCATCCTGAAGGATAATTTCCTTAACTTTTGCACTGTCGCCAACTTGTTTTTTTACAATATCAATATCTTTCATACCTTATCTGTTTCATATATTTTCCATCCGTGTGCTCCTCCATCTGTGAATTGGAATGGCATTACAAAACCAGATAGAGTTTGCAGGGCATCAATTACAGATTTCTTTTTTGTCGGTTCCACCATAAACATAATAAAACCACCCCCTCCAGCTCCGCTAACTTTACCAGAGATAGCCCCCGCCGGAATGGCCTTGTCAAATGCTTCTTTTATCATTGGATTTGAGATGGAGGAAGCCATCTTTTTCTTATTCTCCCATCCATCTTTAACTATTTCTGCAAACCTATGCATATCACCTTTCAGCAAAGCAAGCTTCATATCCAGGGCACTTTGCTTGATTTTATGCATGGCTTCTATGGCACTCTGTTTGTTCTGCGTCGTGTTATCAATCTGCTCACTGATAATCTTGGCACTGCTTCTCGAAGCACCGGTGAAATAAAGCACCATTGAAGCCTCTAGCTCATCAATGATCCAACGTTTAATTTTAAGTGGATTCACTATAACAAGATCGTCTTTCAAGAATTCTATAAAATTGAATCCTCCAAAAGCGGCTGCATACTGGTCTTGTTTGCCTCCCTTTAGTGCAAGGTCTTTCCTTTCAATCTCATATGCAAGCCGGGAGGTGTCATAGTCTCCCAATGGCAATGACAGCCATTCAATGAAAGCTTTAAGTATGCATACTACCATTGAAGAGGATGTACCGAGACCTGAGCCTATAGGGGCATCGTTGTAGGTTGTGATCTTGAAACTCTTTGCATCAAGATTAAAGTCCTTGACAATCCGATTGTAAGCACCTTTTATAAGTATGGCTTCCCCATCGATCTTAAGATGTTTCTCAGAAGGATAACTTCTAAAGCAATTTGCATCATAAGAATTGATGGTGATTAGCCCATCATGAGTTTCTTCAATGGTGCAGTAAGTGTATAGGTTAATTGTTGCATTAAGCACTAATCCTCCATACATATCGCTGAACGGAGAAACGTCACTGCCGCCTCCTGCAAGTCCTAATCTTAGAGGGGCTTTACTTCTGAATATCATAAGCTTAATTGTTTAATAATTTTTGAATTTCTCCAACATATTTTTCACCATAAGCTTTCCATGTATAGTGATCTTCTATAAATTTGCGAGCCTGCAGACCAATTGCATCCGCTTTGGCCGTATTATTCTTTATTTCTAATATTTCTTTTATAAAATCCTCAGGTGTATCTGCTATAATTAAATGTTTACCATTTTGGGCATTATATATTGGGAAGGCAGATAGGGTAGTGGTTATCACAGTCTTGCCCAGCCCCATCGCTTCTAACACCTTATTTTGAATACCTCCTCCAGTTTGCATTGGTGCGACGACAGCCATAGCTGATTTCACATAAATGAATGGATCATCTACAAAACCTGTTACTTGAACATTTGTATATTTCTCCGCTTCATCAATTACTGTTTTAGTAGGATTGGCTCCAACTATGTAGAATGGCACAGTATTTCCAATTTTAGAATGGACGTTCTTAAGATACCATAGCACAGCATCAATATTGGGTTGATAATCCATTTTACCCATAAATGCTACACCATTATTATATCTATCGTCTACTTTTTCATATGCAAACAACTTGTCGTTGACTCCATGAGGAACGAGATGTACATTACCAAATTTCTCCCAATATTCAGTTTCTTTCCAATTAAATAGGTAGGTAATGTCTGATTTTTTAATCCAGTACTCTTCAAACTTAAACAATCTCTTCATCTCAATTTTGTATATTGCCTTCCAAAAAAGAGATTTCACGTTAGAATAAGAGCGTTGGTAGTTCAACGCTATGGAATCTACCATATCAAATACTTTGACTTCGCAACGGGAATTTTTTAGATATTTCATTGCTCTTATTAGAGCTCCAACACAAATATCGCAATTAGGCAATATCTTATTGATATATTGCTGAACCTCTTTGAAATAGAAGTACCCTACTTGCAGAGGTTCTTTGCTAAATAAAGATTTGACTGCATTTAAAAGATAGCGATATTTTGGGAAAACAAAGACTTGATATTCGATAGAGTTGCTCTCATAGAATTCTTTCTCATCGGCTTCGGGAGTATGATCCGAGATAACTACTATAAATAAATCAAATTTCTTGCTTAGAATTTCAATAAGAGCCTTATTCTTGATTGCATATCCCCCTATTACTGGAAATATTGATCGAGGGAGGATTAGAAGGCATTTCTTTTTGGTCTCAGTACCGTTCATACCTTTGTAAACACTTCAATATATTTATTCCTGATTATATCTGGAGAAAATTTAGATAAGATTTTATCCGTTTCGACTGGTTGTCCAACCATTGCTTCAACTTCTTCGAGAAAGGCTTGGCTATTCCCCCATTCAAAAATAGAATAACCTTTCTCATCTTCAAGATAATCAGCTATTTTTACATTAGAAGACATTACAACTGGGGTGCCTCTTGTAAAAGCTTCCAGTGCGACATAGGAAAATGCCTCGTATCTTGATGGAATGACCACTAAGCTTGCCTCAGAATACAGGCGATCTAATTCACTTTGAGGAATATTCTTATGTTGGATAAAATCTTTGCGTAAAAGCTCTCCTCCAGTTACGCAATGCACTTCGTATTTTGGTGGAAGTTTATATAGATAGTCCATGCCTTTATTAGGTTCGTTCCTCCCTACGAAGAGAATCATATCCTTTTTTTTCACATGATTCTTAATTGAATCTTTAGGCGTTAGAAAATGGTGTGGTATCATTACAACATCCTTTTTCATTTTTTTGAAATAGGAATAGTCTGTTTTTCCAATGGTAACCACAGTTGAAACCCAGGGTAATAGCGGACGTATCAGTAAATTAAAGAATACTTTCCCTAAAATTGGCCTTTCTAAGAATTCAAATGGGTGGAAATGCGGAGCATAAACTATTTTTTTTCTTAGAATCTTTGCAACTATGAACTCTTGCCAGACTGAGAGTTCAGCATACCCATTAATAAATACTATATCGCAGTTTGAGTTTCTTATTCTTCGATACAAATCTCTCCAGTTGAACCACAACTTTCTTAATATAGGTATTCTATGACATTTTGGTTGCTTGATTTCGTCAAACTTTATTTTGTCATTCCCTCGAAAAAGATCAATCAGATTGACACAGTAAGTATATTGACCACCTTGATACAAAGGAGCCGCTGCTGGCAATGGCAAAATCTTTATCATATTTTAATAGTTTAAAGTAACTGTCCAATTGGGTCACGACAGTAGTTTTTAGTACGAAAACCGTATATCC
>CAYNEZ010000153.1:0-7907 GCA_964396365.1 uncultured Sangeribacter sp. | reverse complement strand
TAAATTACACGTCATGAGTAGAAAAAACGATCGAATAGAGCATCTAATCGAGATTATAAAAAATAATAATGTAGGAAGCCAGGAGGAGTTGCTCCGAATGCTTGCCGATCGCGGAATATTCGTAACTCAGGCAACTCTATCGCGCGACCTCAAAATGCTTAAGACTACCAAGGTGCCTCTTGATCATGGTGCTTATGCCTACATGCTTCCTGATGCATCTACGGCAAGAATCGCTTCTGGAGGAAGACTTAATGCTGATTTCGCACGCCATGTTGGTAATGGATTCATATCCCTTGAGTTCTCTGGAAATTTGGGAGTGATGCTGACAAGAAATGGATATGCTTCCGGAATAGCATACGATATTGATATGCTCAATGCCCCGGAGATAGCAGGAACTATAGCAGGAGCGAATACAGTTTTAATCGTGCTTCGGGATGGCGTGACGCATGAGAAGGCAAGAGATGTGCTGTCATTGATAGTTCCGGTAATTAATTATAGTGGCAAGACGTTATGATAAGAGTTGGTATAGCCGGTGCGGATACGGCGATGGCAGGAGAATTGATAAGAATCCTGATCAATCATCCGGATGTAGAGCTTGAAAGTGCCTTTGCTCCTGGAAAAGTTGGGCGTAAGGTTGCATCTGTGCATCATGGTCTTTCCGGGGAATGCGACCTTGAATTTTCCCCTGATATTAATCCACAGATGCTCGACGTCATATTTATAGATGCTCATTCTGACGTGGCTGATCGTTTCAGAATGAATACAGACAGATGGCCGGATCTTCGGATTATTGATATGTCGCATTGTCCTTCGCTTGACTTTGAAGCTCTTGACATGGCATATGGACTGCCTGAGATAAACCGTAAGGAACTCGTGCGCGGTTGCAAGAGGGCAGTAGTGCCCCGTTCGGTAGCAGTCGCGGCGATTATCGGTCTTTATCCACTTGCACGGCATCTTCTGCTTAAGGGGGATATAAAGGTGGATTATGCATGTCCTGCTGATATAGACACGGAAGAAAAGATCAGTATGGTGCGTCAGGAGATCTTGTATGTGCTCAGAAAAACTCAGAATTCATACAACGGTAACATTGTCATGCATAGGCTTGAAGAAGAAGTGTCAGAAAGAGGACTGAAAGTCGTGATCGACATTCCTTGTTCTCTTGATATTTCAGAAGTATTCAGGGTATTTGAAGATTGTTATGATGATCATAACTTCACGTTTATGGTATCTAGTGCAATGCCTGGATATGAAGTTGAAGGCACTCAGAAGACTCTTGTCACGCTTCAGAAGCAAGAGGGTGACCGACTGACTATAACTGTCGTAGCTGATAGCCGTATGCGTGGTGGAGCTGGCGATGCTGTGCATATCATGAATCTTCTATTTGGACTTCATGAGCGTACCGGGTTATATCTTAAGGCACATAAATTCTGATTGGCATGAGTGTAAATAAAGTGATACTTATTGGGAATGTAGGTGGAGATCCGGATGTAAGATTTCCGGAGAAGGATTTCCCGGTAGCTTATTTTTCACTTGCTACGAATGAAATAAGGGGCAATGCAGAAGTGACAGAATGGCACAATATTGTGATGACTGGTGAGCAAGCCCGTTACGCAGAGCGTTACATAAGAAAGGGTATGAAGCTATATCTGGAAGGTTCGCTCCGCACGCGTCAGTATACCGACAAGTTCAATATAGCACGAAAGCGGACTGAAATATATGCTAAAGTTTTTGAGATTTTGGGGCGGCCGCAGTGATGATAATAGAATATTAATCGATTTCTATAAGTAATAATAATGAGGAAGTGGAGAATCGAAGACTCAAGTGAGCTCTATAACATACAGGGTTGGGGACTTAATTATTTCAGTATTAATGATCAGGGACATGTTCAAGTCACTCCCAAGGCCGGGTATGCACCGGTTGACATACGTCATGTGCTTGACGAGCTGAAATTGCGTGACATTTCTGCACCTATGCTGCTTAGATTTCCGGATATTCTTGATGATAGAATCAGAAAGATAACGAGCTGCTTCAAAACTGCAAGTGAGGAATATAAGTTTGAAGGCCAGAGTTACCTTGTGTATCCAATTAAGGTCAATCAAATGCGTCAGGTAGTAGAAGAGATTGTCAGCCACGGTAATAAATATAACATTGGCCTTGAGGCTGGATCGAAACCTGAACTTCATGCAGTTCTTGCTGTAAATACTCATGAAAATTCCCTGGTTGTGTGCAATGGATATAAGGATGAGGATTATGTGGAACTCGCTCTTCTTGCTCAGAAGATGGGCCGGAGAATCTATCTTGTGGTGGAAAAACTCAACGAGTTGAAGCTTATCATGAAGGTGGCAAAACGCCTGAAAGTGGATCCTAATATCGGTATCCGCATCAAGCTTACTTCTGCAGGAAGTGGCAAGTGGGAGGAGTCAGGAGGCGATGTGAGCAAGTTTGGTCTTAATTCCAGTGAACTTCTTGATGCTCTTGAATTTCTTGAGAAAAATAAGATGAAAGAGTGTCTGAAGCTGATCCATTTCCATATAGGGAGTCAGATCACAAAAATTCGTCGCATAAAGAATGCACTCAGGGAAGCTATGCAATTCTATGTGCAGCTTTCTAAAGCTGGCTTTAATATAGACTTCGTTGATATAGGTGGTGGACTTGGGGTTGATTATGACGGAACTCGCTCATCGTCAGGAGAAAATTCTATGAATTATTCTATCCAAGAGTATGCTAATGATGCAGTGTCTGCTCTTGTTGATGTATGCCGGAAAAACAATCTTCGCCAGCCTAATATCATTACTGAATCAGGGCGCTCTATGACTGCTCATCATTCAGTGCTTATTATTGAGACACTTGAGACTACTCAACTTCCTATCTGGAATGACAATGAAGAGCTTCCGGAGGAGGCTCATGAGCTTACGCGCGAACTATATAATATATGGGATAAGATTGATTCTTCACGTGTGTTTGAGGATTGGCACGATGCCCTTCAGATTAGGGAGGAGGCTCTTGAGCTGTTCAGTCTGGGTCTTCTTGATCTCACCACAAGAGCACAGATAGAGAAACTTTTTTGGAGTGTAGCTCGAGATGTCCACGACATTACCAAAAGTATGAAGCATCCACCTGAAGAATTACGCAAAGTTGCACGTATGCTTCCGGAGAAATACTTCTGCAATTTCTCTCTGTTCCAATCACTCCCGGACACATGGGCAATCGACCAGATGTTCCCGACAATGCCAATAAGCAGGTTGGATGAAAAGCCTTCACACGAATGCACAATTCAAGATGTGACATGCGATTCCGATGGAAAGATCAATCGTTTCGTAGCTCCACAGGGTGTGAGTCATTCTCTTCCTGTGCATCAATTGAAGCCTGGAGAACCATATTATATTGGAGTGTTCCTTGTGGGTGCATATCAGGAAATTCTTGGAGACCTCCATAATTTATTTGGCGACACGGCAGCTGTGCATATCACTTGTGATAAGGATGGATATGAGATAGAACAGGTGATAGATGGCGAACCGGTAGCCGACGTACTTGATTATGTGGAATACAATCCAAAGAAACTTGTCCGCAATCTTGAAACTTGGGTATCGAAGTCTATGAAGGCTGGTAAGATCACCGCTGAAGAGGGTAGACAATTTCTCAACATTTATAAGTCTGGCCTTTATGGCATCACATATCTTGAAAGATACTGATGGGCCGATATTTCATTAGATTGGGGTATCGGGGCGCACCCTATCATGGATGGCAAATACAGCCTAATGCGTTGAGCGTACAGGAGGAAGTGGAAAGGTCTCTTTCCACTGTTCTCCGTGTTCCGATATCAATTGTTGGCGCCGGACGCACCGACACAGGTGTAAACGCCCGTACTATGTATGCTCATTTTGATTTTGATGATGTTCTGCCGGATAAGGGGAAGATGCTCGTTTCTCTCAATCGTCTTGTCGGTAAAGATATTGCAATCTATGATATTTTTAAGGTTGCGGATACTGCTCATGCACGTTTTGACGCTACGGAGCGAACATATAAATATTTTGTTTCTTTTGCGAAAACTCCATTCTTCTATCCTTTGAGTTTGCATTGTCCTAATGGACTGGATTTGGAGAAAATGAATGAAGCAGCTAAATTGTTGCTGACAACAGATGATTTCACTTCTTTTGCAAAGCTTCACAGTGATGCAAAGACAAATATATGCAATGTGACGCGAGCGGAGTGGAAAATGGAAGGAGAGATGGCTGTTTTTACTATTAGTGCAGATAGATTTCTTAGAAACATGGTAAGAGCTGTAGTCGGAACACTCGTTGAGATAGGTAGGGGTAAGATGACAGTAGTTGAATTTAGGAATGTGATAGAGAAAAAAGACAGATGCGCTGCAGGACAGTCTATGCCCGGTGAGGCCCTGTTTTTATGGGATATTAAATATGACTTTATAAAAGAATAAGGCATGAATGCGGAAGAAAGAATCTTGGAGCTTCGCAATGAGCTCAACAGGCATAATCATAACTATTATGTGCTAAACTCTCCTGAAATCAGCGATAAGGAGTTTGACTTGCTAATGAAAGAACTTGAGGCTCTTGAGAAAGAGTATCCCGAACTCAGAGACCCTCTTTCTCCAACACAACGCGTAGGTTCTGACCTGACAAAAGGGTTTGAACACATCAAACATGAACGTCCTATGCTTTCGCTTGCCAATACCTATAGCATAGGGGAGGTGGATGAATGGTTTGATCGTGTCAAAAAAGGACTTGAAGGAGAAAGTTTTGAAATCACCGGGGAGATGAAATATGATGGGACTTCCATTTCTCTGACTTATGAAGGTGGACGTCTTGTCAGAGCTGTCACTCGAGGAGACGGCACTCAAGGTGACGATGTCACTGCCAATGTCAAGACTATCCGAAGCATTCCCCTTGTTCTTCAACCCGGTGATTGGCCGGAAAAATTTGAAATTCGTGGTGAGATTCTAATGCCTTGGAAGGTGTTTGATGAGCTGAATAAAGAACGGGAATACAATGAAGAGCCACTCTTTGCTAATCCCAGAAACGCAGCCAGTGGTACTTTAAAGACTCAAGACCCTCGTGAGGTGTCCAAACGAAAACTTGATGCCATCTTCTATTATCTTCTTTCTGATAATCTACCGTTTGATACCCATTATGCCAATATGGAGGCTGCTCGTAGTTGGGGCTTCAAAGTGTCGGGAGAGATGAAAATACTTCATACTGTGGAGGAAGTGGATGCTTATATTGACTATTGGGATATGGCGAGAAAAGAACTTCCTGTTGCTACCGATGGACTTGTCTTTAAAGTTAACTCTTTGCGTCAGCAGCTAAATCTTGGATATACAGCCAAGTCTCCCCGCTGGGCAGTGGCTTTCAAATTTAATCCGGAAAATGCTTGCACCCAGCTTCGTTTCGTGAGTTTTGAGACAGGAAGAATGGGTATCGTGACCCCTGTGGCAAATCTTGATCCAGTCTTGCTTTCCGGCACAATTGTGAAGCGGGCATCCCTGCACAATGCCGATATTATGAAGGAACTTGATATTCATGAGAATGATTGGCTCTATGTGGAGAAAGGAGGGGAGATCATTCCAAAGATCACGGGTGTCGATAAGGAACGTCGTAGTCCTGACAGCAAACCGATAGAATTTGTTTCTAATTGTCCTGTATGTGGCACTCCTCTTGTAAATAAAGAGGGAGATGCTGCCTGGATTTGTCCTAATAAATATGGTTGCCGACCACAGATCACCGGAAGAATTGAGCATTTCTGCGCACGCCGAATGATGAATATAGATGGAGTTGGCGAGGAAACAGCAGAATTGCTTTATGATAAGGGTCTTGTCAAGAATTCGGCTGACCTATATGATCTTACAAAAGATCAACTTTCCATTCTTGACCGTTTTGGCGATAAGAGTGCTGAAAGAATTCTCAATGGACTCGAGGCTTCGAAGCAGGTGCCATTTGAAAGGGTTGTGTATGCTTTGTCAATCCCTAACGTAGGCGAGACAAATGCAAAAAGAGTAGCTAAAAGTGTGAAAAGCATGGAGCGTATGATGGAAATGAGCGTTGAGGAACTCCAGGCTATTCCTGATGTCGGTCCGATTATGGCTCAAGGCATCTACGATTATCTCCGCGATCCGATCAATGTTGAGAATATTCGTCGTTTGACTCAAGCCGGATTGCAGATGAAACTTAGTGAGGAGAAAATGCTGCCGGCAGGAACTGCCTTGGAAGGCCAATCTATTGTGATTTCCGGCACATTTGCTCATCATAGCCGCGAGGAATATAAGGAAATGATTGAGGCCAATGGTGGCAAGAACGTCGGAAGTATTTCAAAGAAAACATCCTTCGTACTTGCAGGTGAAAATATGGGACCTTCGAAACTCGAAAAATGCCAAAAACTCGGAATTCCAATAATTTCGGAAGATGAATTCCTACAGAGATTAAAGGATTCCAACGGAGCGGAATAGCTCTGCATAGTATTCAGCTTTCTTCTCGATTTTCATAGGATATGCACGGCTTGTGGATGGCATACGCCAAATCCGCAGGCCGTCGCTTGATGCTATCATTTCTCCCATCTTTGGCCTTTGTGTCCCTGTCAGTTCTGCAATGACTTCCGCTGCTTTTTCTCCTGTCGTGGCTATGGTATGGCAATCGGGAATTTCTTTCAATAGATCAAATAGAGGAACAGGTTTCAGAATCTCAAGAAATTTGTCGGATGCATTTCCTTTTAGTCGACGCACTTCTCTTGCCGTGTCGTGCATGGCAATATGGTGGTCAGCCATAAGCTTGCGGCACTCCTTTTCGCGAAAGCATTTGTGCTCCGGATCAAAAAGTGCGTTCTTATCTCCCAAGAAAAGCATACCGCATATTCTCCAATAATCATTGATTGGATTAGGGTAATAGAAGTTCATACTCCAGCGGTGTTCTCCTGGTGGAAACGTTCCCATCATAAGCACTTTTGCTCCCTTTGGAAGAAAAGGAGGAAAAGGATGCGTCTCTATGATCAATTCTTCATTATTTTCCATTATAGAATAGTTTTTTCTTAGAAAATAACACTTCTACACCCTCCCTTGTTTCATATTCTTTCTTCATTATCTGTAGGTGGCTCTACAGAAAGTAAAAGATTCCCTGACATAAAGATTTTATTTCCTGCTTTTATATGTCTTTTCAATGTCGATTGATTCCATGTGAATTGCGCCGCAAATCTCACAGTTTCGATGTTTACTCCATTCTTGATTGTAAGAGGATCAAGCAATTCGATTGGATTCATTATAGTCCCATATATTCCAGGCTGCTTGTTGCCTTCTGTAAAGTCAGAAAGAAGCGTTCCTGCTTTGAATGTTAGTATACTCAGTGGGGCATGTTTATCTGTCATGTTCTGTCTTTTTCAGCCATTGCCTCCTTAATGGCTATACGTATATAAAAGAAAGACGGGAGCCACTTACTTGCTCATTCCGCTCTAAGAGGCCTACCACAGCCCGATATAGTAGAACAAGCAATGGTAAATGACCCCGCGAAGTAAGAATATGCGGAAATATTGTTTCAATTATAAGTGATTGAAACAATAATACATATACGTACCCATAGGGCATCTACAATTGCTTTATTCTTGACTATATCTTAAGATTGTGGTAGTTTCTTAGAGCCAAGAAATAAAGCGTGTAAACGCCTTTCATATTTCATGCCCCGCCCATACTCGTGGCATATATTCAACACGAGCATCCTAACATCGCAGGGTCACATCGCAAAATTAATAAAATTTCATCACCACTCCAAATGATTTCCAATTTTATCTAATATTTCTTCGCTTCAAAACCTACCCTCCACTCTCCACTAAAAAATGAAGCTCATGCTTCACTTTTTTATGGTTCTTCTCAAATTTAGTTGAAAAACTGGGTTGTAGTGATGAGTCTG
>CAYNEZ010000152.1:0-7927 GCA_964396365.1 uncultured Sangeribacter sp. | reverse complement strand
AGATCCGCGCCGCCGTAGTAGGCTACGGCAACATAGGCCACTTCACAGTGGAAGCTCTCGAAGCCGCTCCCGACTTCGAAATCGCCGGCATCGTCCGCCGAAACGTTACTGACATCCCGGCTGAACTAAAACCTTACAAGGTTGTCACAGACATCAAGGAACTCGGTCCTGTCGATGTAGCTATCCTCTGCACCCCAACCCGTGAGGTAGAGAAATACGCTCTCCAGTATCTCGCAATGGGCATCAATACCGTCGACAGCTTCGACATCCACACATCGATCCTCGACCTCCGTCGCTCACTCGACGCAGCCGCAAAGAAAGCCGGTAAGGTCTCTGTAATCTCTGCAGGATGGGATCCCGGAAGCGACTCCATCGTGCGTACTCTTATGGAAGCCGCAGCTCCCAAAGGTCTTACACACACTAATTTCGGCCCAGGCATGAGCATGGGTCACACGGTATGTGTAAAGTCAAAGCCCGGTGTCAAGAATGCCCTCTCAATGACAATGCCTAAGGGCGACGGCATGCACCGCCGTATGGTATATGTGGAACTTGAAGATGGGGCTAAGCTTGAAGACGTGGCTAAGGCAGTCAAGGAAGATCCATATTTCGCATCTGACGAGACTCACGTGATGGCTGTGGAAAGCGTTGACGCTGTCAAGGATATGGGCCACGGCGTCCATATGGTCCGCAAAGGTGTGTCCGGAAAGACCCAGAACCAGCGTTTCGAGTTCAACATGTCCATCAACAATCCTGCCCTCACCGCCCAGCTCCTCGTAGGCGTAGCACGTGCCGCAATGCGTCTTGCCCCGGGAGCCTACACTATGATTGAGATCCCGGTCATCGATCTCCTCCCCGGCGACCGCGAATCCCTCATCTCCCACCTCGTCTAAAAGACTAAAAGGATATTCCGTATGACGTGATCAGGTCTCCGACCTGATGTTTATGAAATAAGCCCGGGCTTAAGCCTGGGCTTACTTATATATACTCAGCAGCCTCAGAGAGGCGCTTCATGATAAAGCTCCTTATATTTAATATTTAGTATTTAATATTTAGTATTTAATATTTAACATTTTATCTTCAACCGCTTATCTCCCTGCTGCTTTATGACGATTGTCCCCTTTTCAGGATTTGTCACCTGTATTCCCTGCAGATTATAATATCTCACAGGAGCCTCACTGTCAACTTCCATATGCCCGGCACCTGCTGTCACATCCAAATAATCAAAATATTCTGCACGGAAAGCCTTCTCCAATACCGGTTCTCCGGAAACTCCAATATATTCCTCACTGACAGTATAGGAAGACGGACGCCACTCCGCATCAAACTCCACCTCTCCTATCGTCTTTTCGTAATATAAGTCATCATCCTCCGTCTCTTCATAATATTGAAGTGTTAGATGTCCCCAGTCGTCATAGCGCACTTCTTCCTTGCTTCTATTCATAGGAAACCCCATAAAATAACTGGAACCCTCCAGAATATATCCGTCATTTTCCAACGGAGTGAATTCTGCCATCCCTTTTATTTCAAAATCACCCATCTCATCATCACTCATCACCCCAACCATATCCACCTTATATGCGTTGCTGTCGGCAGCATACTCAGCACTGACGTCGAAGCTCATGTCATCTGTATCCTCATAATGAGCAGTCTTGATGCGGTTGTTGCCAAGAAACAGGTCTTCCGGGTCATAAATCTGACCATCAGTATTTTCCCATTTTATGTCTGTAATCAGAATACCCTGCTCCCAGTAATAGTCTCTCCCATCATAGCCAAGAATCTGTTCAGAGATAGATGAGGCCTTGCCATCTTCGCCATAGGCAATATCCACACGCTGCGTCGGGTCATACTCTCCATTGAAGAGCACTGCAATCACCACGCTTGTCACATTGCCTTCATCATTGCGGGTAAATCTTCTCTCGTAGTTATTGCCTATCAGTTGCCAGTCATCACCCATCCAAAGCCATTCCGTGCGCTTGGTTATGACATTGGTCAATATAGGATCATACTTGAACTCTGTCTTCTTGTAGTTTTCAAAATTCACACCATCTGACGACACCTTCGACTCCTTATAGGTCACTTTTCCGTTGCTGTCATATTCGTATACTGTATTGACAATAAACCCTTCCGAATCAGTCGAACTTTCAGTAAGAGGATTTCCTGATGCATCATATGTATAAGTTATATTCTCATCGAGCACCCATTTCTTTCCCGACCAACCGTAGGTCTTGGTGATACTCGGCTTCAGCTTGGAAGCCGCCTCAGATATTTGCCTTCGGGCTTCCGAAGCCTGCCGGCTTTTCTCGGGAGCATTCTGGCATACTCCGGTAGTTTTGACTGCCTTGATATGATCAAGCACACGAAGCGGAGACGACATCTCGGCTTCCATGGGTAACGTTGCAAAAAGAGCAATACCCAAAGCAATAGCTGTAGAATTTCTCATATTTCCTTTTTTACTTTTCAACTTTCGCAAGCAAAAAAAAGCATCTTTTGCCCCTTTGAGTGAAATATTTACGAGCTTACGAAAGCTTAAATTATTTGCAAAATTAATAACTATTTTTTAATAATGACGCAAAAACATTCCAAAAGTCCTATATAAAACTGAAAAAAATAAGCCGCGCTCGTCGCGCGGCTCGTCGTGTCAAACATGGTATAGGATTAGACATCTATAGTTTATCTTTCATATATTCCGAAAACTTGATCTTTTTTGTATTGCTCAATGCTTTTTTTGGTGAATCTTTACGCTCTTCCAACTTCCATCCGCATATCTGATCAGCTTCACCAGCAGCCCCGTGGCGTCAGCACCTACCTTGCATCCCTGCAGGTTGTAGTATTCCTCTGCTACCACTTCTCTTGCCGTGCCATCTGCCTCCATCTCCTCTACATCCGTGCGGTTGGCAAGCACCCTGAGCGCAGCATGCACTGCGTAGTAGGCCTCCTTGGGTTTAACACTGCCGTCGAAGAGAAGTGGATTGTTCTCGCGCCATGAATCAGGATCGCAAAGACCCCATATCATTACGGTAGGGCAATTTTCTTCTGAAAGGGCACCCATCACGAGGGCACAATAGTCTTCAGCCTGACGCTTGGCCGCATCAGCGGCACTCGGATCTGCCTGCGCTATGTCAAGCTCCGTGATTATGCATTTCAAACCGAGATCCTTATATCTGCGGATATTGTCTTTGAGTCGCTTCACATTGAGTTGCCCCGTGGTGATATGGCACTGCAGACCCACTCCGTGGATTGGAGTACCTTTCTCCACAAGTTTCTTGACAAGATTATAGTATGCCTCAGCCTTCGGGTCCCCCATAAACTCCACTCCATAGTCGTTGAGATAAAGCATTGCATCCGGATCCGCCTCATGCGCCATGCGGAAAGCCTGGTCAAGGAATTCCTCTCCGATCACATTATACCATACCGTTGAACGCATCTTATAGCCGTTGGGATTACTCCACACCACGCTCTGGTCGTCGTCAAGACATTCGTTCACCACGTCCCATTCGCGAAGCTGTCCTTTCAGGCCTCCGGCCACTCCATTGATATGATTCCTCATGATCTCAAGGAGCTGTTCTTTTGTCCAATTATGGTTGTTCTTCTTCCCGTCAGAAGAAATCCAAGAAGGCACTTGTGAATGCCACACCAGGGTATGCCCTCTCATATCCATTCCGTTTCGCGAAGCGAAATCAATCATCTTTCGTGGATGGTCGAGTGTAAAGTTCCCTTTGCTTGGTTCTGTGGCATCTATTTTCATTGCATTCTCAGCCACCCCGATATTGAATTCCTTTGCAATCGCGGCGGTCTTCGGATCGCTCATGCTGTTGAGATCTATATTCCATGAAGGGATGGCAACCCCAATAGATTTCTTGGCTCTGTCAGCATAGTTGCGGAGAGGAGTTGGATCATCGTAGTCCGCGGTCCAGTCTACTACGTAGTCAATGTTGTTGTCACCGTCAAGCACCTTGACATCTTCCTCCACCGTATCTCCCTGGCCTGTATATTCGGTAGAGACTACAGTCGCCACCACCTCATATCCATCTGCTGTAGCCGTTTCCCTCACTTCCCAAGTGTATGCCTTGGGATATTGTATGCGGAAATTCCAGCCCTCCACTTCATCTGTAGATTTGCCGGCGGCAGATATCAGGGTGAAACTGTCTCCCACCTTCAGGTCCGCATTCTCGCCAAGCTTTATCTCAAGTATCGGCATGGCTCCCGACATCTCGTATGCCTCGTCGCGAGGATTGAGCATCACCTTGCCCGTTACGTCAAGACGTGTGGCATTGTCCTGCCCATCTAAATGGAATATAATGCGTGATGTAGGATGCAGCTTTAAGTCGCAGGCATTGCCGTTGACGAAATCTGCTATTGTCAGTGTCGACCCTTTGCTGTCTCCAGGCTCCAGATAACCGTATATATCGGCCATGCCGGAGATATTGCCCGATCCGCCCAGGCATCCCCCCGCATATACCATCACGCCCACGGCATTCTCACCGATACCGATGGCTCCGGGAAGTTTCTGTTCCTGTGCGGCTTTGGCATCATTGCTTATGAGCATCCGTCCTCCTACCACTGTCACGATGCCGGTGATGCGGTTGTTGTTTCCGGTTATGGAGTATGTTCCGGCACCCTCTTTCACCAGTCCTACCATAGAAGTGCCCTCAGCAGCAATCTTTCCTGCCAATTCCGAGTCTGTCCCGTCTGATCCCACAAGATAATAGACCCCCTTCTGCTTATTCCCCTTATAGTAGCCCATAAGTTGGCTTCCGGGCTCCATTCTGAGCGATCCTATGCGGTGGGCACGGGCATTGTTGCCATCTTCTCCCGCCATAGTCGCCCCTTCATGGAGCACTACCTTATTGTCTGCAAGGAGCGTTGTATATCGACCTTCCTTGATTGCAGTCTTCACATTCCCTGCATCAAACTTCACGCCTCCATGTGAAAGTATTTTTCCATAGAATCCGGCTTTCACCGACTCGTTCACTTCCGGCCATGGATATACGTGAACCTCACCGTTGAATTCGCTCCAATCCGGCATCACACCTGAATTGTTGCCTATATACGAACGCTCACCACCGGAATGAATGTTGAGAGTCCCCGAACCCTTGATTGGGGAAAGCCAATAGGTATAGCGCGATGTATACACATTTAGTTCCGTTCCGGCAGGAATCAAAATCCCTTCGCTATATTGTGTATAGGATGAGGATGTACTTGAAGGATCACTGAAATTCAGCTTACCGTCCTCATAAGTATTATAGTCCGGTCCCTTGATGCGCACATCATCGATATAATAGTCAGAATTGTCCGAATTGAAGCCGATGCGGAGATATGGGGAAGTATTGTCGGCCGACACACCCTTCGGGGCATAGCTCCAGGTCTTCCATGTCGACACAGGTCCATATCCTGGCCAACTCTCCTCATAAAGCTTGTCCTCCCCGAGGAATATCTGGAAATTCTTCCACTCCCCGCAAGGATCATTCTGATGACGGCATATTTTCACCTGCAATGTCTCTATTCGGTCGGAGAATTTTATTCCGGCAAACTCTGCCGGCAATTCGAACTCCACATGGTCGTTCCAGCTCCGGTTGGTAATATGGAGCACCTTGTTTTTGGCATTCTTCGGATCAGCCTCCACCACCGCAGTCGTAGTCGAACTGTCACCGAAATTATTCCACACCTTGAAAGTCTGCCCTATCTCGCAATCCTCAAAATCGCACACCAGATAGTCAGTGGCACAGACCGTAGATGCCGACATTGCCAAGACAGGCAACCCTAATATTTTCAAAAATCGAGTCATAATCGTCATAGGTTTTTCCACATCGCAAAATTACTAAAACCTCTGAAACAAGCCCATATAAGAATGTCTACAAAACGTCACAATCCGTAACTAACCATCCCACTCTCATACCTTCCCGTATCCAACCGCAAAAAACTTGCACGAATAAAAAAATTTCCTTAAATTTGCCATCCCAATTAGCCCTACTAGCCCAATTAGACTAATTACCCCAATAAAAATTTCCATCATGAGAAAGACATTCCTCACCATCCTGCTCATCTTCATCTCTCTCCTTAATATAAAAGCCGAATGCATCGTCCATCCCTGGGAAGGCAAGACCGTAGCTTATTTCGGCGACTCCATCACCGACCCTCGCAACAAAGCCAGCGACAACAAATACTGGTCTCTCCTACAGCAATGGCTCGGCATCACCCCATACGTCTACGCCGTCAGCGGCCGCGAATGGAACGACATCCCTCGCCAGACCGACCTACTCAAGAAAGAACACGGCGACGACTTCGACGCCATCCTCATTTTCATGGGCACAAACGACTACAACAATGCAGTCCCCCTCGGCAAATGGTATGAAGAAAAGATGGAAGAGGTAGTCTACGGACATCGCTACGAAAAACGCCCCGAAGCCCGTATGCGCCGTCTCCCGGCGATGGACCCCGACACCTACCGTGGCCGCATCAACATAGCCCTTGACTCACTCAAGCGTACATATCCTCAAAAACAAATAGTATTGCTGACACCCATCCATCGCAGCGGTTTCTACGCAAACGAAAAAAACTGGCAAGTACCCGAAGACTACGCCAACCGCTGTGGCGAATATCTCGACGCCTATGTCGACGCTGTCATCGAAGCTGGGAAAGTCTGGTCTGTACCCGTCATCGACCTCAACTCACTCTGCGGACTCTACCCGCTCCATGACGAGCACGCCCCCTACTTCCACAACGCAGACACCGACCGCCTCCATCCAAACAACGACGGCCACCACCGCATGGCGCGCACCCTCTACTACCAACTCCTGACCCTCCCCTGCACCTTCTGACCCCTCCCTCCCCTACAATGCCGATAAAATAAGACCCCATCTATATTAAACCCCAATCCTACCAAAAAGGACGCACCCCCAAGTGCGTCCTTTATTATTTATTATAGTGTGTCCTTTTTTTATTTATTATCAAAAAACCAACTCGCGAAGCAGGTTTGTCTTCGGGTGAAAAACATACTGCAAGCCAAGCTTGCCGTCAAAGCTCCAAACACCGATACGGAGGCAACCCCTCCGATACATCGACGTAGCCGCTATTGTTTAGCAAAAATCAAAATCTCTTTCCAAGAGATACTTAATTCCGAATACAAAGGTACAACAAAAATTCGGAATTTCCTCATTTTTAGGCAAAAAAGTTTTTTGAAATTTTTACAGACATACTGGTCAAATAGGCGATTTGCTAAATTTGTTTAGCAAATCGCATTTTTTCATAGTGCTTAACTCTTGACTCTTAATTACTTACAAAAGGTCAAAATCTCTTGGAAAGAGATTCCTAAAATTTGCTAAACAATGCAATTCCAAAGCCTTAAAAATCAAGAACTTCTTGACTCTGCCCCTCATAGGTATCTTCAAAAATCCACAGAAAAGAGACACCTAATCTGAGGGAAGAAAGCCTGTACCCAAGCCACTTCCGGCCGTTCACCACTACCTCCTTCCCAAATCCCTGATACTTAGTCAAAGCAAAATCCCAACCGTCGAAATTTAGTAACAAAGCGCACTCCGTGCGCGCCCCCCGGTTCCCAAGCCTCCCTTATTTGTTTAATGCCTTTTGGCTTCAGCCAAAACACTAATGATAACAACCCCAACATACTGCAGCAACGCCACCGATACTGCGCGCAGCGCCGATCCTCCATACTCATGCCAGAGCATCATCACAAAGCTTTGTGATGATCTCAGCCGCAGCCTTCGGCACCCCAGCGGTCGCACCCTCCGCCTCCTCGACAAAGCCCTCGGCTACCTCACCCCCTTCGAGAGCCCAAAAGCCTCCGTCACCTCCCCATCGGAACGCCACGACCTCCTCACCCTCCTCCAAGTCCACACCGAAATCCTCTCCCCATACATAGACACCGACAAAATCCGAAACAATCTCCTCCACTGACATGGAAGGGAGG
>CAYNEZ010000151.1:0-7949 GCA_964396365.1 uncultured Sangeribacter sp. | reverse complement strand
GCTAAGGAATATGGCATGATCGACCGCATTCTCATCAACGAAAAGAAGAAATAATCCGTAGCCATGGCAAAGAAGACACAGGGATCTGGACTGCAGTGCGCTATGTGCGGAGTCTTCGACTCGGATGCCAATCCGGTTGTGGAGATTATGCCGGGGCTGGCTCTATGCTCAGATTGCGTATCATACATAGAGACTACAGCACAAGCCGAACTTGCTCAGCGCTCTGCTGACAAGCCAAAGAAAAAAAGCCGCAACTCTATCCCGAAACCTAAGGAAATCAAGGAGTTTCTCGATCAGTATATCATCGGCCAAGATGAAGCTAAGAAGTATATGGCTGTTGCTGTCTACAACCACTACAAACGCATCCAGCGCCTTGATGAAGGAAAGCAGGATGCAGAAGACGTAGACATCGAGAAGTCTAACGTGATTCTTGTCGGACCTACGGGTACAGGCAAAACCCTTCTCGCTAAGACTATCGCAAAACTCCTTGACGTGCCTTTCACTATTGTCGATGCAACCGTTCTCACTGAAGCCGGATATGTAGGAGAAGACATTGAGTCGCTTCTCACCCGCCTTCTGCAGGCTTGTGACTACGATGTGAAAAAAGCAGAACGAGGCATAGTATTCATCGATGAGATTGACAAGATCGCCCGGAAGAGCGATAATCCATCCATCACTCGCGATGTAAGCGGTGAAGGCGTGCAGCAAGGTTTGCTCAAACTTCTCGAAGGCTCTACTGTGCTCGTGCCCCCTAACGGTGGCCGAAAACACCCGGAGCAAAAGATGATTCCTGTTGATACAAAAAACATTCTTTTCGTATGCGGAGGAGCTTTTGACGGCATCGAACGCAAGATTGCAGCTCGCCTCAACACTCACACCGTAGGATATGGGCAAAACAGTAGCGATGCAAAGAAAAAGCGTGAAAATCTCATGCGCTACGTCATGCCACAAGACCTCAAGTCCTTTGGTCTTATCCCGGAAATCATTGGTCGCCTCCCGGTGCTTACCGCCCTTGATCCTCTCGACAGGGAAGCCCTGCGAAGGATTCTTGTTGAGCCCAAGAATGCAATCATCCGCCAGTATAAGAAACTCTTTGAGATGGATGGCGTTGAACTTGAATTCACCGACGAGGCTCTTGACACGATCGTTGACAAAGCTATCGAATACAAACTTGGAGCCCGTGGCCTGCGCAGCATTGTTGAAACCGTAATGGTGGATGCCATGTATGAAGTTCCCTCTTCCAAGACTAAGAAATTCGAAGTGACAGCACAATACGTCCTCGACAAACTCGCTCAAAACCCCGGTCTAAACCAAGCCGATTAGTCGATGAAAACCGCCGAAAATAGCAAAAACGGCGAAAACGGCGAAGTATTATACAATTTTCGGGTAAATAATACGTTAAAAAAGGAGTGAAACATATAGTGTCACTCCTTTTTTGATTTTTACCATATCGATTTTATCATATCGACTACGACAATGAAAAGAAAGCACATAGCTGCATTATCCATTATAGCCGGCGCTGTCTTATGCGCCACGGCTAAAGATGAAGTGATCATGACGGTCAATGGTGTGGATGTCCCACGCTCTGAATTTGAATACCTCTACCACAAGAACCAGCAACAGCAAGTCGACCCTCAGAGCCTTGATGAATATGCTGAAATGTTTAAGATCTATAAGCTTAAAGTGGCAGACGCACTCTCCCAGAAACTCGACACTGTGTCAGCATTCCGCAAGGAGATGGATCAATATAAGATTGATCTGGCTGCTCCTTACATGACAGACTCCCTGTTTCTCAACTCTCTCGTGAAGGAGGCTTACGACCTTAGCCGTGAAGAGGTGGAGGCTTTCCATATTATGCTCGCAAAGAGCGCCAATGAGAATGATAATATTAAAGTAAAAGCTCAAGCCGATTCTATTCGCTCGGTCCTTCTCAATGGAGAAGACTTTGGCGAACTTGCAGCAAAATATTCTGTCGATCGAGCAAGCAGCAATGCTGGCGGTCGAATGGGATACATTGTCGCGGGCCGTTTCCCCTACGCTTTCGAGAAAGCTGCCTACACTCTCGCTCCAGGTCAAATCTCAGAAATCGTGGAGTCTCCTCAAGGTTTCCATATTCTTAAAGGCGGCAAGCACCGCCCTGCTCGTGGCACTGTCTTGGTGGAGCACATCATGAAGATGGTGCCCCCTACTGCAACAGCTGAACAACAAGCATCCGCAAGGGCAAGCATCGACAGTATTTATAATGTGGTGGTGGCTAATCCAGAAAGATTCGAAGACCTTGCACGTGAACTTAGCGACGATAAAGGTTCTGGTCGTCAAGGTGGCAAGCTCAACTGGTTTGGAGCTGGAATGATGGTAGAACCTTTCGACTCAGCTTCCTTTGCCCTGAAAGTGAACGAAATATCTCGTCCGGTGAAAAGCCAATATGGATGGCACATCATCCGTAAAATGGATGCAAAAGAGCCCGCAAGCTTGGCTGAAATGAAACCTCAAGTGCTAAAACGAATCGCAAATCCTCAAGACGAACGCTATAATCTCGTAGAGAAAAATCTCATCAATAATCTTCGGAAGAAACACAAAAAGATACTCCAGAAACAAGATCTCAACGATGAGGCCCTCAAAGAGGTAGAATATGAATGGCTTTACTCTAATGAGCCCGATTATCGCAACCTCCTGAATGAATACCGCGAAGGATCCCTGCTCTACGAAGCAAGTCTTATTGAAGTTTGGGACAAGGCAGCCAAAGACAACGATGGACTTACCGATTATTTCAACGCCCACCGCGAAGACTATAAATGGACAAAACCTCATGTCAAGGGTATTCTTGTCCAAGCTGCCAATGATTCCGTGGCCGACCTCGTTCGCTCTTCTCTAAAAGAAGCTTCCGACGACAACGCTATCAAAGCTATTCGTAAGCAATTCGTAGGAAAAGCTTCAATAGATCGTATTTTGATGGAAGAAGGCCAGAATCCCATGGTCGACAACGTGATATTCGGTGGAAATCCCGTAAAACCCAACAATAAGAAGTATACTGTTTACTTTGTTTTTGATCCAAAGATGCTTAATGCTCCGGAGACAATGTCAGACGTCAAAAGCCTCGTGACCAGCGACTATCAGAACCAACTTGAACGCGACTGGGTAGAACGGTTAAAATCTCGCTACCCTGTAAAAGTCAACGAAAAGGTTCTTAAAAAAGTGAAGTGAAGTCATTGACTATACTTATAATCAACTATGAAAACCTCGGCGAAAACCGAGGTTTTCGCTTTACTTGATTTTTTGTTGCACGGATGGGAATTTTTTTGTAACTTTGCTCTTTAGATGAGAAAGATTTCGCTAATACTTCTGAGCAGTATCGGAATTGCTGTGGGGTGCGGACGTGACAAAACTGTAACTGCCGTGACCGACAGCGACATCGTGGCCCAATATCGAGACTCGGTGCTTCTCCTGTCTGATATTGTCAGGCAACTCCCCTCAGGGATAAGTTCGGCCGATAGTTCAGCTCTCATTCGGAAGATTGCCGACCAATGGATTGAGGGATTCCTGATTGAAGATCTTGCAGCAAGTCAGATCGACGATATGGATCGAATAAATACCCTGACTGCCAACTACAGAAGAAGCTTAATCGCGGATTCCTATCGTAGAAAGATGCGTCGTAATGGCGTGCAACCTGTAGATTTAGACGGTGTCAAGGCTTATTATAAAGCTCATGCTCCCGAATTGAGACTCGAACGACCAATTGTAAAGGGTCTTTACATAAGGGTGCCCGCATCATCCCGATATCTCGACGATATCCGGCAATGGATGAGAAATGCTGACCCGGATTCTTATGACGCTCTTGAAAATACAGGCAGAAGAGAGGCGACGGCTTTCCGTTATTTCGCCGATCAATGGGTCGATTTCGATGTCATTGCTGGCGAAATACCTCAAAAGCTGGGGGATGGTGACACTTTTGTCGAAAAGACAGTAGATTTTGAGACTGAACTCAATGGCACTGTCTACATCTTGCATCTGACCGACTTTAGGAAAAGCGGCACAATAATGCCGGAAGCTTACGCTGCTCCTATTATCGAAGACAGAATGAAGGCTCTCCATCTTGCAGACTATGAGGCAGGACTAATCAAGGCACTCCGATCTTCTGCAATAGAAAAAGAAATTTTGAAAGAAGGCAACTACATCATACAGAGCAAATGAAAAAGAAAATTTTGACTATAGGCCTCGCGGCTTTCGCCGCGCTCTCGTTTGGAATCACTTCTTTCGCTGATTCCAATTCCGGACCAAAAAAGAATGTGATCGACGAAGTGGCTTGGATCGTTGGCGACAATGCTATATATAAATCTGAGATCGAGGATGAATACGCACAGATGAGAAGTATGGGTATTAGCCCCGGTGGTGACCCTTACTGCGTAATTCCTGAGCAAATAGCCGTTGAAAAGCTGTATCTACATCAAGGCAAACTTGACACTATCGAGGCTCCTTTGAGCAGTCTGTCTCCAAGAGTCGAGATGCAGATGAATTTTTATGTGAAAGGATTAGGAAGCCGTGAGAAAGTGGAAGAATACTTCCGTAAACCATGGAATTCCATTCGCGATGAGGTGCTCGAGAAGATGAAGACAAACTACATCAAGGAGACTGTACAAGACAATCTGACAAAGAATGTCAAGGCTACTCCAAATGACGTAAAAAAATACTTCGCCAAGCTCCCTGCCGACAGCCTTCCATACGTCCCGATGCAAGTTGAGGTGCAAATAATGCAGCTCAATCCTATCATACCTAAGCAGGAGATTGAAGATGTCAAGGCTCGCCTTCGCGATTTTACTGATCGTATCAACAAAGGTGAGTCTGAGTTCTCAACTCTCGCCATCTTTTATAGCGAAGATCCGGGTAGTGCACCCAAAGGCGGCGAATTAGGATATGCCACTCGCTCCACATACGTTCCGGAGTTCGCAAATGTCGCTTTTAACCTCAACGACCCCAAAAAAGTCAGCCGAATTGTAGAAACTGAATTCGGATATCATATTATACAATTTATCGACCGAAAGGGAGATGAAGTCAATGTGCGCCATATCCTTCTTAAGCCTAAAGTAAGTTCAAAAGATCTCCGCGATGCCACAATGCGTCTTGACTCTGTCAGAAAGGAGATTGCAGCAGGAAAATTTTCATTCGATGAAAGTGTCCGCTTCATAAGCCAAGACAAAGATTCGCGAAATAACAAGGGGCTTATGATCAACTCAAATCAGGATAGCGAACGTTTTGGCACAACCCACTTTGAAATGCAAGACCTTCCACCGGAGATTGCTCAACGCATTGAAAGTATGCAACCTGGCGACATCAGTGAGCCTTTCATTATGACAGATCCTAAAAAGAATCAGGAAGTAGCTGTCATGGTAAGGCTACAATCAAGAATTCCGGGGCATACAGCCAATCTTGCAGAAGACTATACTATGCTCAAACGCATGTATGAAAACTATACAAAGGAGCAAATCATCAAGGATTGGGTAGAAAAGAAAATTAAGGATACTTATGTCCATATCTCAGAGGGATGGGACAACTGCGAGTTCCATTATGATGGCTGGGAAAAGGAAAAAGCGGCTAAATAATTGATTGCTTGATTAAATGACTCGATATCAAAAGGGACTTCTATCGATAATGGCTTTGATGTTGCTGATTTTTTTCGGCAACATCACTTTCTGTGCATACGCTCAGCAGGCAAAAAGAAAAGCTGCTCAGAAGAAAGAGGAAACCTACACCCGTCCGGCTCCTACAAAACCTATAAAACCGGTGATTCCCTCCCAAAACAGATATCAGAGCGACAAGGTGTTCCTTGAATATGCCGATAGCCTATACAAATTGCAACCGGCGTGGAACGACACTACTGAAAAGCAAATTGTCACGGGAAACGTCAAATTTCGACAAGGGTCTCTGTGGATGTATTGCGATTCGGCCTACTACTATCCCGAAATCAATTCTCTCGATGCTTTCGGGCATATCCGTATGGAGCAAGGCGATACGTTGTTCGTATGGGCTGATCAACTATACTACAACGGCGATGCTCGCCTCGCGAAGCTCACTAAAGGATTGTCCGAGCCAAAAGTGAGGCTGAAGGATCCAAGCGGTGAACTTCTCACTGATACACTCGACTATGACGTTGATCTCGAAACCGGATATTATGGTTGCGGAGGTCTTCTAAAAGACGATGTCAATACTCTTACTTCTATATTTGGCCAATATAACAGCCGTACAAAAGATGCAGAGTTTTTCTATGATGTCGAGCTTATCAACCATAAAGATAACTTCTCCCTGCTTAGCGATACTCTCTACTACAATACAGCCACTCATATGGCTCAAATCGACAGTCCCACTGATATCTACGGGCCAAACGATACTATCTATACGAGCAAAGGTTGGTATAATACCCAACTTGGTAATCTTGAAATGATACATCGCTCCACAATAATCCACAAGGATTCATTAGGTCGTGCCACTACACTTGAAGGGGATTCAATTGTATATGACAATGCAACTCGAATTAGTCGAGCTTACCAGTATCGCGATATAAAAAAGCTTTCACAACCTACTATAATTACCGACACTGCCAACAAACTGATCCTTATCAGTGCTTTCGGTATGTACAATGACTCTACAAAGGAGGCATTTGCTACCGGATACCCTATTCTCAAGGAATATTCTCGTCCGGATACGCTGTTCCTGCGCGCTGATAGTATTTTTACTTATATCAAGCAGGATACCATACGAGAACCTAAGTTCTATCCCGAGAAATTTACGGCACAACCATTCGATGCAGATAATTTTGAATATCTTGAATGGGTATATGACGATGAAGAATTGCTGGAGCCGATTTCCAAATCTGAAATGAAGGGACTTCTATCTGTTATGCTCGAGATTATTAAGGAAGCCCATCAGCCAAAGACAGACTATCCATCACCTGTCGACAGCATATCCGTTTCTTCCGACACCCTTCAAGTCCCTGTTTCTACTGATAGTCTTCAGACATCTATTTCTCCTGATAGTATCGAAATAGCTGACGAAAGTATATTTTCATTGACTGATACTCTTTCCTCACCTTCCGATTCCCTCCCTCGAATCAATGAAAGGAATATCAACTTTGTAGAAGAATCGACAGATCCTCCATCTGAAGAAATGATCATTAAGGAAATACGCGACTATCATGTCGCAAAGGCATATCCTCGTGCTCGTTTCTTCAACCAAGATATTCAGGGGGTAGCTGACACGCTGGAAATATATGAAAATGACTCCCTGATGTTTATGAAGAGGAAACCTGTGGTATGGAATGGAGAGCGGCAAGTCAATGGTGAAGAAATCATTCTTCATTTCAATGATTCCACTGTAGATCATGCTCTTCTTCCTAAATCAGGATTCATGGCTGAGTATGTAGATGAAGACTTCTACAACCAGCTTGCTGGCAAGAAAATGGAAGCTTGGTTTGAAGATGATTATCTCAAGCGTCTATATGTTGACGGTAATGTGCAGGTCATCATGCTCCCTATGGAAAACGACTCGTCGTTCAATAAACTTGTGGATGCCGAAAGTAGCTATATGACAGTTGATCTGCATGACCGGCAAATTGAGAAGATAAAGATGTGGCCGGAAGTGACCGGGAACACCACTCCTATTTTCCTCGTGAAAAAAGCTCAAAAATACCTTCCTAATTTCCGTTGGCTCGATGCCATTCGTCCAAAAAGAATTGAAGTCGATGGAATTATCCGATGGGATGATGAACTCGGAGAAATACCCGAACCTCTCGAACAGTATTTCTTAGAATAAAATATCCTTGCAAAGAACATGTCTCATGAAGCTTTAGAGCCCATCTCATAAATTTGAGAGCCCCTGGGGCGGATTTGGGCGAGTGATTTTATCAAGTTGAGGAAGGAATGATGCGGGCATCATGACTGACGAGACTTGGAGAAAAG
>CAYNEZ010000150.1:0-7982 GCA_964396365.1 uncultured Sangeribacter sp. | reverse complement strand
CACGTCCGGCTGTTTGTACTATTTTCTGTTGTGCCATAATATTTAATGTTGTCGCTGCCAAAACCAGCAGCATAATATATTTCTTCATCTCAATCTAGATTTACAATCTTATAGTTCTGAGAACCCAGGCCTATTTCTTCACCGTAATCCAAGGTATGCATGCCATGACGTGAGTCAATACGCTCAATCAGATGCACTTTTCCATGATCGTCGGATGAACGAACAAGATCCGTGCAAGCCTTGTCAAGAGCGATAGGATCAAGGGATGCGAGGATACCTATATCGTGCATCTGAGGGTCGGCAGGATGAGAATCACAATCACAGTCTACTGAAAGATTATTGGCCACACTGATATAAATGATATTGTCGCCCGCATGGTCTGCGACAGCCTTGGCAGCCTCAGCCATTGACTCAAGAAAATCATCCTGCTTCGCAGCTTTCCAGCCATTTTCTCGTGTCTCAGTCGCACCTGCGCTATGTATATACATCTTGCCGTTGCCAGAAGCCACGCCTATCGACATATTCTTCACAGCGCCACCAAAGCCACCCATAGCATGACCTTTGAAATGAGAAAGAATCACAGTGAAATCATAGTCTGGATAGTGAGAACCTACGATATCATATTTCAGATGCTTTCCATTCTCAATCGGAATTTTTACCTCGCCATCGGCATCCATGATATCGACCGGCGCAATGGCAGTAAAACCATGTTCCTCAGCAGCCTTGCGGTGATCTTCAGTGGAGAAGCGTCTGCCGTTATAGGCAGTGTTGCACTCAACAATAGTCCCTTTAGTGAGATCGACAAAATCCTTGATGAGAGCAGGTTGCAGATAGTTATGACCTCCCGGTTCGCCTGTTGATATCTTAATGGCAACTTTGCCTGTGGCTTCGCGTCCGAGGGCCTTGTAAAGTTTCACAATAGCCTCAGGAGAAATCTCTTTGGTCATATATACAACAGATGGCTCACCAGAAGCAGTAGGGTCCTGAACCTTCTCAGAAGAATTCTGGGCAGTACATGACAATGTTAGTACCCCACAAGTAATAAAAGCAAATAACTTATTCATAATTTCATAGGTTTGTTATTCAGAATTTCCCCATAATCCTCCCCTTTCGTTTTAGAAAGTTGAATTACATCTGCAAATTTACAATAAAAAATCAGATTGCAACCACCAAAATCACAGAAATCCTTACCATTTTTACATTTTTTATATTAACTTTGCAAAATCAACACTTTATAAATATGATTCGCCTAATACTCATAACCTTCTTATACATCGCATACCTGACTCATTGTGTGGCTGAAAATATCGTCTGCAACGGAGTGCCATGGTTTGATACTGATGGCAATATCGTGAATGCCCACGGTGCGTGTATCGTGGAGGATGGAGGACAATATTGGTTGTTTGGGGAGTATAAATCGGATGAATCAAATGCATTCCCGGGATTCGGTTGCTACTCTTCCCCCGACCTTGTCAACTGGAAATTTGAACGTGTGGTGCTTCCTGTACAGCCTGATGGTATATTAGGTCCGGAGCGTGTAGGTGAACGAGTGAAGGTGATGCGCTGCCCCTCCACAGGGGAATACGTAATGCTTATGCATGCCGACGACATGGGATACAAGGATCCGAATATAGGGATTGCAGTATGCGACAGAATTGATGGTGATTATAAGCTTCTCGGTACAATAGAATATGAAGGTGAACCCATCAAACGATGGGACATGGGAACTTTCCAAGACGAGGATGGAACCGGATACCTGCTCATCCATCATGGTCCTATCTATAGGCTCAGCAAAGATTACAGATCGATTGAGACAAAAGTTGCTGATATCAAAGGGATGGGAGAATCGCCTGCTATGTTCAAGAAAGATGGAATCTACTATCTCCTTACTTCTCATACCACAAGTTGGGAACGCAATGACAATTATTATTACACAGCTACATCCATTGAAGGACCTTGGGAAAAGCAGGGGCTCTTCTGCCCGGAAGGCACATTGACGTATAATTCACAATGCACTTATGTATTCCCTTTGAAAAGAAACGGAGACGTGGTACCAATGTATATGGGCGACCGCTGGTCGTTTCCTCATCAGGCCTCTGCCGCAACATACGTTTGGCTTCCTATGCAAGCAGAAGGAGCTAAACTCTCCATTCCTGCATACTGGCAAGATTGGGATATTGATTCCATCTCCAAAACCACGCAAAAAGGAGTAGCTACCCCTCATTCTTGGTCGTCCAACACACCCGGAGACAAACTGACCGTATCATTCAAAGGGAAAAGAATCATTGTATGCGGAAAGTCAGACAACAAATCCGGTTATGCATGGGTACGAATAAAGGATAAGGATGGCGGATTGCTACATAACTCACTCGTTGACTTCTACAGTAAAGTCAATGATCTCAGCCCTCGGTTCGTCAGCAAGACGTATCCAGAAGGCGACTATCTGCTTGAAATAGAAGTGGCCGGAGAGAATCCAGTATGGTTCAACAAAAGAGGAGACCGCTTTGGGAGCAGTGACTTCTTCATCAACGTCTCAGAGACAATCGTGGAATGAAAGTTAAACTGATAATATTAATAACTGCTGCAATTCTCGCTGTATCCTTTATCAGATGCGGCTCAGACAATAATGCTTTTCTTAAGAATGAGATATCAAAGGCTGAGGAATTAAAGGAAAGCGGTAAGGAAGCAGAAGCGATGAAAGTGTTGCTCAATGCCAGTTCCAGAATCAATGGGCAAACCCGGCTTGCTCTTCAATTGAAGATATATTCAGAATTAGGGATCTTATATTATGACCGGCATAAATTAGAAGATGCAGGAAGGTATGCTCAGAAAGCAATCGATGTAGCTCGTGCACACGACAGCATATCGTCCTATCCAAATTTGTTATGGAATCGGGTTCTGACCGTCAACGACATTGACTCGGTAAAAGCACTTTTATCAGAATGCAGGGACCTTAGCGATAGAGACAGGGAGCAATACAGTTTTTTAGCTGTGCGATCAAGATTGGCTCTTGTCAAAACTTATACTATGGAAAACAATATAGAAATGGCAAGAAGTATTTTAGACAGTGTCTTTTCTATTGCGCAACTTAACAATATACTGCATGTAGAATCTATGCGCGAGAGGGCAATCCTTTATCTTGCCGAGGATGACTTACAAAACGGCATACGTCTTCTTCAAGAGGAACATTCGGATTCTCTATCTTTAGATGGCAAAACTGAACGATACCAACTTCTTTACAAAGCTTACAAAGAGTTGGGCGACTACAAGTCAGCTCTTTCTTACAGAGATTCGCTCGCAATCTGCACCGACTCAGTCCAATCAATAAGATCTTCTGAAGAAATCAGCCGGATAGAGCGTGAATATAATCAGAAGATCGCAAAAGAAGAAAGAGAACGCAATGCAATCATATATGCAGGAAGTGCATTTGTTATCCTCCTGATTGTAATAGCATTGCTGATAAACCGCAGCAGGAGGATCAAAGCCCGTCAGGTGTCACTTATGGAGCAAATATCCAGGCTAAATATTGAACTCTCCCAACTTAAAGACAATGCCATACCATCTGAGAATGAAGATAAAAAAGAGGATGCCATCATATCAAAACTCCAACTCAGCAAAGAACTTTTTGCAACTCTTCCAGCTCATCGTCTGATAGCGCAAGCCAATCTTGAGCGCAACACAGAAGATATATCCAAAGAAATGCAAAAGGAACTTTATGATGGGCTGATCGCACAATTCTCAGATGTATGCAATAATCTAAAGGATGCATATCCGGCACTGTCATCAGAAGATATGATGCTGTGCATAATGACGTATGTAGGACTCAACAAAGATGTGATTTCCGTACTTCTAAAATCGAGCGACGATGCTTTGCGCCAACGCAAGAGCCGATTGAAGAAAAAGATTCCAAGCGGATTGTTTGACCTATTTTTCTGTAAACCAATGTGACAAATATGTGACATTCGGAAAATGTCACGGTTCTGACCACTTTCATACCAAGTTTCTTCCATAATTTTGCGGCATAATTTAAAACCGAAAATTTATGAAGAAACTTTTATTTATCATTACTTCAATGTGCGTCATACTGACAGCAGGCGCACAAAATGACACCATTCCAGAGACTAAGGAACTGCAGGAAATAGTGGTGGAAGCCACCAATCAATATACATCGGCAGATGGGTCAACCTACATCCCATCGAAACGGCAGAAGAATTCTGCTGCAGATGCAGTGTCTCTTCTAAGTCATATGGCGATTCCGCAAATTGACGTCAATCCAGCCGACCGCACTATAAAGACAGTAACCGGCAATGACATTGCCATATTCATTGATTTCATTCCAGCCACATCACAGGATCTGGAGGGAATGCAGACGGCTGATGTGAAAAAAGTGGAGTATCTGCTCTATCCTCAAGACCCACGGTTTCAAGGGAAGCAGTATGTCATCAACTTCATCATGCAAAAATATGAGTGGGGAGGGTATACCAAACTTAATGCCCAGCAGTCATTCTCAGTCAATGAGACTATGGGTGCCCTCTATAGTAAATTCACTTATAAGAGGATGACATTTGACTTATATGCCAATACGGAGCATAACTCATCAAGACATAATGGACAGAAATCCACCGAGCAATTTAATTTCACAAATCTTTACGAGGATGGGGCAATCGACATTAAGAGAAGTTCACATCCAATCTCTTTGCGTTTGATCAACAAAGACAACGGCATTTCCTTCCGAGCCATATACTCTGCAGGGAAAACAAGAATCAGCAACAGTGTCGCATTTGGCATTAAGGATACCCCTACAAATGAACTTGAAAGTTCACTGGACTATTCTGACAATATATTTCCCCCTACCCTATCCCATACTGCACAATCCGACATAAAACGCACTGTGGATTATAACTTCCTGCTTACCCATACAATCAATTCAAAAACATCTTTCAATATATTGGCCAATTATATATTTGGACATAACAACTCGAATTACTCGTATTCAGAGGAGGATGCAAATATCATCAACAACGCAAAGGAGGATTCTCATTATGCAATGCTTTCTCCGCAGTTTGTATGGACCATCAACGGGCATAATAGTCTGGTAGCTTATATGTTTTGGGAATATATAGGCAATCATGTCAAGTATTCAGGAGATTCTCCATCTGATCAGAACTATTACTTATGGGGACCTCTGACCGGAGTAAGATATGTATATCATCGTGAAAAATGGCAAGCCGGCACGCAAGTTGGGTGTAGTTATGCAAGGACCGGATTAGAGGGTTATCCAGTCAGTACAGATATTGCCCCCAAAGGGAATGTTTTTGCTACTTATGCTCCCAATCAAAAGAATCAATTCGAACTTTTCTATGGATTTGGGAAAAATATTCCCGGTATATATCAGAAAAGTCCTAATATGCTTCAACAGGATAGGTTGATGTGGTATACAGGCAATCCTGATCTTAAGAGTTATTGGGACAATTGGGTCTCATTGACTTACACTTGGCTTCCAAATAACATCTGGCAACTGAATGCTACAAGCGACTATTTTACTTCAACAAACCGTCTTGTCTCAGATTATCGTCCTGATGGGCCTGAAGGAACAATGCTGCGCCGCTATATGAACAATGGAGATTTCCGCAGAGTGAGAATAGGCGTCACTGGCACTGGAAAGTTTCTCGGTAACCGACTGATTGCCAAGGTAAGTCCCATGTTATATCTGCAATCTACCACCGGGACATATGCGATGAGAAAAAATATCCTGACTTGCTCGGCACAACTCACTTGGTATTTTGGAGAATTCTATCTATTTGGATGGTATAATACCCCAAACACATATCCGGAAACAAATTCCGGAATAAAGACGCATTCACCTTCTCAATACCGTCTTCAACTTGGATGGGGAAAAGGGAACTGGAAGGCATCTGCAACTGCCGGCAACTTTCTACGAAGAAGTTGGACTACATCAGAACAACAGCTTTCTAGTGAATACTATAAATTTGAAAATGAGAATTATGGCACCTCTATGCACCAACGTTTTCAGATAGATGTCACCTACACTTTCGGTTACGGAAAGAAGGTACAAGCAGGCAACGAAGTAGGAGCAGCATCAACAAACCAAAGCGCCATACTGAAATGACAGTATGACGCCTTGATTAATTCCAAAATTTTAATTATACATCTAATTAAGAGCCCTCTGACGCATTCTAATCTCTTATTAGTGCTTGAGAACTTCAGTTTACGCTATCTGGAGACGAAGGATCGGAGAAGGTGATCACGGTGTGGGCCTTTAGGATGGCGAGCTTGTTCATATCGAGAGGGGTCAGTTTTTTTGCTCCTTCAGGGATTTTGAAATCAGTCTGATTCATATTCTGTCTGCTGTGTTTTGGTTATCATCTTTCTTTTCTATCAATGGCATCAAGGCATTGATAAGCAACATCACTCCTACGTATGCCACTCCTAATACGAAGAAATCAATACTTATTGGAAGGCATTTCTCAACCCATCCTCCTGCCAAGTAAGAGAAGAAAAGAAGCCAAAGTGAGCATTGAACTGTCACGCAAAGAGTACACCATCTTTTTGCCCTGAATCGCTGATACCATATACTCCATGCAGTAAACGGCAAGCAACACATGTTGCACAGAGCAAGCGATGGAATTGAGTCAGGAAACATCAACAGAGCAAGAAGACTCACCGAGAAATAAGCAAAACCGACTTCACTCCATCCAAAAAGACCGAAAAATTTCGATGCAGAAGTGGCAAGTATATCGTCACATCCCCCTGCTTGCAGCACTCCGCAAAACCGGTCAGCTTTTGGGTTATGAATTTTCAGTGATTTTTGTACAAGCAAATAAGTGACGTATAATCCTGCTATATCAATTGCCGCTATGAAATAGACGGATAAATGTTTATACAGGCCATTGGTAACGAATGCATATACAAGCAACGCCACCATACATGCGAGTAGGACCCATTTCTTTGACTTCTTAAAGAAATCAAGTCTGCGATGCAAACCCAAGTCAGGTTCGGCAGCTCCATCTTTTGCTCTAGAAAGAAAGACATTTCCATCCCAAGCGTTAATCAACCGGGACAGCGAAGTCTGTTCCGGCTGTCCGAGACTGATATATTCCACTTTATCTCCATCAATAGCTGTGACAATGATATTGCCACCTCCAGCTCCTGCCGTATGAGCGATAAATGGTAGTGGAAGATCCCTGATTCCATTTTTATCAGCAAGGTAATAGGCCTCCGACTCCACGCCATAATCCTCAAGAGCCCTCGAAAGACCAAACCATGTCTTGAAAGGCATTGCCTTCTCCTTGCCAAGGGTATAGTCATGCGTATGACCGACACCAAGAAGAGTCAGCCAATCGCTCAGCAACGATGCATCCGGCGATTTGAAATGAGTATTTAGTCTCGAACTCTTTTGCATAGTAAACTGATTTAATTATCGCAAACTCTATTCAAGTTAAGGGCTATAAGAGCATATCCTTATAACCCTATAACCTCAATCTTTCGAAAAGCGAAAGATTATTTATTGTATTGCAGACTGAATCTTCTGGAGCAATACCTCTGCAGGCATTTCTCCTGTCTCGCGCATCACTTCTTTTCCATTCGCATAGAGAAGGAAAGTAGGAAGAGACTGAACGTTTTCCTGATTTGCAAGATCCTCGTTTTTGTCGACATCATACTGAAGCACCTTCAAGTTGTCGGCGAGAAGGGTCTTGATATCTGCCACGATAGGCATCATTTTCTGACAATGAGGGCACCAAGTGGCATAAAATTCTACCAATACATACTGTGCCGAATTAATTTCTTCTGTGTAGTTCATAATACAAATTTTTAATTAAGATATTTCACCAATAAAACACTTGAACCCATACATTAGTTGAATCTGAAGTCGCTCCAGAGGCTATGAAATTTTATGAGGAGGGGGCTTAGGCCCCGACTCATAAAAAATGGGGGTCGCTAGGGTCCCAGGGTTGGATCGA
>CAYNEZ010000149.1:0-8115 GCA_964396365.1 uncultured Sangeribacter sp. | reverse complement strand
GGAGGCTTAAGAAGATGAAATACTACGATAAATTGATATTTGAACTTTCACGTCCCGGCCGTGTGGGTTACGAACTCCCGAAAAATGGATTTGAAACAGAGGGCAAGAATGAAATTCCCTCCGATCTTCTTCGTCAGACTCCTTTGGAACTTCCGGAAGTGTCGGAACTTGACGTTGTGCGCCATTATACAAATCTTTCCAATAAGAACTTCGGTGTAGACACCGGATTCTATCCCCTGGGAAGCTGCACAATGAAGTATAATCCGAAAATCAACGAGGAAGTGGCAGCCATGCCTCAGTTTGCGGCTCTCCACCCTCTTCAGAATCCGGAAACAGCACAAGGAGCCCTTGAGCTTTATTGGAATCTTCAGAATGCTCTTGCCAATCTCGCCGGCTTTGCAGAGTTCACTCTTAATCCGTATGCAGGTGCCCATGGTGAGTTGACCGGTCTTATGGTGATGCGTAGCTATCATAAGGCACGTGGCGACCATAAACGCACCAAGATTATTGTTCCTGATTCTGCTCACGGCACCAATCCTGCATCCGCAATGGTGGCAGGTCTTGAGGTAGTGGAAGTCAAGAGCCGTCCCAATGGCTCAATAGATATTGAGGATCTTAAGCCTCTTCTGAATGATGAAGTGGCAGGCATAATGATGACTAATCCCAACACTCTCGGTATGTTTGAGACTGAGATTGTGGAGATAGCAAAACTCGTGCATGATGCCGGAGGTCTGCTGTACTATGATGGAGCTAACTTCAATCCTCTTCTTGGGAAAGTTCGCCCCGGCGATATGGGCTTTGACATTATGCATATCAACCTTCATAAGACCTTCTCAACTCCTCATGGAGGTGGAGGTCCGGGCAGTGGTCCGGTCGGAGTTGCCGAGCATCTCGTGAAGTTCCTCCCTAATCCTCACGTAAAGAAGGATGCGGAAGGCAAGTTCTACGTTGAGAATGGCGACGAAGCTCTTGGAAGTGTTTCTACTTTCTTCGGCAACTTCGGAGTAATGATGAAGGCATATGCCTACATTTTGAGTCTTGGAAAGGAAGGTATAAAGGAGGTAGGACCGATGGCTACTCTTAATGCCAACTATATCAAGGAAAGCCTGAAAGATGATTATCTGCTTCCAATAGAGGGTGCTTGCAAGCATGAGTTTGTATTCGATGGATTAAAAGACAAGTCGACTGGAGTCACGACTCTCAATGTGGCAAAGCGCCTTCTTGACTATGGTTTCCACGCCCCGACCATCTATTTCCCATTACTGTTCCACGAGTCAATGATGATCGAGCCTACCGAGACGGAGAGCCTGGAGACACTTGATGAGTTTATCGACGTAATGCATAAGGTAGCTAAAGAAGCACGTGAAACTCCTGATGAAGTCAAGAATGCACCGCTCACTACAATAGTGAGAAAACTCGATGAGACTACAGCAGCCAAAAATCCAATTTTGAACTACAAAGCTCTTAAAGCAGCTAAGTAATAAATTAACGTTGACAACGACGAAAACGCAAAGAATATGAAAATCATCATAATCGGTGCCGGGCCAGGGGGATATGAAACTGCTCTGGAGGCAGCAAAAAGAGGTCATGAAGTGACTCTTTTCAATGGAGACCGTCTGGGTGGAACCTGCCTGAACGAAGGCTGTATCCCTACGAAATGCCTATGCCGTAATGCTGAGATGATTGCTTCTTTCAAGGAAGCTGAGAAATTCGGAGTTGACGACTTCACCTTCACGCTCGACTACAACAAGGTAGTCGAGCGTAAGAAGGAGGTGGTGGATACACTTCGCAATGGTATTGACTCCATGCTGAAGTCTGCCAAGGTGAATGTGATCAATGCCATGGCTTCCTTTAAAGATGCTCATACTGTCACTGCAGAAGGCAATGACTACACAGCTGACTATATTATAATTGCTACCGGCTCTGTTTCTCGTTCGCTTCCTATCGAAGGGCATGATCTTGAATGTGTGAAGGATTCAACTCGGATGCTCGACATTGAATACATTCCTGAATCGCTTACCATTATCGGTGGCGGTGTGATAGGTATGGAATTCGCGAATATCTTCGCCTCATTCGGTTCGAAAGTGACGGTGATTGAATATATGAAGCAGATTCTTCCTCCGTTTGATTCTGACATTGCCAAACGCCTCAAACAGACTCTTTCTAAGAAAGGGATAAAGATTATCACTGGGGCTGCGGCAAAGAAAATCGAACAGAACGAGGATTATGAAGTGGTGGTGACATACGAAGTCAAAGGCAAGGAAGAGTCTGTAGTCAGCTCAGATCTTCTTATGGCAGTAGGACGCGCACCAAGGGTAGACGGTCTTAATCTTGAGGCTGCCGGCGTAGAACACTCAGCAAAGGGCATAATTGTTGATGACTGGATGCGCACCAACGTGCCTCATATCTTTGCAATAGGGGATGTCAACGCCAAGATGATGCTTGCCCATGTTGCGTCTTTCCAGGGCCTTCATGCACTCAATGCAATTGATGGTAAGGCAGATGATATTGATTTCAATATCGTGCCGAGTGCTGTCTTTACTGTGCCTGAATGTGGAATGGTGGGACTCACAGAGGAAGCTTGCAAGGCTCAAGGAATTGAGATTCGTAAAGGTCAAAGTTTCTTCCGTGCGAATGGCAAGGCACTTGCTATGGGAGAACCTGATGGAATTTGTAAACTCATTTTCAACAAAGAGGACGGTAAGCTAATTGGAGCGCACATCATGGGCGTTGAGGCTGCCGATCTTGCACAGCAGTGTGCTGATCTTATGAATGCCGGAATGACACTCGAAGGAATTGAAAACATAATCTTCGGCCATCCCACTGTGTCTGAAGTTATTCTTTCCGCTTGTCATAACGCTTGAACCCCAATTTGCTCTTGAATTGCTATTTATGCATTTTGCATTATGAATTTTGCAATAAAAAAAATTGCCGCCATCACAATGGTTAGGAACGATGATTTCTTTCTGCGTAAGTGGGTAGAATACTACGGGAAGGAAATCGGTCGTGAAAATCTGTATATCCTTTTCGATGGAGAAGATCAGAAAATACCTGATTTTTGTGAGGGTACCCATACCTATATCCACAAGCGTCTGAGCAATCAGATTGTGGAAGGAGAGCGTGTGCGCCTTGGATTGCTCAGCGATAAGGCTGCGGAACTGCTCGAGAAGGATGGATATGACTTGGTGATTGGGGTTGATTGCGATGAGTTTATCGTGGTAGATCCTAAACTTGGCAAAGGGTTGGCAGAATTTCTATCAGAGCAGAAAATAGAATATACGATTTCTCCTTTAGGTGTTGACATTGGTCAGCACCTGGAGAAGGAATCAGAAATAGATGTGAGCAAGAAGTTTCTTGAGCAAAGGAGATTCGGATTCCTTGATACACGCTACACGAAGGGATCAATAATAGCAAAGCCCATAAGATGGGGTAGAGGTTTCCATAGAGTGAAAGGGCATAATTTCCACATATGCCCAGATCTGTATCTTCTGCATTTCGGATGTATTGATATGAAACGTATGCGTGAACGGTTTATGAATCCCGACCGAATTGGAGGGACATCCACTCGCCATTTTAAAAAGCGCACCCGTACCATTAATCTTGTGACAAACAATGAGGCACGCGACTTTGACAAGTCAACAGAATTAGCGAGAAAGATTCAGACGTGGATTCGCCCTATTTCTTCATGGAATAAGCCGGCAATGCTCGGGCGTGTAATAGTGGTTGAGATTCCTGAGCGTTTTCGCCATCTACTTTAGTATCGTCTTAACCGCTGACTACATCGCCAAATATGACTTCGCCGCAACTATGAAAACGCCAACAACTATGAAAATGCCAACAACGGCAGACCCAATAGATGCTGTAGTTCTTTGGGTAGATGGCGATGACCCAAAATGGAAAGCACGGTGCGATTATGCTCGCGGAGGAAATTCTTTGACCCGGCGTGATGATATTGGAGGGGATCTGCGGTTTCGACAGATGCGCGAGATTGATTGGTGTGTAGCCAGCATCAATAAGTTTGCATCCTTCATTCGGCGAATTTATGTTGTGACTGACGATCAGGATCCTCATCTTGAGAAAACGGTAGGAAACTGGTTTGATAATCCTATTCCTGTAGAGATTGTCGATCATAAAGTAATATTCAGAGGTTATGATCAGTATCTTCCTGTTTTCCAATGTAATGCATTGGAGACGATGCTGCATAGAATACCGGGGATTTCGGAACATTTTGTCTATTTTAATGATGATTTTGTATTGACAAATTTTGTGAAACCGGAAGACTGGTTTTCTGCAGATGGAAAAGTCATTGAATATGGGAAGTGGATGCCAAATATATTACTTGACCTTCTTCATGCAATAAAGCCAAAGAGAAATGGAATGAAGACTGTGGGATTCAAGGATATTATGGAAAACGGAGCTAAGCTCGTTGGGTCAAAAAAGACTTTATTGATGCGCCATACTCCTCATCCTGTATTAAAATCTCTGAGTGCCCGGCTTCTTGAGGAGTATCCTGAATGTGTGGATATCAACAGCCGCGATAAATTTCGCGCACCATGTCAGTTTAATCCGCAAGTTGCCAAGCATATTCTTGCAGATAGGGAAGGGCGCCTAATAGTCAGAAGTCCAAAGGGAAAAACTCTTTTCCTTAAACCTTTTGCCAGCAGGCCATATTATCTTCGCAATCATCTCAAGCCATATATTGATGGCAAGCCGTTGCCTCCATTCATGTGTATTAATTCTCTTGCAGAGGCGGATCCGGACGATCGCAAGGTGTTCATGGAATTCATGGATAGACTTTTCCCACATTAGTAGTTTACTCAAGGAGATATTTCAAGCATTGATAATATTTTGAAAAAATGGAAGAGATTGTTGTTTCGCTGACTTCATTTCCTGCGGCAATCGAATATGCCATATTAGCGGTCAAATCCATATTAAGGGGCAATCTATTGCCAGATAAACTTATATTGTATCTGACGTTTGATCAGTTCAAACAATGTGGTATTCCGGAGGAGTTGAAGAGATTGGAAGAGGAGAATGAAATTTTTGAGATAAGGGATTATCCCGTTGACATCAGATCTTATAGGAAACTTATTCCGGCACTTAAGGATTTTCCTGAAAGTATAATTGTCACTGTGGATGATGATGTGGACTATGACAAGGATATGCTTAAGGACTTGTTGGAAATGCATGTTAAATATCCAAAAGCGATTATAGCCAATAGGGCAAAAGTAGCTGATCCAGCCATGCCTTATAGGAAATGGAAGAAGTTAAGATGGTATGATTTCTTAGGCGAAAGAATCAAGATCGATCCTCATATTATTCAGACTGGGGTTGGAGGTGTGTTGTATCCTCCTCATTCTTTGAACCCGGAGATGATGGACGAGAATCTATTCGTGAAATTGGCTCCGACCACCGATGATATATGGTTTTGGGCTGCGGCGATATCTAATGGAACTACCATTATTCCAATGCCTTTCGGACGTCACAATAAACCCAAAGAAGTAGGTAAACCACGTTCGCTGTCATTAAAGACAGTTAATTTCAAGGATGGAACAAGCAGAAATGACGATGCCCTGAAAGCTATTCTTGATTATTATCCGGGAATTAAGAAAATATTAATAACCAAGTGACCTTCACCTTTCTTTAGTGAAATCCGAGTATTTACAGTTCAAAATCTGATTTCTCCGGCAGGATTGATTCAAATGCGTCCTTGATGTTGCTCATCACTTGATCATAGTTTCGGATATGCACATTGTCGTTGAGGCAGACAAGTGAATAGGATTGGTTTCTGATGGCTTCCACTGCCTGTTTTGGTTTCACCATTAGAGGAAACATCTTGGTGTCTTGATAAGTGTTGTAGGGCATGAAATTTCCTCTGCATATTTGCCATGTCCTGAATAGTTCGGGAGTGTAGTCAGTCACTTTTCTAAATCGATTAGAGGAAGTTTCAGTCAATTCCTTTTCGGCTGCTTCCCAAACTTCTTTGAATGTTTGTTTCAGATAAGGCTGGGCGTTGTGTGGAACACGCAGAGTTATAAATTTATTATATGGAATCAGCAGATAATTCCATAGTGCCTTTGACCCATAGCTTTCGTCAAACCATTTGTCGTGGAACTCTTTCATCACCGTTTTCTTATCGAAGTGGCGATTGATGATGCGGATATTATTCTTTATCCTCTTATAGTATTGTGACCAGGATGGATTGTATTGGAATGCTGCTATGTCACGAGGAAGTCCTTCAAGAAAGAATCGTTCTTCAGATATTGGACGGATGATATAAAAATCATCATTGAAATAGACAAAATGGTCAGCTACTCCCGGGATTCGGTGCATATAGCGCTCAATCACTACAGAATTGAAAGTCGGGAGAAACTCAGTAGGAATAAAGTCCTTATGTCTGACAATATGGAGTTTTGGATTGGACAAATTGAGCCATTCAGGAGGATTTCCAGAACTTATAAAATGTATTTTCCTGACCCAAGGAGCGAATTTCTGAACACCACGAAACCAATATTTCAGAAATCCATAATCGCGAAACCTTGCTACTGATACGCCATTTTTTTCATTATCCTTTCTGCCTGAAAACTTTTCAAATTCTTCTTTCCATTCAGGGTCATCCATATTCACCCAAGTCACTACAAAATCTATTTCCATTTACGTATTACGTTGTAAGATTAGCTTTATTCGTAGAATTTTCTCTCCCTGCTTTTGACATCGACATCAAATGTATGCACTCCACGCATTAAATTACTGAAGAAGTGGGGACAATGTCTCAATAGCTTAGCTCTCCACCAGGATTTTAGACTAATATTGCGAGGAGATGGCAGAGGATATTTCCTTACTTCATTGCTTATCCTTAGAATAGTCTCTTCTCTTTGCTTTATGTTTTTCTCATATCTTGCAATGATCTTTGCTGCCCCGACAGCCGCTTTATTGAGATATACATTTCTTCGGTTGATATTATTTTCTCCCTGTAAGAGATCTTCTATCCCCTGCATAGTGTCAATACATGATAGAAAATAGTCATATCTGTTTTTAGCTACATCGGTGTGAATGATGCTGCCCTTACGCATCCTGTAATGATAGGCCGGAGTAGGGTCAACAACCATTTTATTTATATTCTTCAGCCATTGGCCATAAACGTAAATATCTTCAAAATTCCTGCCGTTCGGAAAGTCGCACGTAATGATTTCTCTACGTTGAAGCTTATTCCAGACATAATTTGGAAGATGATCGAAACTGATTTCACGCAAAGCATCCTCCTTTGAGATCACATTGGTATGACGAGTGAAATGCTTGGTGGAATGCCGCCCTTTGTATTCTTTTATGAATCCGACTTGTGCTATGTCAGCATCATATTCTATGATGAGATTATACAGCAATTGAAACATTTCCGGCTCAATCCAATCATCAGAATCTACAAAGCCTATTAAGTCGCCTTTTGCAATCTTCAAAGCTGCATTCCGGGCATTAGATAGTCCTCCGTTCGGTTTATGAATCACTTTAAACCGATCATCTTTTGCCACATATTCATCGCATATGATGGGAGAGGAGTCAGTGCTTCCGTCATCTACAAGGATACACTCCCATTGCTTAAGTGTCTGACCCTTGATTGAGTCAAGACATTCCCTAAGATACCTTTCCATGTTATAGACAGGGACGATTATACTGATCAGCGGCTTTTCCATCTCTTTAAGGTTTTGGGATTGCAAAATTACTAAAAAAAAACTATCCACGCAACTGAATTTGAAAAGAGAGGAAATACACATGTGTAATCCCCCTCTTTTTCAATAAATCAGTAAATAAGTAGCTAATAAAATTAAACTATGAAGTTGTTTCGACTTATTTACGAATACATGATTAACTAAAAAATATGAAAATAAAGATTCTTTTTATTAATCTTCCGCCATCTTTGGCTCGTCATTTTAGTTTTTTAAGGAAACTCGCCGATTTTCAATTCCGGCATATTTCCCTTCATTCATCAGTCACGATGCCCGCATTCCTTTCAGGTATTCCAACACGTTCGGCATAATGCAAGCAAGCTTGCCTTCTGCCCTCACTCAATGGAATTGTCTCCTTCTTCATGAAGAAAAATCTGCTCGGAAATCTGACGAA
>CAYNEZ010000148.1:0-8119 GCA_964396365.1 uncultured Sangeribacter sp. | reverse complement strand
CTTTCTTATACCCATACACTACAATGAAACTAAAATCTCTCATACTCTCGTCACTCCTCCTCTCACTCGCCTTCAGTTGCTCCGAAAAGACATCGGAGACCACCGTCTCCAATAAAGACCTTTTCGTACAGGTCAAAGGCCAAGACCTCATAAAGCCCGACGGCAGCAAACTATACATAGTCGGTACAAATCTTGGCAACTGGCTTAATCCCGAAGGATACATGTTTGGATTCCAGCGGATGAATGCCCCGCGCCAAATCAATGAGCTTTTCAGCGAACTCGTAGGGCCTGACAACGCCGCCGAATTCTGGGCAACATTCAAAGATAATTACATCACCAAAGATGACATAGACTTCATTGCTTCCACAGGAGCCAATACCATCCGCCTTCCATTCCATTATAAACTCTTCACCGACGAAGACTATATGGGACTTACTAAGGATCAAGATGGTTTCGCCCGCATCGACAGCGTTGTAAGCTGGTGCAAGGCCAACGACCTCTACCTCATCCTCGATATGCACGATGCGCCGGGCGGACAGACAGGCGACAACATTGACGATTCATACGGCTACCCATGGCTTATAGAAAGCGAGAAGAGCCAACAGCAGTTCTGCGACATATGGCGCTCTATAGCCGAACGCTATAAAGATGAGCCAACCATCCTCGGCTATGAACTCATCAATGAGCCAATCGCCACCTACTTTGAAAATCAGGATGAATTGAACTCCAAACTCGAACCACTCCACAAACGTGCCGTCGCCGCCATACGCGAGGTTGATCCCAATCATATAATTTTAATTGGAGCTCCGCAATGGAACAGTAACTTCGAGCCCCTCAAGGACACCGACTATGACCCTCAGATCATGTTCACATGCCATCGCTATGGTGGACCCGCAACGGCAGAAGCCATACAATCTTACATCGACTTCAAGAACAAAAGCAACCGCCCGATGTATATGGGAGAGATTGGCCACAACACCGACGAATGGCATGCAGACTTTGTGAAAGTGATGAAAGATAACAATATCGGATATACTTTCTGGCCATATAAGAAGAAAGACGACAGTTGCATGATGGGTATCACAATGCCGGAGGAGTGGGAAGAAGTGGTTCGTTTTGCAGAGGGTCCTCACCACACATTTGCTGAGATACGCGAAGCAAAACCTGACCGCGTAAAAGCACAGGTAGCCCTCGACAAATTCCTTGAACAATGCAAGACCAAGAACTGCACTCCCCAAGTCAGCTACATCGAGTCCATAGGCCTCACAATGCCTTAATTATGATGGAATATTTCCCATAAGTTCAGAGTGGAAGGCTTCACCGCCTTCCACTCTGATTAAATATAAGGGAAAACTTTTTTGCATATCTCCCTTTTCTTTACTAATTTTGCTTTTCGTTTATGCATCATTCGATGCCATAGCATGATAAGAAAAATTTGTGAAGATTATGAAACCAAATAAATACCTTACGCCAAACCTCATTGTGAATGTTGTGTTTGTCTTGTTCGCCTACTGGATTTTAGCGGTCAAGAACGGTTTTATGCTGAAGTGGTATGACGAGATGTCGCTGTTTGAGCCTACATGGCTCTCTTTGCGGCAATACCTTATGTATCCAGGAGGTGTACTCCGGTATGCAGGGTGCTGGCTCACTCAGCTCATGTATTATCCATGGCTGGGCACAACAGTCATGATAGCACTATGGCTGCTGACAGCATGGCTTACACGCAAGGCATTTGATCTGCAGAAGGTATTTCTTCCTTTGGCACTTCTTGTGCCTGCAGCCATGATGGTGTCGGTAGTGCAACTTGATGAGGCATGGTTGTCGATAAAAACTCCCGGATACGTCTTCTCCAATACACTCGGATATCTCCTCTCCATCTCACTGTTCCTTCTTTTCAAGAAGACACTGAAATGGCAGCCCATCTCCATTGTCCTAGGGATAATGATCGCGGCTCTATATGCCATAGGAGGTTTCTTCGCCTTTATAAGCTCTGTGCTGTGTGTAATGCAACTTGTGAAAGAGGGATTAAGGGAGAAATCATATGTCTGCTTCAGCGGAGCAATACTCGTTGCAGCGGCTGCTATAGCAGTGCCACTGCTATACTATCGTTATTTGCCCGGCAATAGCGTAGACGACGATTTCCCTTTCCTCAAGGGCTTGCCAGAACTCCTGATGGAACCGTATGACACATATCTGTGGAAACCATTCATAGTGGCCACTTGCTGCCTGTTCTTGTTATGGGGACTGAGTCTGGTCAGCTATGTCAAACACCCCAAGCCTTGGACGTGGATAAGCATAGTCGCCATCTGCTGTTGCGGCATCTGGGCTTTCAAGGCAGAACGTAAAAGCGAACAACTGCGAGCCACAGTGCTGATTCTTCAGGCACTGGATCATAATGACTGGAAAAAGATAAATTACATAATGTCCAGAATCAAGGAACCCCCTAACTATACCATGCGCGTGATCAATGACCTTGCCACGGTCAACTTAGGGGGAGAACAAAGCGATATTTCTGGCTATCAACCTATCAATATAGATGCACGTCATGCAGAGTCATTTACAATGACAGCGTTCATCCAAGTCCCGATCAACTACTATATTGGACGCTTCAACCAGTCTTACCGCTGGGCTATGGAGCACAGTGTCCAATACGGCAAACGAGTCTTCTTCCTCAAATATATGGTTAAAGATGCCCTTATGAACGGGGATATTAAGCTTGCCAAACGATATAATGATATGCTGCTTAAGACCATGTACCACAAGAAGTGGGCTCAAGAGATGGAACGCTATATAGCAGATCCATCACTGATAGAGAAGAACCCGGAATTTTATGATGTAATACACTCGGGGATGAATGAGCAGACACGCCAGAGCAACAGTACGCTCACAAGCAATTAAGACATAAGGTTATTTGCGGAAAGTGGCTTCGCGCGGTTGCTTCTTCACCTCCTGCAGAATATCCTGCCGAGCCACCTGCACAGGCGACACAAGGAACTCCGGCACATTGTAAGACTTCATCAGGTCGCGATAATATTCGGGCGATTCTTGTGGCACTACAAATGCTTTCGAGTCGCTGCCGTCTTGCGCCACATAAGTGATATAAGGACGCGTATAGCTACCGTCGTCACGACGTGAGCTGAAGACTATCCATCTTCCATTCGACGACCATGTATGGTAGCTGTCCGTATCTTCACTGTTTGCATTCGACAGAGGGCGTTCCTCTCCCGTAGCAAGATCCTTCATCCAAAGATCACTTTCCTTGTGCCAGATATGAAACGTACCGAATGGCGCTTTGCAATAAAGGAGATAGCGTCCGTCTGGCGACACCCGTGGAAGTAATGCACTTTCGCCATTCCTTGCAGCCGACACTATAGTGTCAGGAGCAGAGAACCGACGAGAAACCGGATCAAAGTCACGCGAGACGATATCGTAACGTATCTTGTCAAGATTGGCCTTGATATTCCCGGGCCCTACGCCTTCCGGATATGATGCTACGGAATAATAGAGTATTGTCCCATCGGGACTCCAAGCCGGGAAAGTCTCCAAAAGCGAAGGATCTGCCGCGATATAGCTCACTTCATTGGTCTTCAGATCATAAAGGATGAGGTCGGATTTGGCATCAAACACCTCAATCTTGTGAGGACCAAAATCAAGGAATTTCTGATGCGTGTCATTGACTGAATATGCGATCAAGTCAAGATTCGGATGCCAAGCGGGATAGACACCGGCTGATATGGTGCTGTCGGTCTTCAGATTAACCTTTACCACAGAATCTCCAGCCATTATTATTGTGCCGCCATTTGTGTTTCTGACGTGAAATTGCGATGCCTTGTCTTGATATTGATTACGCGGCACATGACAATTCATGCATTGTCCTCGCCGTTCGTCGCAGGGTGCGGCGTTATTGAAGATCACACTCTCGTCGAATGTCGTCAGATCACGCTGATTAAGTGTTATGCCTGCATACTGCATATAGGCAGGTTCTATAAGACGATAACTGATATAAGGATCAATATCTTCCTCAGCAACATGATTCCGATAACTGTATCGTTTCCAATTGCCGCCGTTGCGGACATATACTTCAAATTGGATATCCTTCCCTTTGGAAGACTCCAGAAGTTCGTGCCAATCATTCATGTCCCACTTGATGACATCTCCACCGGCAACTAAAGATCTACCGTCAGCTCCGGTCACTCTTGCCACATACTCCTCGCCCGGCATATCCACCTCAAAATTCATCGGCGCAATATTAGGCGGAATCACGATCGAAGTGTAATCAGGAATAAGTTTCGGCATGCCTTCCCCATCCGTCACATTGCCGGTAGGCACTTTAGCGCCGGAGCACCCTGCAAGCAGCAAGAAGAGGGAAACATAAAAGGGTATTGTAATAGAAAGAATAATACGTTTCATGCGATAATTGAATATGGTTGCTAAAAAGTATGCAAAGTTACCAAAAATTCCACATATAAATGCAATATTTCTCATTATTTATTTTATTTTTGCAAAAGCCCCCAATAGATTTCAAAAAAGTTTCAAAAAAGTTTCAAAAATAATCATCAATTTTTGGTCATTCGCCGTTTTTTCCCTATTTTTGCACTCTAAAGCAATAATATACCTTTTATGGCACGCAAAACTACAATCATCGCGCTTATGGCACTCACCATGGCTGGCTGCTCAAAGCAGACCCCCATCTCTTATCCGGAAGCTCCTACTGACGGAACCGTAGACGTATACTTCGGAACAGAAGTCAACGACCCATACCGTCCGCTTGAGAATGACACGGCAGCTGAAACACTCGCTTGGGTGAAAGCAGAAAACGCCGTCACTCAAGAATACCTTTCCAAAATACCTTTCCGCGAAAATATCCGGCAAAGAATAAAGCAACTCAACAATTATCCTAAAAGTGGCATGCCATATAAGGAGAACGACGGAAAATATTATTTCTATAAAAACGACGGTTTGCAGAATCAGTCGGTGCTATACCGCTCTGAGACTCCCGATGGCGAAGCAGAGGTATTCCTCGATCCCAATAAGCTTTCCGACGACGGCACCGTAGCCCTTACAGGAGTATTTCAATCGCATGATGGCAAATACACTGCATATACCATTTCACGCAGCGGCAGTGACTGGACCGAGATATATGTGATGGATACTGCTACCGGAAAACTACTTAAAGACCATATAGAATGGGCTAAGTTTACCGGAGCTGCTTGGCATGGCGACGGATTTTACTACAGCGCTTATGAAAAGCCGACAGCCGGCAAAGAATTCTCCAATGCAAATGAATACCATAAGGTGTATTATCATAAGTTGGGCACACCTCAAAGTGCAGATAGAGTGGTATATGAAAACCGCAACGAACCTCTCCACTTCCATAGCGTTGACATCACCGACGACGAGTCGACACTGATGGTGATGGGAGGCGGCGCCGGCAATGGCAACTCCCTTTACGTCAAAGACCTCACAAACCCTAATTCCAAATGGGTGACGGTGGAGGAATCACAAGACAATGACATCAACGTGATTGGTTCACGCGATGGCAAACTCTATATATTCACTTCTGCAGACGCTCCTAAATATAAATTGGTGGTTGCCGACAAAAAGGCTCCTCAGAGAGAAAACTGGACAGACGTAGTGCCTGAAAACAAAGGTGCTGTCCTCGTAAATGCCACTTTCGCAGGCGACAAATTGATCCTCACCTACGACAAGGATGCATCTCATCATGCGTATGTCTACAACAAGGATGGAGAAAAGGAACGTGAAATCACTCTTCCCGGCTATGGGACTTTGTCCTTCTCTACCAATTCCAAGGATGCTGAGACTTTCTATGCATTCTCATCATTCACTTCGCCTTCCACCATAATGTCATACAATGCCGAGACAGGCGACAGCAAGCTTTTCCACACTACGGAACTTCCCGGCTTCAATCCGGATGACTACGTGACAGAACAGGTGTTCTATCCCTCTGCCGACGGGACTGAAATACCAATGTTTATCACTTATAAGAAAGGTCTGGAGAAAAATGGCAAGAATCCTGTCTACCTATATGGATATGGTGGCTTCAATATAACTCTCAATCCTGGATTCTCCGCCAACCGTCTTTTCTGGCTTGAAAATGGCGGAATATATGCCCAGGCCAATCTGCGCGGAGGTGGCGAATACGGAGAGGAATGGCATGAGGCAGGAACCAAACTGCAAAAGAAAAACGTATTCAACGACTTCATAGCCGCTGGGGAATATATGATCAACGAGGGATGGACCAACAAAGATCTCCTTGCTATCGAAGGAGGCAGCAACGGAGGTTTGCTCGTGGGTGCCGTCACCAATATGCGTCCGGACCTTTTCAAGGTTGCCATACCCCGAGTTGGCGTTATGGACATGATGCGATATCATCTCTTCACTATCGGCTGGAACTGGGCACATGACTATGGCACATCAGCAGACTCCCCGGAAATGGCCAAGTATCTTCTCTCCTACTCTCCGACTCACAATATCAAGAATGATGGCACTCCGTATCCTGCAATATTGATCACCACTGCTGATCATGACGACCGCGTAGTGCCTGCACATTCCTTCAAGTATGCCGCTACCCTGCAAGCTTCTGACACCGGCGATGCACCCAAACTGATCCGCATCGACAGCAATGCAGGCCACGGAGCCGGCAAACCAATCGACAAGATCATCGACGAATACACTGACATTTATTCCTTCATCTACGAGAATATGGGTCTCAAGCCAAGAGATTGACGATCATCGAAAATATATGCAAGCACGCTCCGCGTGCGTCCATACGTGTCTAAACAACTTTCCTAAAGTTTCATATGGCACGTTATGACGCACGCGGAGCGTGCTTGCTGCTGCATTAGGTATTAGAAGTCAATGGATGATAAAATAGTATCATCATCTGATAAAAAGGTATTAGTATGTCTATGTTTTAACCACTAATTTTGTGTTTGCATTTGTTAACAAACAATTTAATATTTTAAGTAAAGGAAAAACTCATGTAGCCCTTGACTGCTTTTTTATTGGATTTTTTGCTCTTCATTTGCTATGGTTCAATGACTTAAATCATACCTACCACATTCGGAATTCATTAATGTATAACCATAATAGACATCTATGAACCTAAAAAAGAAAAATGCAGTACTCTTGACAGGCGCAGTCCTATCTGCGCTTGCATGTAGTGTGCCTCAAGCTTATGCGGCTCCTGATCCTCAGGTAAGCCAATCAATGCGGGCTGAGAGCAAAATTCGAGGAACAGTCACAGATCCCAACGGCGAGCCACTCATCGGCGCAACCGTAATGGTCAAAGGGACTAAGATCGGAACAGCTACCGACCTCGACGGTAACTACACAGTGAATGCCGCCCCCGGCGATATCCTCGTAGTGAGCTATGTCGGCTACCTTCCCTCAGAAGTGAAGGTAGGGAAAAGCCCGATAGTCGATGTTGAGCTCCAAGAAAACAACAACAATCTTGATGAACTTGTTGTAGTGGGTTACGGTACTCAGAAAAAGAAACTCGTGACTGGTGCTACATTCCAGGTTTCAGGTGAGCAGATCGCTTCCATGAATACCTCCAATGCCCTGACAGCTATGCAGTCTCAAGCCCCCGGCGTTCAGATCACTCAGTCTTCTACTCAGCCGGGTAAGGGCTTTAAGGTAAACATCCGTGGTATGGGTACCATCGGCGAGTCATCTCCTCTACTTGTTATTGATGGTATCGTGTCTGGTACAGCCAATGACGGTCTCAACGGTCTAAACCCTAATGATATCGAAAGTATCGACGTACTGAAAGATGCCGCTTCTGCAGCTATTTATGGTGCACGTGCAGCCAACGGTGTAATACTTGTCACTACCAAGCAGGGTAAGGAAGGTAAGGTCTCTATTACATACGATGGTTTCGTAGGTTGGTCTAACCCATATCGTGCTCCCGGTAGTCTCGGTGCTCTGCAGTATATGGATGTCATCAATGAGACATATTTCAACACTTATGGAAGTCTTCCCGAATGGAAGAATTTAGTGCCTCAATCAATCCTTGACAAAGTAGCCAATGGATGGCAAGGTGAAGATTGGTTTGATGTTTACCGCAACAAGAATGCTTTCCAACAAAGTCATGCTG
>CAYNEZ010000147.1:0-8252 GCA_964396365.1 uncultured Sangeribacter sp. | reverse complement strand
AGTCTTCAGTCTTGAGTCTTCAGTCTTGAGTCTTCGATAGCGGACAATCCGCAGGAAAGGTATATACAAAAATCGCCGGAGTGTGAACTTTCGGCGATTTTTCGTTGTTTTATAGATGAAACCTTTAGAAAGCAATTCATAATTCATAAAGCATAATTAAGAATTGCTGATCTTGATTTAAGAACTGTGAATACACAATGATTTTAATTTAAGAACTATAAAAAACACAAAAGAAAATGGCACACGAAGAAAAAAATGATAGCGCATTGCGCTTGGCATTCGATATTGCAAAATTGGCACTTAAGGTGGCTACCGTAGCAGCTGCATTCTGCGCTGTGAAGGAAATCCATAATGTGCATCGTGCAATCGAAAGAAGACGTGAGGAAAAGAAGTAATTATTGATATAACCCCGTTTAGACTTGGGACGCATCCTTTTGGATGTGTCCTTTTTTTGCTCCTATCATTAGGTTGCGGATGTAGGCTACGAGTCCGAAGGACTGTCCGATTATAAGGACGGGGTCGTGGCGTATGATGCCGTAGGTGACGATGCTGAGTGAGCCGATGAGGGAGAGGATCCAGAAGAAGGGAGGAAGCTCTGATTCGCCACGTCGGGAGGAGTACCAGTATTGGTAGATGAATCGTAGGGTGAATATGATCTGTCCCGCTGATCCGAAGAGCAGTAACCAAAGGGGAACTTTTTCGTTGTGGAAGAAGTTCTGGATGAAAGTGTCGGCATGGAATGCGGCAATGGCAATGGCTGCGATTGGTGTGCTGATTAGGATGAGGCGGAGCCAGAGTCTGGTTTCAGCCCATATGCCTTTGGCTTTTAGATTCCAAAGGTAGACGTAGTAGGATATGAATTGTCCGAGTACAATGGCGAAGTCGTTGCGCAAGACTCCGTATAGGCACAGAAGATAGGACCCGGCGATGCTCAGTATCCAGAATATGGAAGGGGAGAGCACCTTTCGGGCGCGTTCAGACATGATCCACTGCACGAGAATGCGAGCGGAAAAGAATCCTTGGGCGAGAAAGCCTATGCCGTAGATGAGCCAGGTCACTACTTAATGATGAATTATTAATGATGAATGATAAATTAAGTTTGCTCTTGCCGCGGTGGGACGCATACTGAGCTTACTTTTTTGCTTCGTTTGACTCTGTGGGGAGGCTGGGAAGCCTCCCTTCCATGATTTGGTAGTTGAACCATCGGGAGCGCATCCAGCGGAAGGCGAAGCAGTCTTGAAGAGGACCGATGAGTCGGTTGCTCATGCTGAATTTCGACTTGCCGGCTACGCGCGGATAGTGGCGCACGGGTATTTCCTTTACTTTGCATCCTTGCAGGCCGAAGAGGGCTGGGAGAAAGCGGTGCATACCTTTTACGAATGGAACGCGGCGTGCGTTGGCTGTACGCATTACTTTGAGAGGACAACCGGTGTCGGTGGCAGTGTCGCCAGTCATCATACGTCGGAATCCGTTGGCAAATTTTGATTGGAATCTTTTCCAACGCGTGTCTTTGCGGTTGGCACGGATACCCATGCAGAGTTCGTGATCCTTAAGATATGGGATGAGCAGGTTGAAGTCTTCGGGATTGGTCTGGAGATCTGCGTCAATGTAGCCTACGAATTCTGACTCTGCTGCATCTATACCGGCCTTGATTGCTGCGCTTAGTCCGCAGTTCCTCTCAAATACAATATAGAAGAAGTCGGCATTGCGGGAACATATCTCGCGGATGCGGGCGAGGCTTGAATCGGAAGATCCGTCGTCGACGAAGAGGATGCAAGCCGGGATTGGGGAGGTTGGGAGCCATGCACCGAGGCGCTGTTCGAGAGCCTGCATATTGTCTTCTTCATTGAAGACGGGGACTATTACTGTGAGGGAGTATTGGGAGGTCTTATTCATTTAGGGATAAAAGTTTTAGTCGGACAGGTCGGACAGGTCGGACAGATCAGACTTGTCGGACTTGTCGGATGGATGGGTGAGGAGGAGAGTGTATTGGGTGCCTATCGGGAAGGCGGAATCTACGTCGGGGATTTCATCCCCGAAGCGTTTCTTAGTCATTATTATTGCCGGGTTAGGGAGTGAGTCGGAGGATTCTACAATCTTAAATGGGGTGGCTTGGAGGTAGGCGTCGATGTTTTCAGGACGGTCGAGTTTGTAGGCTATGATTTGTGCTTCGGGATGGTGACGGTGGATCTGCATGGCAGTTTCGGAGATGGCTTTATATCCGAGATCTGCGTTGAAGCTGCGGATGGATATTCCGGCGACAAATACAAGTGTAAGCACTGTCATCGCAAGCGTTTCGATGGCCAATGAAGTGTTTTTTCTTTTGTAAAGATACCATAAAGTCAGGAAACCTCCAGTGAACAAGGCATACCATACATAGCGTATGGCGGGTATGCTATCCAGATTAATACCGAAAGTGGCGAACCATTCCGTGTCGGTAACAAATGGCTCTGCCAAGGCTACAAGCCCGAGAATGGCAGCCGGGATGGCAATACCAGCTGCCACGAGTTTTGAATCTTTATTCCGAGCGCATACCATCATAGCCAGATAGACCATAAAGGGATAGGCGGGGAGCATATAGACCTGGAGTTTTGAACTTATTACGGAGAGGAGGACAAATGTGGAGAGAATTATGATCAGGAAGAAATTTTCGAGAGAATCGACAGTGCGCTTGAATTTGCGTATGCCATAGACCACGGCTCCGAAGATAAGGAAGGTCCAAGGCTGAGTGGTGTAGGTAAGGGAGACGAGATAGTACCAGAAAGGGCGTTTGTGGTGGAAGGAATTGACGGCTCTGCCTACTGTCTGGTGAACGAGGAGATTATCGAGATATTCAGTGCCACCTTCAGCGTAGACAGCCCCAAACCATAAGGCGCAGAGGAGAATCAGGAGAATCCAAGTAGGCCAACCCCAGGCACGGGTCCATAGTCGCATGCGGCGAGTCAGGAATAGCCATACGGTAGTAGCAACTAAGGGGATGAGTATGCCCATCGGGCCTTTGGAGAAGACAGCGAGGAAAATCCAGATTGCAAAAAGCAATTGGGATTTTAAAGTGGGTTTTTGACTTTGAGGGGCGCATGCTTTGTCGCTAAATTTTGCTTCTGCAGGGGCTATGGATGTGAGTTTGCGGAATTGATAGAAAGCGAGGACGATGAACATAGTCATCAGCATGTCCATACGCAGTGTGAAGACCATTCCTGCAAAGAGACCGCAAGTGAAGAGCATCAGGAGAGCGGCACGCTGGAAATCAAGCTGCAGGGTTAGGCGAGTCCAACGAAACATCACGGCACCAATCACGAATGCCGGAATAATGGAGAAGAGAGACAGAAACCACATCTGATGGCTACCCAAGAGCCATTTGCCGAGGATGACACACCAAAGATAGAGTGGAGGCTTGTCGGCGTAAGGAATGCCGTGGTTGGTGAAGGCCCACCATCTGCCTGTGGATAATGACTCATCAGCTATGCTGAGATATCGGAGTTCGTTGGAAGGGGTGAAATCCCGAAGGATTATCATAGGCAATACGGCGATAAAAACAAGAAGAAGCACTGTAAGCAAAGGTAATTTACTCTGCCTACAGTCTTGAATTGTATTATCAAAAGAAGCCATACTCATACACCTGAAAGTTTGTAAACCGCAAAATTAGCAAAATTCATTCAACTATGCAATAGCAATTTCCATATGGTGGATGCAAAGTGTAAAAAAGGAGCCGCAGAGCCTTATGGATCCGCGGCATTTCGTGGCAGTCGCACGAGGCGTGCGTCCCTGCCAATGAGTGTATGAGAGGGATTTACTTCATGTCGAGGTATTTGATCTCGTCTTTGTCGTTGTAGTTGAGGTTTTCTCCTCCCATGCCCCATATGAACATATAGTTGGAGGTGCCTGCAGCTGCGTGGATACTCCATTCGGGGCTCATGATGGCCTGCTCGTTGTGGAGCCAAACGACGCGGTTTTCCTGCGGTTCGCCCATAAGGTGGCAGATGGCGTTGCCCTCGGGCACGTTGAAGTAGAAGTAAGCCTCAACGCGGCGGTCGTGGGTGTGGGCAGGCATAGTGTTCCATACGCTGCCTGGCATAAGCTCAGTGAGACCCATCTGAAGCTGGCAAGGACCTTCCTGAAGCACATTGTTTGTGATGAGCTGGTTGATGATACGGTCGTTGCTCTCTTCGAGCGATCCGAGGTGCAAACGGTTGGCCGGGATTGTACCCTTACGGCCGTCGATAGTTATGAGCTGGGTCTTATATTGCTTGTAGGCCGGAGTTGAGTTGAGATAGAATCGAGCCGGAGTGGAATTGTCTTTGCTACGGAAAGTGACATTCTTATTGCCACATCCTACATAGAGAGCATCCTTGAAGTGGAGTTCATATTCTTTGCCATCAACAGTCACGATACCGTCGCCACCTACATTGATCACACCAAGTTCGCGGCGTTCGAGGAAGTATTCAGCCTTTAGAGGGTCGATGGTCTCGAGAGTAATGGTCTTGCCTACAGGCACGACACCACCGAAGATCACGCGGTCGTACATAGAGTAGGTGAGGTTGATCTTGTTTTCTTCCATAACCTTCTCCATGCAGAAGCGTTCGCGGAGCTGGTTGGTGTCATATTCCTTTACGTCGTCGGGATGGCAGGCGCGTTGGATTTTATATTCGGTCTGTGCCGACATTGAGAATGCTGCGGCTATGGCAGCGAGCGAAAATAGGAATTTTTTCATATCTTTTTAAATTTTTTTTTTAGGCTTTATGATTGGGGAGTGCTCACTTCGTTCGCACACAATCGCTTTCTTTGGGGGCGGGAGAGCGGGAACTTTGGGGGCTTGATCAGATATTTTCTTGGAGATCGTCGGAGTCGTGCTTGATCATCTCGCGCTGGTTGCGTGCGATGTGGACGCGGTTCCACCACATCATGGCGCATGCGATGACGACGAGGATACCGGCCCCGATCCATTTGAGGTTGACGCAGCCTTGATAAAGAGCCCAGCAGAGGGGTGAGGATGCAAAGTCAAGCGCACCACCTTCAAATCCTTCGGGTATTGCTACGGCAGCATCGCCTGTAGCTACAAACACGTCATGGGCAGCCAGGGTGAATGCCGGAGCAATGTTGGTCACCATGTATAGGCCGGCAGTGATGATGATCACGCCGATGATGAAAGTCTTCAGCACGTTGCCTTTGGTGAAAGGAAGCACGAGGGGGAAGAGATAGAACATACCGGCGAGTGAAGCGAGAGGGAGGAACTGGTTTCCGGGAAGAATAACAGCGAGAAGGAGAGTCACGGGGATAAGGAGAAGTGACACCACGAGGGTAGTGGGGTGGCCGATTACAAGAGCCGGAGACATACCGATGCTAAGGCCATCGGCACCTTTGAACTTGCGTGCGATGAGGCTACGTGTAGCATCAGAAATTGGTTTCAAACCCTCGATGAAGAGGACCGTAACGCGCGGGATAAGTTCCATCACTGCACCCATCTTGATGCCGAGCGAGAGAATCTTCGGGATATTATCGACAATTTCATTCCAGGAAGTGCATGTGAGGCAACCAATGCCTACGCCAACGACAACGCCGAGGAAGAGAGGCTCACCCATGATACCGAATTTCTTCTTCATGCCTTCGGCATCGATTTCTATTTTGTTAAGCCCCGGTATTTTGTCGAGACCTTTATTGATGATCCATGCGAAGGGTGCAAATCCGGCACAGAAAGGCTGAGGAATAGATATGCCTTCCATGTCCTTGTAGAAGTTCTGGAATTTGAAGGCGGTCATATCAGCAAGCACGAGAGTGATGATGTAGCAGATAATGGCACCGAAGAAGCCCCATGCGAGTGATTCAGTTGCGAAATAGATCACCGCTCCGATGAATGCAAAGTGCCAATAGTTCCAGAGGTCAATATTTACTGTGCGAGTGGTCTTGGTGAGAAGCATCAGAAGGTTTACTCCAAGGCAGACAGGGATTATGAAAGCACCTACGGCAGTGTTGTAAGCCACGGAGGCAGCTGCCGGCCACCCCATGTCGAAGACTTTTAACTGGAGCCCATAGATCTCAACTACAGACTGGAGAGCAGGGCCAAGAGCAGAAGTTAGAAGAGCGGTCACGATAGAGAGGCCGATGAAACCGACACCGACTTTAAGACCGCTTTTGAGAGCGTCGCCCAGCTTGATGCCTATGCAAACGCCAAGAATTGTGAAGATGACAGGCATCATCACAGCGGCCCCCAGGCCGATGATATACGCGAATACCTGTTCCATTAGATTGAATAGTTTGACATGATTATATTTTAGTTAGTTCTTTTCTTATCAGATTCGGTCATTACCGATAAAACACTTACTTTGCAATGCAAAGTTAATAAAAACATTTGAGATTTAGGGGATTTTCTTGAAAAAAAGCTTAGACTTCATCTCAAAAAGTTTCAGCGACCGCAGGGGTTCGGAATTTTCATGAACCGGGGTCTTGAGTGCGTCGGTGTTTCCAGCGGCGATGTGTCCAAAGCCAGAGAGAGGGTTGGCGTTTTATAGAATTTTCGAGCATTTCGAAATATGTCTCAGTCACTTTATTGACAGACTCGGAGGCAGCATCGGATGAAAGCTTTATGAACCGACCGACATACACATTTCGTTCCGGGCGACGCATGTCGAGGTAGTAGGCGGCAGCGTGAATCTTGCGGCTGATTTTCTCTGCACCGGTGAAGACCGGTGTGTCATGATTGAGGAAAGGAATCCAATGATGGATCGCACGCCAAGAGGGAGTCTGGTCGGCAATGTAGCCAGTGATGGATGGGATCCCTTTTGCTGACATTTCCATCAATGTCTTAGCAGAAGTCGCCATAGGGAGATTTGTAGCACCGAAACGGCTTCGGATAGAGCCGAAGACTTCGTCGGCAGCCACGTTGGAGAGGGGATGATAGATCTGGCAAGGGACCGCGCCAGTGGAAAGATCGAGCCAAAGAGGCATGGTTGACACCCATTCCCAATTACAGAAATGGCCGAGGAAAATGCTAACATTTTTTCCTGCACGCAAGTCAAGGTTGACTTCCTCGATGTTTTCAAATTTCATACGCCGGCGCATCTCGTCGGCACTCATTGAGCCGAGTTTTACAGTTTCTATAAAGTAGTCGGCGAGGAAATGATAGAAGCCGGTTACAGTCTTGTCAACCTCCTCGTCGGTCATATCCGGGAATGAGGAGCGTATGTTGTCGCGGCATATTCTTAAGCGGTATCTCACCACTGAGTGAGCAAGCCAAGCGATGAATGAGGAAAATCCTCTGAGAATAGGCCATGGCAACGCGCCAAGCCCTCGGAAAGTGCCGAAGAGCAAGGCGCGGTTGATGGCGATAAGGGTTTTATTTGCAGTATGTTTTCCCATCAGATAGACAATCTGCGGAGAGTGTTGAGCTTTTCGCGATTTACGGTCTTTTCGTTCTTTATAGCCTTCACGAACGGCACATATACGATTTCATCGTTACGAATGCCTATCATCACGTTGCGCTGGTCGTCAAGGAGAGCATCTACAGCAGCGGCTCCCATGCGGGAAGCGAGGATACGGTCGAGAGCTGTCGGGCTTCCGCCACGCTGCAGGTGGCCAAGGATAGAGACACGCACATCGTAGTTGGGATATTCGTCTTTTACGCGTTGGGCAAGTCCCATTGCTCCGCCAGTCACAGGAGATTCCGCTACAAGCACTATTGAGGAGTTCTTTGATTTGCGGAAACCATTCTGGATGAGTTCGGCAAGCTGGTCAACCTCAGTAGAGATCTCGGGGATAATGGCAGCTTCTGCGCCTGCAGCGATCGCGCCATTGAGAGCGAGGAATCCGGCGTTGCGCCCCATCACTTCAATGAAGAATAGGCGTTCGTGGCTTGTCGCGGTGTCGCGGATCTTGTCGACACACTCCATGATTGTGTTGAGGGCAGTGTCGTAACCGATTGTCCAGTCAGTTCCATAGAGGTCATTGTCGATAGTTCCAGGCAGACCTACGATCGGGAATTGAAATTCGTTGGCGAAGATACGAGCACCTGTCAGAGAGCCGTCGCCGCCGATCACGCAAAGGCTGTCTATACCGTGGCGCTTCAGCACGTCGTAGGCGCATTGACGTCCTTCCGGGGTCTCGAATTCTTTACACCTTGCTGTCTTCAGTATAGTGCCACCGCGCTGGATGATGTTTGAAACATTTTGGGTCGAGAACTCCTCTATTTCGTCGGAGATGAGTCCTTTGTAGCCACGATAGATACCGAATACTTTGAAACCGGATGTAATACCAGCGCG
>CAYNEZ010000146.1:0-8285 GCA_964396365.1 uncultured Sangeribacter sp. | reverse complement strand
GTTCAACGTATACAAATGTTATCATTATTTTTACAATATCTTAGGAACATTTTTAAGTATAAAGGACTTCTAAAATTAAAATCCAAACATAATCAGTTTTGATGGTTTACCAGCGGATTGCCACTGGTAAACCTCAATATATAAGACGTGAATAATCGCCTACGAACGATTATTCTAAACTCTGAAAATTCGATCCACAAATCATCTTTCGAGACTTACATCCATTACGAACTATACATATACCCATTCCCGGATTCCCCATAAGCCTACGACCCGAGAGATCATAGTATTCAGCAGCAGTATTACTTAACGGCACTTCCTCCACAGAGTTAATCTCCAATTCCGTCAAAGGCATACGTACAGCATTTTCTATGCAGCCGGTCTTATCATTGATAAGCATGGCTATAAGGGTAAGCTTATTAATGTCGCGGACTTTGACAAGGTTAACTTTGTCGGAATGACCGTAGCTTTTGCCAGCTTCAATGCCGCCGTCGACATAGAGCGGAGTGCCGTCAAAGTCAGATATACCACGTGCAAGGAAATCGTAGTAGGTCGGCACTACGCTTGGCAGTGATTCCCATCCATCCATGTCCTCATCCCATCCTGAGTATGAGTTATTTTGCATGTAGGGCCCAACTTCATCTTCAGTCACCACATATGCCACAGAGTACTCTCCCACTTCCTCAGAGAAAGCAAAAGTCGCTTCCGAATCAACTTCCAACCAGCCACCTTTCTCTGAGTAGCCATTGATTTTGATGTCGGCAATAGCACGAGATGAAGTAACTTCGTCATAAATCCATGAAAGGGTGGTTGAACTCGGATCCTGGATACCGTAGTATGCAAGGTTTCGATTTACGAGACAAGAGGGATTATGAGTAATGTATCGGTCCCAGAATGGATCGTAGCCGAAAGGATTGGTTTCTTCTCCATATCCAATATGATGAGCAGAAATCGGAATAAACGAACCGTCTGAATACTGCTTGAACATTCGGTCTAAACCAACCATACCACGTACACACCATCCACATCCACGCCCTGAGGCCTCTTCCACGACAAGATTACGGTCGAAACCATTTTCGGGGAGGATGGAATGAATGGTAACACCCTTTGAAGCAACGGAGGTATAGGCTGGTTCAATACCATTGATTTTCTCAATGGTAAAAGTAATAGGAATATTCACACCCTCTTGCGAAACAGAAACAGCAAGACAGAGATCTGCCTTATCGGCGTATTCCACCGGCTGAAGGAAATCAAAGTGTCTGGAAACAGTCTCTTCAAATACACTGTAAGACACATCAATATCGGAAATTGGATTCACACCATTGTTTGACACAGTGATCCATGCATCTGCTTCTGATGAGGGATCAATGTAGTCTGAGAGCATTACAGATGTCAGCTCCACCACATTTTTGGGAAGATTATCTCCCTCTATCTTCAAGCGAATACATACCTGCCCACCGGAATAGCCCTCATCGTTCCACTGCATTTTCTCAGGGTCTCCGGTAGTGTCGGATAAAGCGATAAAGCCTCCCGGTAAATCGGTGTGCAAGACTCCGTCGGTCCATACCGGATAGCTTACCTCATAGTCAGGATAGGAAGCTCCGGCAGCCCAAGTCACGAATCCGACGAAGAATGGCTCTCCCGCTTTTATCTCCATGGGGGCAGAAAGGGTATAGGACTTGTAGTCTAATGGATGGTCGATATCCATAAAACCGGATTGGCTAAAGAACGGTTTCTCATCAAGTGCGTCAGTGAAGAAAATCTGTATGGGAGCCTCACTCTGGTTGTAGAACCGCCCATTGGCTACCATCACTTCCGTGATATGGCAGCCGTCGAAACGGTTGGTGACAGCTTCTGTAAGCAACATAGCACCCCCTTTATAGGAGGGCTCGGAGTAACCGCCCGCGCCAAGAGGGTTTCCAGCATAGGAGAATTCTACAGAGGAAACCGATTCGTCAGCAGATACGGGCTGAAATGAGAAAGTAAGGGCTGCAAGTGTCATGGCAGCAGAGATAAGATTCATGTGCTTCATGATAGTAAAAAATTAAAGAAGTTGTTTTCCGATTGCAAAATTAAGAAGAGAGGAGTGAAAACTTAGTTCACTCTATACTTTTTCATGTATTTTTCCGATGTTTTCCTGATGAAAGGGCTTCATAAAGATTCATCATTCTGCTGATGCGGTCTTCAATGTCAAGGCGCAGGGATTCCGGCTCAAGCACGACCATCCGATCGAAATAGCTAATAAGGAGCTGCTTGAGAGAATATGTGACGTAGACATTCATTTGGAAAATGGCTCCTCCTTCAGGCAGCCCAGGGAATTTTTTTCGTAATTCACGCATGATATCCCAGTCCTCGTCAAGTTCATCCATACTATAGTGAAGAGGGAAAGAACGAAGATACTGCACGCGAAGGGGATCAACCCACACATATATGTCTTGAGGCTCTTCTATCATAGCCGGTTCAGGATTGCGCATACAAAGATGTCTTGGCGTTGACATTCCTACAAGATTGTCGAAGAGTCTATCAATGCGCTGCATTTCAGCTTCGCGATAAGTTGTCCCCTCCTCCTCAAACGACTCTATCTGCTCCAGATAGAACTTTAGGATGAATCCGTCGGACTTTGCCATACCAATCAAGCCCCAACGGTCGCCAAACAATTTCAGTTGCCAAGGACAAAACAGAATAGATGATGTCTCTACCGAATTATCGGAAAGCTTGTTCATGGGCTTATAGAAAAGTCGGATCACCTTATGGGAGGCGATTGCCTCAAAGAGTCCGGAGAGGAGAGTCTTGTGTTTCCGATCGGGAGACTTTATACCCAGATCTATGCATCTGCGCTCAGACAACTCCTTACTTATTCCTGAATTAGCTTCTTTGGCGAGATCATTGATATTTCGCATACCGGGGATATCAAAGCTACCCATGGTCTTAAATATATCCATGAGAAGTTTCTTTTCTGTATTGTTTAAGTCACGCTCAAAGAGATCGTTGAAATTACGGTGAAAAAGGGAATGGCCCGGCGCAATCATATATCTTACAGGCTTTTCATCAGTCTTGATTATCTTGAAATGAGAATTCTCGTCGTCAGACAGTTCGCAAAGGCTATCTATGTTTTTTCTGATGCCTCGCTTTTGGTTATCGTCTGAAATTTTAAGGTAAGAGCAAATTTCGGCTATAGTGGCAGGGTGTTGTTCCCGCCCACGGCGTGAGAGGAACTCATCAATGAGCATCAGGCGTTTCATGCGTTCTACACTAAGGGTTTTCAATAATGGAGAGGAAGTTTCTTTGTCTGTTGGCATAAGATATTCAGATTTTGAGGTTTTAGTTCTTATTATCAGGTTTTGGAATGGATCAGTGGTATCAATTCCGAATACAAAAATACAAATAATGAGGTGAACAAACGGTTCACGCAATAAAAATATTCGTTGGGAGAGGGGAATTTGGGGTGGGGTGTTGGAGGGGTGGGGGATTTTGTGTATATTTGCGGTATGGAAGCTATAATTGTTGGGCGGTATGGGTCGCCGGTGGGGGAATTGGTGCTGGGGGCGTTTGGGGAACGGCTGTGTTTGTGCGATTGGGCGGTGGAGAAACGGCGCGGCTTAATCGACAGGCGTGTGGGCGGTTATCTTGATGCGGAGTTTGAAGTTGGGAGTTCGGATATCTTACGGGAGACGATGACGCAACTTGATGAGTATTTTGCAGGGAAACGGAAGGCGTTTTCCATTCCATTGGTCTTCACGGGGACGCCTTTTCAATGCAGGGTATGGAGTGAGTTGATGAAGATACCTTATGGAACTACCATTTCTTATGCGGAGCTGGCAAGACGTATTGATAACCCGAAGGGTGTGCGCGCGGTGGCTTCGGCGAATGCCGGGAATCCTATTTCCATTCTTGTGCCGTGCCATAGGGTGATAGGGAGCAACAACCATCTGACGGGCTATGCCGGGGGCCTGGAGGCTAAACGGTATCTTCTTGCTCTTGAGGCGGAGAATGTCAGTTTAATATGATTTTCTTGGTGGTGCCGTCGGATTGCCTTACGATATTTATTCCTTTGAGGGGGGCGGTGGAAGTATGGCCTGAGAGGGAATAGTATGCTGCGCTATCTTGCGGATTGACGGCATGCAGTTCATCTGCCTTATCGGGGACCTCTATTGTGGAATGCTTGTAAACCCCAATCACTTTTGCGACGAGAGGATTTGGCGCACCCCACAGCGTCATCAGGCATATCTGAGGGAGTATGCCAGTCTGGAGAGTTGAGGAATCGAATTCATACTTGAATTCAGTTGAGCCTGCCGGGATTTCCACTGTATCTGTGCCGGACCAGAAGGCAGCGCGCCAACCACCTTCGACCGGCTGGGCAAACTTGATGAGGATATAGTCGCAATCTTTCACGTCGACCTCCATCATCTTAAATGCGATCTGAAGGTCGCCGGTGGCTGTATAGAGGGTAAAGCCATCGCCTTGCTCCATACGGGTGCGGGTGAAGTCGTCGTATTGCTTTCCTTGGTCTTGTGGAATCTCAATGAGCACTCCCCCATCGTCTTGAGCTGTTTCGTCAGGATCTATGTCTGTAGGCTGGCAGTTGAGGGCTTCAGCAGGGAGGTCGGTGGAGTGTATGGCAAGATTTATGAATTTGTCGGATGGATCGTCTTTTACAATAGTGATCTTGTATTCCCCGTATTTGTCGACAGAGAAAGGGATGACAACTGACTTACCGACCTCCCCTACCATATTCAGGAGCACTCCATTATCGTCAAGAGAGGCTATCTTTATCTGGATCTTATTTCCTTCTGTGCCTTCGGAGTCGAACATCAATTTATAGTTGCCTTTTTCAAACTGGAGGGAAGAATAGACATTGTTGTCGGCATTATTTGCCTTTTTTGGGGTTCCATAGCGGAATGTCTTTCCCCCGTTTGAAATTTTCCAATTGTGGAGTTTGGGGTCAAAGCCGTCGGTATCAATATTAAGTCTCCATTTCAAGGTCTTGTCGCAGGGATCTTTAAGGGTGTATTGGCTCATGAAGTTCCACATTGTCTGAGCGGAGTTGCCTTCTTCTGTCTTGTCGGTGAAATCATTATGCCCCATTCCGTCAATTTCGTAATATACGTAGGGGAAGCCTCCAGGACCTGCTTCGTAGACACTTTTTGTGTACTTGCCATTTATCTCAGTCAACTGCGGGATGGGGTTGCAACCGTTGCGTGCCACCATATTGTCGCGGATAACAGGCATACAGGAGTATTTCACGAAATCATCACTTTTGCCATGGATGTGAAGGAATGGCACGGGACGCACGCCAACAGTGTGGTGATGAAATTCGTTGAGTTGGAAGCCGCTGATGGATGCGAAGGCTGCAAAAATATCTGATGCCGCGCTGGTGTTGGCATATGTCATCATGCCACCGTTGGAAAATCCACAGCAATAGATACGGTCAAGATCAATGTTATAATCATCACCAACTTCCTTGATAATGGCTTTGAAGAACTCAGTGTCTTCATTGGCTTCTCCGGAAGCATTCCAGCCGGCATGTAGCCGCCGAATACGGGGAAAAACTGGTCGTTGCCTTGAGGATAGACCACTATGCATCCTTCGGCATCGGCTACTGAAGTACGGAATGGGCTTCGGTCGGTGTCATGTCCGGCTGCCCCATGCAAGCTGAAGACGAGGGGTGGATTCTCACTTACGTTGTCGGGAACATACAGTATATACTTTCGCTCCTTGGAGTCTACCGATATAGTTTTCTCAGTATTTACCTTTGCCGTTATGCCATTGCACCCTATGAAAGCCAGCATACATAAGGCTGAAATAATTCTTTTGCCCATACTTACACAATCTTTTGAAATTTTCTTTTGCTCAATACTTTGCAAAATTAAGAAGTTGTTTCGACTTATTTACGAATGCAAAATTAACTAAAATTTATGAAAATATAGATTCTTTTTATTAATATTCCGACATCTTTCCGGCATATTTCCCTTCATTCATCAGTCACGATGCCCGCATCGCTCCTTCTTCATGAAGAAAAATCTGCTCGGAAACCTGACGAAATCTTAATAAAAAAATAAGTCGAAACAACTTCTAATAAAAAAACTCAAATTTCGCAAATTCTTGAAATCTCACGCAAAGGCGCAAAGATTTTTATGTTTGGCGTAATGCGTGGTGCGTTTTATGAAGCTGCACGACTTGGTTTTGGCAAGCTTGCAAAGAGAACGGGCTGCTTCGCATCGCCCGGAGAACGCAGAGGATAAGCGCAGTTTCCTGCGCTAAAGAATTGGGACTTAAGAAAATTGAGCTTGCGAAACTTCAAAAAAAGGAATGAAATCAAAGTATCAACCATAAATAATTTTGATTTTGACGCGTAATTGATGGAGAGGAGAATCAAATCTTCGAAAAAATTTATTAATTTTGCAGAAAAGATAAATATGAGTCGTGCAGATATCGAGAATCTCTTAATCGGCAAAGGGATCAAGCCTACAGCAAACCGGATCCTTGTATTGAAGGAATTGATGAGGAATACACATCCCATAAATCTTGCAGATATGGAAATTGCCTTAGACCCTATGGACAAAGGCAGTATCTTCCGTGTGCTTCAACTTTTTTCAGAGAAAGAGATTATTCACGTTATCGAGGATGGCAGCCGTTCATTGAAGTATGAGGTATGCCACGCTGAAGATCATCATAGGGCATCAGACCAGCATCCTCATTTCTACTGCGAGAGGTGTGGCGAATTATATTGTCTTGACAAAATACCATTGCCAGAAAACAAAATGCCTGATGGCTTCAAGGTGAAATCAATCAATTTGATGTATAAAGGTATCTGCCCAAAATGTGAAATTTAGAAAACCTATGTTATGAATTATATATTTGATTTCGACGGAACGCTGATGGACACATCAGGCGTAATACTTTCCACTATAAAGGCTACTATCAAAGATATGGGACTTCCTGATAAAACAGAGGAGGAATGCCGCTCTATAATAGGAATCCGTACAGATGAAGCGGGACGGTATCTTTATCCGGACCTCGATATCTCCAATAAAGAGTTTGCCAGGACATTTCGCGCCAATTACGACAGGCTGCAGAAAGATGCCAAAGAGAAGCCATATCCGGGAGTGATTGAAACACTCACGAAACTTCGCAATGACGGCCACCGACTCGCCATCGCATCCAGCAGAAGACTCGTGTCGCTTACCGACTATCTTGACAAATTGGGAATCAAGGACTGGTTTGATATGATTGTTGGAGCAGACAACGTAACCAAAGGGAAACCGGACCCTGAGCCTGTGCTGACAGTTCTGAACACTCTTGGCTGGAGTGCTGACGACACTCTCGTGGTAGGAGATGCCGATGTAGACATAATGATGGGAAATGCTGCCGGTTGCAAGACTTGTGCCGTAACTTATGGCAACGGCTCAATCACCTCGCTTAAAGGAGCAAAACCTGATCTTATGATTGACGATTTCAAGGAGTTGCCTTTATGAGAATAAAAAGGATTTTATCAGCATTTCTGATTGCTGTCTTACCCTTCTTTGGCTATGCTGATCAGATTTCGACCGGACAATCCTCTCAATATGCACTCACAGACACAACAGATCAGACATTTTCTGAACTGGATGAAGTAGTGGTGAAAGCTTCACAATCAGGCAGAAAGAAACTGAGGAGAGGCACCAACACAGAAATCATTACCTCTGCCGAACTAAAAAAAGCGGCATGTTGCAATCTTGGTGAGAGTTTTACCACCAATCCTTCAGTCGACGTATCCTATACCGATGCAGCAACCGGTGCGCGTCAGATAAAGCTTCTCGGACTGGGGGGACAATATGTGCAGATGCTCACTGAAAACTACCCCAACTTCCGTGGAGCCGCTTCCGCCTATGGTCTTGGCTACATGCCGGGACCCTGGATGAGCTCGATACAGGTTTCGAAAGGGGCAAGCAGCGTGAAAAATGGTTATGAATCTGTCACCGGACAGATCAATATAGAAATGCTAAAACCCCAAAACGACCAATCACTCTCACTCAATGCATATGCCAACCATATGGGCAAAGGGGAAATCAATGCCACCGGAAATCTCCACTTCGGAGAGCGGTGGAAAGGAGGATTGCTCCTGCATGCCGAAAACTCCTTCGCAACCCACGATGGCAACGGAGACACTTTCATAGACTCACCTAAAATCCGCCAGATTTCAGGCATGACCCGTTGGATCTATCAAGGAGGCCGATATGTGATGCAAGCAGGCGTAAAGATTCTCGACGAGCTTCGGGAAAGCGGGCAGATCGGACATCATTCCT
>CAYNEZ010000145.1:0-8456 GCA_964396365.1 uncultured Sangeribacter sp. | reverse complement strand
TCTTATAAATCTTATAAATCTTATAAATCTTATAAATCTTATAAATCTTATAAAAGCAACAAATCTCAAATGTATTATTTCAGAAAACAAAAATATAATATTGGTTGAGATATCAACCATTTTCTTGTTTATGTGTTATATTAGTGTAATTAGAAATTTGGTATTATGGAAGACAAAAAGATATATGAAATCCCCTATGTAGGATGCCTCGTTGGAGCAGCTTTTCAAAAGATGGTTTCCCAACTTGAAACGGCGTTGAAGCAAGAAGGGCTTGGAGTAACAGCAGGAGAATATATGATACTTCGTGCCCTTTACTTCCACGATGGGCTTCAACAATGTGAGATATGCAGTATGGTGGGGAAAGATAAGGCTTCCATATGTAGGTCGGTAGCTGCACTTGACAAAAAGGGACTGATAAAGACAGAACCTATCAGCCATAAATGCATACGAATTTGGTTGACTGACAAGGCAAATGAAATCAGACCTCGCATAATGCGAATAGCAAACGACCGACACACAGCCTTGCTCTCGCTCGCTTCTGAAAAAGAAATCGAGATATTTACCAAAATACTCAATTCCATCATAAAAGAATAAAATAAACACATAAACAAAAGCAAGTCTCACTTTAGGAGTATTTATCCATAAACTATAAAGATGGGCTTGCAAAACTTAATTAGAAAAGGAAAAATACTATGATGACAATCACAATTTGGAGCGATTTTGCATGCCCCTACTGCTACATTGGCGAAACTCGCCTTGAAAAAGCAATCGAAGAACTCGGAATGACCGACAGCGTAAGGATAGATTATCGTGCATTCGAACTTGACCCAACTGCTTCCAAGGAAGTGACAGGTCCGACTTCAGAAAGATTTGCTATGAAGTATCATCTCAGTGTGCCTCAGGCATTACAGCAAATTGAGCAAATCTCATCTCTCGGACGAGAACTTGGCATTGACTTCAAATATGCCAGTACTCTCTACAGCAATACTTTTGACGCACATAGACTGATGAAACTTGCAGAAAATAAGTATGATTATGCGACTGTGCAGAAACTCAACAAACTTCTTTTTGATGCTTACTTCACAAAAAATCTTGTTCTTGCTGATCATAAGGTGCTGGAAAAAGTAGCAAAAGAAGCCGGAATGGACGAAAAGGATGTAAAAGAGATGCTTGACAGTGATAAATATGCTGATGATGTTCGATTTGACGAACGTGAAGCACAAATGCGTGGCGTCCACGGAGTACCTTATATGGTGTTTAACGGTGAGTTCGCTGTTCCAGGCGCAATGAGTATTGAAGGAATGAAGTCTGCCCTCGAAAGAGCACAGCGCAGAATCAAAGAAACTGAAAAGGCGGCTGAAGGCGGCGAACGCCCACATGTTTGCGGACCTGATGGATGCCAGTTAGTGTGAAAGGAAAGTGTTATGGTAAAAGAACTTCAAGTACAAGGCGTTTTTGCTGAGAACACATATTTTTATATTGACCATCACACAAAATCCGGTTTTCTGATTGACCCCGGAGCTCAAGCAGGACTAATCTTTGACGTGATAAGGCAGAACGAATGGACGATTGAAAAAATCCTCCTTACCCATGGGCATTTCGACCATATGGGAGCAGCAGAGATACTGAGAGAAAAGCTTGCAGTTCCAATTTACATATATCCTGAAGACGCAAGGTATCTTTCAGATCCATATCTGAATCTGAGTGGTAACGCAGGGCATCCTATCACGATAGCTCACTATGAGGAACTGTATGACGGGGAGATCATCAGACTTAAAGCCAACTCCGGTTTCTATCTGAAAGTCATCCATACCCCAGGTCATACACCCGGATCCGTAATATACCACTCCCCGGAAGAAAAAGTGGCTTTTGTGGGCGACACACTCTATCAACACGGGCCCGGACTCACTCATTTCCCCGGTGCGAACCGGATACTATTAGAAAACTCAATAGTAAATAAAATCCTGACTCTTCCTGCTGATACATTGCTTCTCTCGGGCCACTCCTCTCCCATTACAGTAGCCCAAGAACATCGACTTCTCTTGGGATAAAAATAAAGGCTCGCGATTTTTTGTCGCGAGCCTCTATTTTTATAATATAATTAGAAAAGACTCCATGAAACTGTAAGGCCAGCCATCACGATTGCTACCATCGACATCAGCTTAATAAGGATGTTGAGGCTCGGACCGGAGGTATCCTTGAAGGGATCACCAACAGTATCGCCAACCACTGTTGCTTTGTGCACTTCACTCCCTTTGCCACCGAAATTGCCTTCCTCAATATACTTCTTTGCATTGTCCCATGCGCCACCTGAGTTTGCCATGAAGACTGCAAGTACAAAACCAGCAGATAGACCTCCAATGAGAAGACCTATTACTCCAGGCACTCCAAATACCAGGCCAACAATAATGGGCACGGCAATAGCGAGAAGCGATGGGAACACCATCTCGCGCTGTGCACCCTTTGTGGAAATCTGTACGCATCGTGCATAGTCCGGTTCTGCCTGACCGGTAAGGATACCCTTTATCTCATGGAACTGACGACGGACTTCTTCTACCATGTGAGAAGCGGCACGACCTACTGCATTCATAGTAAGGCCACAGAACAAGAATGCCATCATAGCACCGATAAACATACCCGAGAGCACCATAGGGTTCATAAGATTAACGTCATATGCTACCATGAAGTCGCGGAAGGTAGCCTGATTGAGGGCTATCATGCGTGGAATCTCAGTGTTGCTTACAGGATCAATAGTAGTGCCAACCTGAATAAACTCCTGACCGATATGGTGAAGACCCATACGGATTTCCTCTACATATGATGCGAGAAGTGCAAGACCGGTAAGGGCAGCCGAGCCGATTGCAAAGCCTTTGCCTGTTGCCGCTGTAGTATTACCAAGAGAATCAAGGGCATCAGTACGCTTACGTACATTTTCACCCAGACTACTCATCTCTGCGTTACCTCCTGCATTGTCTGCAATCGGACCGTAAGCATCAGTAGCAAGTGTGATACCAAGTGTAGAAAGCATACCTACTGCTGCAATACCAATACCATAAAGGCCCCATGAAATATTAGCAAAATCAAAACCGGAAGCGAGATAGTAGCTCATTATGATACCGAATACAACTGCAATCACGGGCACCGCTGTAGAAATCATACCAAGACCAACACCTGAAATGATTACAGTAGCCGGACCTGTCGTGCCACTCTCTGCAAGTTTCTTTGTCGGTTTATATGATTGAGATGTATAATACTCTGTTGCCTGGCCAATTACTATGCCAACAAACAGACCTACAACTACAGCAAGAGAAATATTGATCCAGTTTGGAATCTCGAGTACCCACATGATAAGGAATGTAGCCGCAACAATTAAAGCTGAACTAAGGTTTGTACCTGTGGCAAGAGCTCCAAGAAGATTCTTCATTGTTGCGTTCTCCTTAGTCTTCACTGCAAAGATACCAATTATAGAAAGAAGAATGCCGACAGCTGCAATGAGCATCGGAGCCATAACAGCTTTAGTCTGAAGAGCAACGCTTCCAGCTTCCATATCCATGAAACCTACTGCACCGGCTGCTGCGCCAAGAGCTGCAGTAGCAAGAATAGAACCACAATAAGATTCATAAAGGTCTGCGCCCATACCTGCCACGTCACCTACGTTATCGCCTACGTTGTCTGCAATTGTTGCCGGGTTACGCGGGTCATCTTCGGGTATGCCTGCCTCTACCTTACCTACAAGGTCAGCTCCTACGTCGGCTGCCTTTGTATAGATACCACCACCTACGCGGGCAAAGAGAGCCTGAGTACTTGCACCCATACCAAAAGTAAGCATTGTGGTAGTGATCATTGTGAGCTTCTGAGTGTCGGGAAGATCGATTGCCCAGTTCAGGATAAGATACCAGAATGAGATGTCAAGAAGACCAAGACCTACCACTACAAGACCCATGACTGCACCAGAACGGAAAGCTACCTTAAGGCCTGAGTTGAGAGATTCGCGTGCGGCATTTGCTGTACGTGCTGAAGCATACGTAGCAGTCTTCATGCCAAGGAAACCTGCAAGACCGGAGAAGAAACCTCCTGTGAGAAATGCAACTGGTACCCACTCGTTCTGGACACCGAAACCATAAGCCATGATTGAGAAGAGCACAACAAGGCAGAGGAAGACCACTGTGACGATCTTATACTGCTGACGGAGATAAGACATAGCTCCCTGACGAACGTGAGAAGCAATCTTCTTCATGGTGTCGGTACCCTCGTCTTGACTCTTCATCCAACGGAAAAAATAGAAAGCAAGCGCCAATGCTACTAAAGAGGAAGCTGGCACAAGCCAAAATAGATTGTTTACCATGGTAAAATCTAAAAAAGTTGTTGATGAGTTATTTAAATTAGTTAATTTTGAATTTGCAAAAATTCGTTACAAAGTTAGCATAAATTTATGAGAAATTTGCTTACTTTGTAAAATATTTACATTTTTTAACAACAAATCACTGTATAATAGAACGGTGGTTGATTCTCTTATATTCCTTTGAACCTTCCTTAATCTTGACCATTCCTTTTTCATCAAGATATGATTGGCAAAACACCTCCCATATGTATTCAACTGCAGATTCGGAAGGGTGCACTAAATCAGAAGCATAGAAGCGATAATCGCGAAGATCATCACACAAGAGTTCATAAGCCGGAAAATATTGGCACCATTCCAAATTATCACATATATGTTCCACTGCAAGATGCAAGGTTGCTTTTGATAAAGTATTTCCCTCAAAACCATCTTTTAGATGCCTGACTGGACTGACGGTAAATATCACTGACAGTTTCGGATATCTTTGTTTCAGTCGCCTACATAAATCTATCCATATATTTGATATTTCTTCCAACGACACTCTTCTTCTCCGAAAAAGCGATGAAGGCATCTTATGACAATTTGCAACAATATATTCCTTTTCTGACTTGGCTTCAATAAGCTCATAGCACCAGGCAGTGCCAAAAGTTACAATAAGAGCTTGGGCTCCTTCAAGAGCATCAATCAATTCCGCTCGTTTACACTCTATTTTCTCGAGGCACTTTTCTTCTGATGTTGCAGAGAAATGAGAATCAAAGAGCCATGAGTGTACTTTCCCATCCGAGACAAACAGCGACGATTCAAGGTCAGAAGAGTCTTTATGGAAAATCAACAGGTCGAGGACATTGGCTATTGACATTGGATTATATAGCGTGCCTATGCCATTGTAAGCTCTCCACATGCACTCATGCATCTTGGAAGCAATGTTAGCTGCAAAACAAGAACCAACAAGCACGACCGGACACGACGGTTCAAGTTTGATTGAAGAGCGCGTCACCTTATATTCTGTCCTGAATTTCACTGTAATGGCAGTATTATTTGATCCTGAACCAATATCCGGCAGTCAATGCAAAGCTCAACTGATTTGATACCGAAAAAGTATCTTGTCGGCCGGATGGCATGACATTTCCAATGCCATAGTATACTCGCGCTTCAACCGCTACGGAATTTCTTCGATTGATACTGAATTCCCCACCAAGTCCGGCAACTATTCCGAAATCAAGTTTCTGGCTTACCTTCATGGTGAGTTGGTCGTCCCTTCTGTTTTTGTCATGAAATCCTTCCAAAGCATCTGTATTGTAGTAATCAAAATTACTCTTTATATGATCTCCAAGATAATAAGCTATCTCCGGACCTGCATTGAAAAAGAATTTCCCTCTCTTTCCGAAATAAATATGCGACATAACAGGGACTTCGATATAATTCAGCGTTCGCTGATAATTATACGGAAGATCTTCAAATTTTTCTGCCCATCCTCTTTGCACAAGATTGACTTCAGCGATCAGACCGAAATGATTTTCTTCAGTGTATCGAAAAGTAACACCTCCCGTGTAGCCCATCCCTAATTTACTGGTTACAGAGGGATTGAACATTACTGTCGACATTGTCAATCCTCCCCTTACTCCCAAGTCGACACGCGAATCAAAATGAGTCTGAGCCCATCCGCTCATCAATGCTGAAAGCAATGCTACTATAAAAAATGAGAATCTCTTCATGCCTTTACTTGCGAATTAGGATTTTCTCTATTTCGCCATATGGCGAGTAACGGATGATGTAGGCCGATGGATTGAAGAAGCCACCCCAATTTCCAACTCTTTCAAGATTAATTGGTGTTTGAATTTCTTTGCCATCAGGCACTGATGCATTGAAATCTCCATCATTGGAAGCAATGCCGGGGATAAAGTAATTTGCTATGTCATATCCAGCTACGGCATAAGTCGGGAAAGAGCGTATAGGGCCATGTCCGTATTCGGATGAATATGTTGCGATAAATTCCTTGCCGGCTCCTGACGTGTGGTCAAAGAAGAATCTTGATGGGAAATATACATCGACCTTATGGAATCGTTCCTTCATCCCTTCTGCAACAGTTATCCAGTTCGGACGCCCGATGACCTTTATCTCTATAAAAGGATTATTTTCCTTCAAGTATTCTATTGCAGTAATCATGGTCTGGATTTCTTCCCGTGACGTCGGAAAGCCATAAAAAAGATATCTTTCACCCTCATTTAGTTTCATTTCAGCAAGATCATCAAGCTTACGGCTTATCACAGATGATTTGTCGCGTCTGTTTCTGATTGATTCAGCAAAAGCATCCTCAGGATCCTCTTTCCCAACCATGACAAGTTTATAAGAGCCTAACGAAGAAGATGCCCACTCTCCTACTTCATCACTGAAATATGCCGATGGCGTAAGGAGATGAATCAAAGATGGATTCTCCATATAAAGCTCACTTTTCACATCAAAGGCATTGACGATCTCTACCCCATTATTCTCGCCATAGCTGGCAAGCCATCGTGGAAAGTTCTTTTCGTAAGTGGCCACCACCATATCAGGATTGAAATCTTCAAGTTCGCTTAGAAGATATTCCGTCACCTTGACAGAATCGTTATTCACCCTGTTGTCACACAAGACTTTTAGTTTTATAGCGTAAGGTGAATTTTTCAGTCTGTCTATTGCAAGGAGGGTGCCACGTGTAAACTCATTGTCTCGTTTTGACATAGGATCTTCTATCATTAGAGCGATACTGACAGTATTGTCTTCATTTGTCAGTGAGTCTGCAATCCCAAGCATATGCACTTCCTTATATATGTCTCTACGTCCTTCGAGTGTGTTCTCCCGTTCATCAAATGGCTCCACCTCTTTTTCCACGGTAGTAGTCTCTATGACAGGAACAGCTATTTGTGCATTTTTCTTCAATTGTGTGCCAGAATTTGCTTCCAAAAGTTCCTCGACATCTACCCCTGTCTTTTCCGCTACAGTTTCCCACGTATCGTTTTTTTCTGCTTTATAAGTTTCAATACGCGCTATACGAGTTGTATCCACTTCCTTCACAACAGTGATATCCTTATTTGAATTGACCTTTATTCTAAGGACATCACCAGAAGAAAAACTGTTTTCCGATACTCCTTTATTGTCGCGCAATATCTGCTCCACGCTTGTATTATAGTCAGAAGCTATTTCAGCGAGAGTATCACCGCTTTTGATCGTATAATATAGATAGGCTGATCCGTCATTGATAGAATCTGATTCCTGTGGTATGGTGATCACATCACCCCTTTTAAGCAATGTTTTTGAAGATGGATTGTAAAGGTAGATTTTTTCAACAGGCACTCCATACATTTTTGCTATAGAATATACAGAGTCTCCTTTCTTGACAAGGTGGCGTATCACAGGGTATGCCTCAGGGGGAGTGAACTCCTTCCCTCCATTATGCTCTTCAGTATCCTTATTATCTACGGGATAATATAACTTTTTCCCCTTTTCCATTTTGGTGCCAACCGAAGGATTAAGCTCTTCAAGTCGGTCGATGTTCCATCCATACCGATTTGCTATGCCATAAAGGGAATCGCCCTTTTTTACTTCATACATATAATATTCACTTCCCGCAATATTCACCGTGGGAAGATTCTTATCCGTAACTGCTCCTGAAGCAGATAAAAAAAAGCATATCGCCGTTGCGACACTGAGTATGTATTTTTTCATCTCACTGAAATAATTGAAAAGAGTTGCCTATGAAATGCCAGTTGCGACCAAAAGCGGACAGACCCTTTTTGTTCATCTTACAAAATTACTAAAAAATTCTTTAGAATTATGCATAAAAAATCATATAAATTAAAAAATGTCTAAAAAAAGCCGATTTTTCGGAATTTTGGATAAAATAATCACCCATATAATTAGGTTATTCGGATGTTTTTTATTAAATTTGCACACATTATCCGGATGACGGATTAAATGATACATGCTCTTGCCTATGAGAAGAGCTGATTGAATCAGGTATATGACCTTTAACAGACATATTTAATATATTAATAACAAATGGCAAAGAAAGTCTATACGTTCGGCAATGGTAAAGCCGAAGGTAATGCCGAGATGAGAAACCTTCTCGGCGGCAAGGGCG
>CAYNEZ010000144.1:0-8552 GCA_964396365.1 uncultured Sangeribacter sp. | reverse complement strand
CTTTGAAGAGGGTTGAATTTTCATGGCGAAGCACGCATATTCTATTTGGTTGCCAACGAAGTTCGATTTCAGCGCCGATTGGAAGCCGTTGGCTTTCTATATATTCACCGGTGTAGTCGCGCGACTGGATTGAGGATTCGGAGGCGCAGAAATCCTCTATATTCTTGAATCCGATAAGATGGCAGAGAGCTGTTACGGTGTAGGCGTTTGGGCGATAGTCGGCGCCGGTGTCGGAGATGTATCCCCATATCCGTTTGAGAGTTGTGGCACTTACGGAGCCGCAACTTTTTTCTTTAAGCATGTCGGAAAGACGCGAATAGTCGTCTGGGGCATTCAGCGGGAAGCTGATACGGGCTTCGACTTCTTTTTTCAGGCGTTTTAGGTTTTCGATATCTATGTGAGGTCGGGATTTCATTAAATGATAAATTATAAATGATTAATGATAAATTGATTTGGGTTGTCGCCGTTTTCATCGTTGTCTTCGTTTTCGCCGATAAGGGACGATTGCATTGCAAAATTAGTGAAAATAATTGGAATGGACTTAAAAGGAGGGATAATGGACTGAAAAATGGACTAAAATGGAATTTCCATTGTTGAGGATAAGTCACTAACTTTGCAAGCGAAATAATAACTCTTAAATATTATCATCATGAAAAAAGAAACGTTTGCAGGACGCGTTCCTGCGTGGAAGATCGGAGGAGCGGCATTAGCTTTCCTCATGCTTATCGGTATGGCTGCTTGCGGCGATAAGAAGACAGAGATTTCGGTAACTCCGATGACTACTTCTATTCTGGGCCCGGCGGGTGAGATGTTTGAAGTCGTTGACAAGCCGCGTACTCTTTCTGTGAAAAACAATCATTACTTCGATTTAAGTGTTAGCTTGAAGCGTACGGCAGAAGGATCAATTGCTGATGTGGAATGGGGACTTGAACTCCTTGACGAGAATGAAGAAGTGATAGTCTCAGATGAAGATATTTCCTTCCCGGAAGGTAAAGACACTCTTGAAGGAATCAAGGTTGGCGATTCGGGGACATTGAAACTTCCATTATATTGTAATGTTGACGATTCCGATGTAAAGAAAATCACAAAGTTCAGAGTGACATCTAAAGCTAAAAAAGATTGGGGTTCAACCTCTGTTGTTGAGACAGAGGAAGTCTCAGAAGAAACAGTTGCGGATGAAGTGATTGCAGAAGATGAATCGTCACCATCCTCAAGCAGTGAGGATTGGGACAAGATTCTGGATGAGTATGAGAAATATTGCGACAAACTTGTAACTGCTGCAAAGAAGGCTCAAGCAGGCGATATTTCAGTTATGACTGAGTATGCCTCCCTCTTGGAGTCGGCAGAGTCGCTGCAGAAGAAGCTCAATAATGCAGGTCCGAATCTATCGGCAGCCCAGGCAGCGCGGCTGAATAAGATAGCCGCTAAGATGGCTAATGCAATGATGTGATGATTTCGGACTGCGTCCTCAACACAGTGTTGAGGCACGGGGAGTTTAGGGGAATGCTGAATTTTTATTTGGAGAATCGGAATATTATTGCTAATTTTGTGGCAGAGGATTTCGGAGGAAGCTCAGTGGGCTTCCTTCGGAAACTCTGAGATACATAAAAGCGTTTACGAAGCGCTTGTCTCTTGACTGTTTGGAATTCTGGCAGATTTCAGTGGTCGTCAAGGACAAGGCAGCTGTAGATGCCCGCAGTGATGTAGAATCATGCTTTCGGCAGTATGGCTCAATGGTGAGTCGTAGCCGAAGGCATAGTTCACATATACGAGCGTGGGCTTCTGCGTTGCCGTCCTTACGACCAGGGCAATGCCAGAAGCCTCAAGCAGTGGGACGGCGACGAGTACAGATCCCGCGCTTTTTTATTGCTAACCTGATAGAGCCAAGGAGGGGAGACTGCGGCAGAGAGAAAAGAATCTTGAAAACAGTGAATGAAAAACCTTCGTTGCATTCTGATAAACTCTACAAGAAGGAAGCTTATCATGAATGGCTAAAGAAAAAGCATGGCTTAAGCAAGGGTTCGGCAGATTCATATATCTCATATATGAATTCTCTTAATAATGAGATGATTGATATTGATAGTAATGGCGCAAGTTTTTTTAGTGTCTTGACAAATCTTATCAATTCCAATCACTATGTAGAAATCATTGTTTTATTGGAAGAGGTAGACCGAATGATTTCGATGAAGATTAATTCTGATAGAGTCGATAGCAATACAAGAAAGAAACTTAATGATAGAAGATCCAGCCTGAGAAGATATAAGGAATTTCTGTCAGAAGAATTGGAGGATATCCCGGATGAAGAGGAGATAGAGGAACTGGAAAGATCTTTTAGTCTTAACCCTGGTGATACTGAATCCAAGAACGTGACATCTGAATCAGCTGAGATTTATGATTATCAGTCACTGGAAGATAATTTTCGATTCAGACTATTGACACAGAACAGAATGAGCGGAAAGAAAGATGTTTTCTATCCTATCGGAATCATCCGTAAGCTTTTCAAGTATTCTCAGAAAAATGGATTGTCATCAGAAAAGGACTATGATTGGCTTATAGAGTGGATAAATGATTGTGTAGGAGAGATTATAGTTCTTACTAAAGAAGATAGGGTTCCATTAAATGATGTGGATTATTTGACAATTCATCTACAGTCTAATTCAGTTGAGATTTCATGTAGAGGTGAAGGGAATCAAGATCAGGGTGTATATACAGAAACTAATAAGGAGGCTGAAGGAAAAGTCCCTATGGTTGTGAGCCGATTGAGAGATATTCATATAGATCATTCTCCCTTGATGAGTGAGATTCTTTCCGATGAGTTACCAAACTTAAAGGCACTTCCTAAGCTGACTGAAATAATAAAAAGAGTTGCGAAAAGATATAGAATTGAAGTGACTACAAAGAATTTTGGCAAGATCAGTAAAAAGCTATTTGCAGATGAATCGATGGTCGCTTCTGAGATGATTCCTATGAAAGAAGGTCTAAAAAGTGATCTTGAGTTACTACGGAAGAAATCCACTCTAAAACTAATGGAGGGTAAGTATAACCTTAAGAAAAAGTGAATATAAGCCTTAAGATAAAAGATTAAAAAAATTAGTTTATAATCTAATAATAAATTGATAAGTATGAGAAAAATATTATTCGCTATTTTATTGTTCTTCGTTACAATATGTAATGCGGAGAAATCTTCTTCGTCTACTGATGATGGCTTTGATTTAGAGGCGTTGAGACAATCTATGAAGGTTGCCGGAATAAAGGATATGGTGATAGACGAAACTATGGAGGATATTAAGAATGGGTTTATATATAATATTATAGATGTTCAATCGATAACATCTTTGAGTTCTCCCTTTTCGATTGAATTGGCTGTCGATCCTTACGCAGATCCCAATAATCGGTATATAGGCACCTTGAAAGCAGCACCTTCCTTCAATGATGTGGTGGTACAGTCTATAAAAATGCATCAACCGGCAGAGCCGATATCCTTTAAAGATATTTCATTCGATGATTTTGTGGTCTATTCGGTTTTAGAAAATATGGTTATAGTGACCTCATATACCGAGCTTTCTCCAGGATTTAAGCAAGCTTCATATAAATATAAACTTAAAAAGAAATATCCTAATGAGGCTAAACTTATAGATCAATTTAGTAATTTGAAATTCAAGTTTCCAGCAGACTATACATTGGATATGATCGAGTATGAAGGTACCGCTGATAATGGTCTTAAAAAGATCCAGACCATTGAGGAATGGAAGAAAAATATAGGAGAGAAGGAACTTCAAAAGCAGTGGAATGACTTTGTGAAGCAGTATAAAAAATAATAATAAAATAAGTCTCCGCCTTGTCATTTGAAAGGTGGGGATTATAAACCGTATATGTTATGAAAATATTTAAGCTGATACTACTTATAACACTTATTAACTTTGCGCTGAATATTTTGGCGGCATCCCCTATTACTGAGAATCAGACGCCGACATCATACGTCATGAAGTGGAATGAGACAGGCAGAAACGGAGGAACAGTCAATGGTGTTTTCTCCGGCCCGATGAAGGATGGAAAAAGAAATGGTCGTTGGACTGCTGATATAAAATTCCATTTATTTGGTGATGAGAATTTCCGTTCGGGAACCATAACAATGGTAAGAAATTATACGAATGGAATTCCAGACGGACCTTTTTCATTTAATTATGATTTAAATTGGCGTGACGGAACTTATAATCCTTACCAAGGCAAATGGGTATATGGGGCTCCTTCGGGCAATAAGGAATCTGTAAGTGGTGCATTTAAGATGGGACGTCCGGATGGTGTGTGGTCAATGAAGTCGGATAGGAAGCTTGGATATGAATGCAATATGACATTCAAGAATGGCATCCCTGTGGGGAAACGTGTATATTGGGATGGTATCAATGGAAATGTCAGCGAAACGTATGATAATGATGGATTGCTCATAGGATATGTTGAGAATGGGGAAGGCTGGAAATATAAGGATGGAATAGAAATTCCAATGGAAATCAAGAAGAAAGGAACAAGACGCCCTTTTTTTCTTCTTGACGGTGAAGATGATAACGGATATTTCGCCCATGCAGGGGAATTATACTCATGGCTTAAAAGCTATCCATACGGATCTTCGGATGAGACAATTGAATTTGATATGTATAAGGTTAATGATAATGATGACTTAGATTTTCTTGAATTTGTAGGGTCTCCTGAATATATCGAAAAATCAATGGCTGCGCTCGCTGTTAGAAAGGAAAGTAAGACTCTAAATGAGGTATGCAACGAGTTGAATCATATTGAAGATATTTATTCACAGCGAATTAATGATTATAAGAGAAAAGCACCAGAATATCGTAATCAAGATTTTTCATCTCTTTATATGGCAAAATGTAATCGCCACCTTCTTGATTCGCTTTCTCCAATGTTGAATACAATCGAGGAGATGCCGCTCATCAAAGAAGTAATGGCAGGAAAGGATGGTAATCTTGTTGACCTAATAAGAAAGCATTTGAATAATTTCAGAGAATTAAATCAGATGAATAGTCCAGATAATATTGAGAAAATAGAAGCGAGAGTAGCGACATTTTTAAGAAACGGTAGAAGGATATGTGAGGAAATGAATTTAGATCCCTCGTTGTTTACTGATGAGGAGATAGAAAAATATTATAATGGGCAAAAGATTATATTGACAAATATGTCTTTTCATCTTGAGAATAGTCAAACTAATAGTTATGCCCAAAAAGATGAGATAAAGAGATCGATCAGTCTAAAGCGTCTTATGTTGGATCGCGAAAAAGAGGAAGCATATGAGCCTAATCAGAAATTGATAGACAAACTGAACGAAGAGGTGACCGCATTGGAAAGCGAATATGCTGATATGGTTGCGATGGGTGATTGTTATATAAAATTGGATAACGTTAATGAATGGGTAAAATATGTCAATAGGAAGGGAGTTCGCCAAATATCGTCTCCTGCCGACATAACGTTTAGAGATTTTGTACTATACGTAGCTCCAAGAGGTCTCGAAAAGCCCAAGAAAGATAATTGGCCATCAGAAGAGAAAATGATAGAGGCTATGAATGCAGTGCGTCGCATTATACCTGAATGTATATCTCTTTCTAAAGTAACAAGAAATGTGACGCTGTATAACTCGTCCGGGTTTGCTTACGATGTAAGGAAAGAGCCTTTGTCCGCTTTGGACGAGAAAAAACTTAATAAGCTCTGGAAGGAATATGCTAAACACTATAATATTCCATTGCCAAAGTAATCGTCATAATGTAATGCTTTAATCATTGTAACAATATATTATTTTGGCTCACCAAGATTGTTACAAAATTAAAGGAATAAGTATTCCGAATATTATAATATGAGAAGGATTTTAATGTTTTTGATGGTGGCTTTTGTGGCCATCAGTGCATTTGCATTTGATTTTACGGGGAAGACTTTCCGTGGAACTACTACGATGAATGGGGCTAAGGTGACGATAACCTATAGTTTTAAGGCTAACAACCGTATGTCTGGAACGTTGTCAATTCAGGGTCAGAAGCCTGATGTCGATAATGGTATGCATTGGGAGATCTCAGGGGATTATATGAATATCTATGATTCTACCGGCGATGTGACCTATATGGAGATAAGCGAGGCAGATGGTAAGACAGTGCTTATAGCATTTGACTCGGCTGGCCGGGAAGCTATGATATTCAAGCAGGTGGTAAGTAAGCCTTCTTCTAAATCCAAATCCGGAGCTTCAAAAAAGAGATGAGAGATTAAAGGTCGCGATTTGCGGCCTTTAACTTTGATTTCTTGATTTTTTTGAAACATATTAAATGGGATATATCTTCTTGTTTCGGACTTCGTCCTCAACACTGTGGGGCAGCGGAAGATGATATTGATTAGGGATTGGGGAGGAGGTGCATGCGCTCTGCGGGGTGGGAGGCTATCCATTGGGCTATGGCGTTGAGGTTGAGGCAGAATTGGCGTCTTACCGGGTCGGTGTGGGCTGATTGGCGGGGAAGGCCGAGATGGAGGCAACGGCCTTCTGCGCATAAGTCGAATTCCTTGCCTGAGGGTTTGTATTTTGGTCCGATGCCATCGGGAATGATGCGGATTATGCTTGCGCCTTCTTCGATGGCTCTATTCATAAGGGCTTTTTCGTCTTTGCTTATGAATGGGGAGACAAGGACACTTTCGGTCCGGATGGCCTCTTCCCAAGCATTCTGGAATCTGATTCTCTCTTCGGGCGTATAGCGGCTGCTGACTACTGCAGCGGCTATGATGGGATGCTTTAGCAGTTGGAAATTACCGTAAAAGTCCATTTCATAGTCAAGAATCCGGACACGGTGAGCCCGGTTGAATAGTTCTGGATGGGTCATGACTGTGAGTCTTTTGCGCGGATTATCTGAGATGTAGGTGGAGAATCTTTGTGTCATTTCATCGGAGAAGGAGATTTTGTCGTTGAATTTTGGAGTGAATATGGAAAAATTTGTAACATTTGGGATATGGGCATTTTCTTGCCGCCAAAGGGCTGTGCATTTAGCTTTTAAATAAGCCACATAGTGCCCTAAATCCCGTGGAAGCCATTTTTTGACATGCCACAAGAGATGAATATGATCTGGCATGATCACATAGTTAGGGATTTCGAATTCAGGTTTTTTGCTTATTTCATTAATATTCAAATCTATTATTTCTCCATTTCTTGTCAATGTTACTGATGGAGGATTTTCAATTGAGCGAATATCTCCACATATATGGGAGAAGTCCGTGACTGAAGGCTCCTTATTTATTGTGATCATATACTTGCCGGGAGCTTTGTAGTTATGGAATTTTGCTCGTCGGCAATTGTGGGGACGATGGGGTCGGAAGTATGAAGGAGGGAGATTTTCGGGTGTCATGGGTAGATTTTTAGTGTTTGGCTTTTAGTTTCGGACTGCGTCCTCAACACAGTTCTGAGGACGCAGTCCGAAGATAGGAATTATTCTGAGATTTGTGAATGTGCGATTTTACACGTTTCTGAGATTTGTGAATGTGTGATTTTACACGTTTCTGAGATTTACGAATGTGTGATTTTACACGTTTCTGAGATTTGCGAATGCTTGATTCTGCACGTTTCTGAGATTTGTGTAAGTGCAAAGGTAATGAAAAAACTAATTTTAACAAAACAATTTCATTAATATTTTGGATCAGAAAATATAATTCCTATTATCTATATTATGACAAGGATGGAAGTGTGAAGAAATATGCCTATCTTTCAGATGCTCATTTTCCGTCTTCCTGCTTGTCACACTTGGTGGAGTTCATGCGGGAATATAAGGGGAAGGAGTGAATATTTTTTGCATATCTAAATTGCTTTTGTTATCTTTGCGTATGATTTTTTGAAATATGATTTTTTGAAAAATTATAATAAATGTTAATATCGGGAATGATATGGAATTCGTAGATCGGAAAAAAGAAATAATGGTGGGGAAGCGTGCCGGTAAAAAATGATGCCGGAAAGATCATAGGAGGCGAAGAGATAGAACTTGATATTGTAGCTGAAAGTGAGGATAAGAAGAGTCTACTGGTAGGAGAATGCAAATGGAATGCTCCCGATTATGCAGATAGATTGCTTAGAGTGTTGCAGACAAAGGTAGCATCTATTCCTCAATTTGCTAATTATGAAAAAGTGGAATATGTGCTTTTCCTCCGAGAACATCCTTTAGATGAATCTTCCTTAGATAAACTCACAGTTCATATCCTATATCCCGAAGATATAATAAAGTTGATTTAGACTAACAAAAATAAGTTAAATTTACAAAATCTATTTCGCTATTATACAGAGAAGGCGATGTGGTCTGGGTAGTCGGGGGTGGCGAGGGGGAGGAGGGTGTCGGTCTCTAGGGTTAGGAGAGGGGCGGGGGAGGATATGCCGCGGGTGATGATTTCGCGGAGGAGGGTGCCGCGGAGGGCTTTCAGTTTGCCGGCGTGGGGTGTGCGGACGGCGGTGCCGGCTTGCTCCTTGAAGTCAACTTTCCAGACTTTGGCGAAGTTCTTTACGAGTTTCCAGTCGATGCATTTGGCGG
>CAYNEZ010000143.1:0-8660 GCA_964396365.1 uncultured Sangeribacter sp. | reverse complement strand
AGTTACAATATATGAAAATGAGTGAAAATTTTATGCGTAGAGCCTCCACCTCCACGAACCAACCAAAACCGACTTTACCCTGTACACTAAGGGTAAATCGGTTGAGGTTTTAATTAAATGAAAAACAGAGAGTTAGGCTACTCGAAGTCCGCGTGATACCCTGTACACTTAGAGCGGTTAAGCAGTGTAAAAGGCTATTTTCAGTCAGAGATGTGCATTGGATATTTCATACACATGCGCATTTCTAACTGATTAAACGCAATGTAATGATCACAATCAATTATCAGGCTTTCGGAAACAAGGGTTTCCAGCTCAGATTGAGGCTCTACCAGAACGGAGAGACCCGATTTATCAATGTGACCAAGATGCTGAAAGGAGCCATCCAGAAGAAGCATTGGAACCAGAAGAAACAGCGTTTTATTCCAAGCTGCCCTTTCAGTGAAGAGAACAATTCCATCCTCGTGCAGTTCCGCCAGAAGTACGATGAGGCCGCTATCAAATGGACCGGCACACTCTATGGTATGATGACCATGATGGAGATGCAGGAATGTGCTTCGGAGGATGAGAGCAGCATGCACAACTTCATTCATAAGGTTGTCAACTGCCTCAAGAGCAACCTCCATGCCGATGGAACCATCAAGGGAGGCTTTGAGGAATATATCAAGACCGAGAAGCGTATAATGGAGTTCTGTGATTACAAGGGCATAGAGTATCCGAAGCTTCGGATTACTGAGATCACTCCCATCTTTGTCAATGAGCTTTTCATGTGGATTGAGAAGCACAGGTCCGGACTTGGGATGAAATACGTCTCAAGTTGTCTGCACGCTCTGATAGCAAGGGCCGAAAAACAGGATTACTTGAATCTGAGTGATTTCAAGAAATGCAACTGGCAGAAGAAGTCAAAGGTGAGCTCCCAGAAGTACAACACCCTTTCGGATACCCAGATAAGGCTCTTTGCTAATCTGAACCTGGATGAGATAGTGAATACGAGTAAGAATACACTTTATAGGGATTTCTGCTTTTTCCTGCTGTATACAGGGCAATCGGCTTGTGACGCCATTTGCCTGAGATATTCGGACATCAAGCAGATAGACGGAGTGAGTCATTTTGTGTTCATCAGACGGAAGATTGCTGACAAACAGACGGTCCCTTGCGCTGTTCCGATCAATCCTGAAGTGGAAAAAATAATGCAGCGTTACCAGAGACAGTCCAAGGACGGCTATATTTTTCCTATAAGGAATAAAGGCAAGGTGGCAAAACAAGTGACCATTAATGGGGATATCAAGCACTTTGTCGGTAGGCTCAATGTGTGGTTGAAGGAAATTGGCAGGGCGCTTGGTTGCAAGTTTCCTCTCCATACATACACGTTTCGGCACACCGCCATAACACGGTATATCGAGAGGGGAGTGCCGGTGACGTACCTGGCTAATATGATGGGTACGAGTGTCGACAATATCGAGAAGATATACTACAACAATCGTGGAGACAAGACCAGCAGGAACAAGGTCTTGTTTGCAACGGATTATTAAAAATGAACCGGGAACAGCCCTGGTGGTTGCTCCCGGTTTTATTACTGGTTGGTAAAGCTGTATATAAGCTTGTATTTGCGGCAGTGTTGGTCAAGAAGACGTAGAGTCTTGTCGAACTTCCGTTTTAGCTCCCTGCGCTCTCTGCGGAGTGTTCCAGGGGCATGATACTCTTCGATTATGTCATTGAGTTTATTTGTCAATTCGTCGGCGCGAGCACATTCCCAACTTTGAGAATACAATTTAGAGATACTTGAATAAAAATTTCGTATATCTATTTTGCATTCAAACTTGTAGGATTCTTTTACGCTGGCTGGAACCTTGCCTTCAGTGTCGAATGAAATCGAAAATGAGTCAGGCTTCAGTTCCGCTGTTTCGCCAGTTTCTTTATCCATGATAAATATCTTGCTATCCATATGGGCTTAAAACCTTTAATTCGGCGACAAATGACACATCGTTACCTTCATTTTGTTTTGTGATTTTCATCGCATCACTTGTTGCCAATTTTTCAGCAAGCTTATGTGCCAGATTGTATGCTACGATCACATCAAAATTGGGATTCTGATTGTACATGTAATCTGGATAGTTCAACTTTATAGCAACTTTCTGAAGATTATGTGTGGTTTCAAAGATATGGTAGTCGGTTTTCACATCATAGTTCATAATTTCAGGATCCAGAAAATTAGCCAATCTCCTAAGCCAACTTGCGATTTTTACTTTAAGTTTCATTTTATGTCAAAGATTTTTTAAGTAGATAAATCCCTCTGGGGGTTCCTCTGTCGATATAGCCTCTTTCATAATACCATTCTCGAACAAAGGGGGCATTGTCTTGATCACATTCCAGAAATAGTTCTTTGTGCCCAAAATTGGAAGCGATTGTCTCGGCCAACACCATTAGTTCTTTTGCCTTGCCTTTCTTTCTGTGCTCTGGGTCAGTCCAGAGGGCGTATAGGAATGCTGTGCCACCAAACCAGGCGGTCTTATGATAAAGTTCAAGCTGCACAGAGGCTCCTTCAATCATTATGATGTGTCGCGTGTAGTTTCCCCATTTCTGTTGCTGGATGATGGGGAATGTCTCTCTTGTTGATCTTATTTCAAAATTATCAGAGTATATGATTTGCCAATACCGACCTGCACAGGCTCTAAACGCGGCTTGGTCTATGAGTATGTAGCAAGGGTATTTGCGAGGATAGTTACTGCCTATGTACTCCTTTGTCTCTTGCCATTCATACTCCCTGCCTTCCTTTTCATCACCACAAAATCCATGTAGCAAGGCTTGTTTGAAGCCATTTTGGTTTTTGCACCAATAGAGTTGACCAGGGGTGATTATTTTATGATTTTCCATCTTATAAGTTTGTTAGTAAATCAAATATGGGAATATATTTGATGGATAAATTGTGTAACTGTTGTGTCAGGAGATAGGTTATCTAAAACCTCCTGAAGTTCGATTTTTAATTGTTTTTCCAAATCCATCATTACTTTATCTCTGCTTTCCAAAAACACATGTATCTGCGCATCCCCTTGTATTTTTTGGATTTGATCATTATGTTTATAAAGGCTCCGTAAAACAATCATTCTAACCACATTGGGTTGCAGTTTTTTATCTTGACTTTTTCCTAACATATTAAAAAAAATAATGGGGTGCGGAGAGAACACCCCAGTTTTCAGATAGTTTTATTCAACAACCATCCAGTCCTCAGCAAATACATCACTGATAGTCGGGGTCCAGGAATTAGCTTCCCCAGTGTCTTTGTTGTAGATGAGGCACTGGTCGGTATAGTCAACGAATGCGGCGTGCTCCATCACGAACTTCTTTGCAGCTTCCGGAAGCGATTGCATCTTGGGTATGATTTCGCCAGTGATGTGAGCCGGCACTTGTTTGAACACAACAAAACTGAGGGAATCCCAGCCGTCACGTCTGACAACTTGTCCGGCTTTCAGAGCTTGGATTGCTTGGCCGAAGTTAAGTACCTTCAGTTCTTTCCAAGCTTCAGTTGCTCCACAAACATAGGTTGCGTGAAGGAGGCCGGCTACGCTCTTGCCTTCAGGGTTGCAGTTGAACACACTCTCAGCATGGTACTGCGCCAACTCTTCGATAGATTCAAATTTTTTCATTGGTTTATTATTTATGGTTTCTTGATTTGCCATTGTTGGCTTTTTTCTTATTGTTTTATAGTCCGGACAACTCTGAGTGCGATCTCCATAACGGCATTCATGTACAAAAGATACATTGGGACATCTTTTAATGCGGAAGTCGCATTTCCCTTCAGAATTTAAATACTTACAAGGTTTACTCATTTGTGAGATCTTTGAAATAAAACTCATTGAATGGCTCATTGAAAGACACATTTGCCAAATCATCTTTGGTAATCTTGCGTCCAAGCGTCCTCTCCACGCATTCATAACAGATGAAGCCTGTGTCATCGTGCGGATGCTCTATGCTTACAGGCTGTTTTTCCTCAAAACCATGCTCTCTCAGAACTTGGTTCCATACATCATCCTTGAAAACCGGGGATTGTTCATCGCCGTAGTCAAACCACTTTCCACAGACACGGCACTTGCAAGGCTTGACAAAGACAGTCCTCCAGTCGTTAGCCTCCATATCTTCAGCCGTAGGTTCCCAACCGGTCTGGATTGAGTGGCCAGGAATATCGAATGCCCAGACGGAATCAAGCTGAGTGACGTGTAACCCCACTTTTTCTTCAAGCGCCTTCATGACTGGACTAATCTTTCTCCATGGAATCATATCCACTCCATTTAGCTTTTTGCAAATCACCACACCCTTCCATGCGTTGCGACTGAGTTTCTTACCGGCTTCGAGTGCCAGCATTGCTTCTTGATAGTGCATTGTTATTTGATTTTTATTTGATATTTTCTTTTTTATTCATTATTTTGTATTTTCTCTCCCATTCATTCATCTTTTCACGGATGACATTGATTATATGGGGGCTTATCGGTAAGTCGTGCGCTTGAAATTCCCAGGTTATTTCTGGCTCATCGGATTCAGAAGACTCATATTCCTTTATGTGGATGTCAATTCTGGGTGAGCTCTTGTCTTTCAGGAACACATCATTTATAAAGTCTTCGAAATTCCCAACGTTCATATCAAGGCCATTCTGACATACTAACCCATCTATTACCTTCTTTTCGGAAGAGGATGCTTTCAATGCCAGTAATTCGGTTAACCATTCTGCGAGCTGTCGGTGTTCCTTGGCACATTCACAATCACCAAGCTCTATAGCCTTTTGCTGGGCGTGCTCTATTGCTTCTTTTAGATTCATTGTCATTCTCCTTTCTTTTACCAATCTCCAGCATCGTCAATGACACCACATTCAAGATAATCAGTGGTGTCTGAGTTTTCTATGCTGTCCTTTATGTCGTTTGGAATTGCATAAATATTATGAGAAGCAGCGTGCCATACCAAAGAAAGCCCGCTTTCTGAAAGTTCATTCAAGGCTTTGGTTGCACGTCTGGCGGCTCTTACTTGCTCTTTGGTGTATTCTATTTCCATTTCATTTTCCTTTCTTTAGGCACCAGCATTCTGGGGAGTGCATCAGACCTCCAACGCCACCCTTACCATACGCCTCTCTTCTTGTCAGTATCTCGTGTTTCTGGCCGTGGATGAATACTGTGTCTATCAGTATCGTCGAGGTATCCCCATTGCTTTTAAGTACCCTTTCCTTTCGCTGGCCCCCTCCATCGCACCCGCAAAGTATCAATGCGAGTGCAGAAATCAATATCAGTTTTTTCATTGTTGTTCTGCTTTTACTGTGTCATCAATAAGGGTTATTTCGATTCTTACGCGCTTTGGTTCGGTTTGCCAAGTGATTGAGGAGAAAGCTTCACTATTGATTGGATAAGGAGGACAAGTTTCAGACCTCCATTCATCAAATTTTCCGTCAGTCTGATAGCCACTGAAAGCTCTGTAAGGCTTCTCATCATGAAGGAATAATCCATTGTTCAATCTATCTCGTGCTATCCAGCCTTCAATCACTGCCTTTTCGGGAGTGGAGACGTTGAAGTCAAGCATTCCCTTCATGATGACTTCCACCGGACCATCAGTGCGCCCAAATGCTTCATTACCTAAGTCTTCGACTTCAATTATCTCACCAGTTGCTTTTACTCTTGCTTTCAGCATAATTCTCCTTTCTTGCGTTGTTCTTCGCTCATTGTTTTATCCTTTCTACTTTACCATCTACAAATATAGCTTTCCCGTTTTCAAATCGGATATGTGGAATGGTAATTTTTACATCACCATTCAAATCATCGACATAAGCCTTCATAAGCGTCGCCACAAACGGCAAGATGTCACGTTCAGGTATGCGTAGACAAAATCTATTGCCGTCTGAAAAAATGCCCTCATAGGCAAAGTCAGCTAAGAAATAGGGATTGCGGTTACATTTTTGTACTTCCATTGTGCTCTCCCTCTGCTCTTCGGTGAGTTGGGAGGGGTCAATTATCGCTGTTGCCATGTTCTTCGGTTTTTAGGGTTTGCGGGAAAAGGGATTTGAGAAGACGCAACTTTCCACGGCTCTCAATCCAAGCTCTTGTGTCTCCTTCCTCATTCTCGGCTTTATCAAATTCCATTCTCAATTTATCCTTGCTGACTATCTCGTGCTTTTTAAGAATATGCCTTAGAAAATAGTCGTACATAACGCAACTGTCGTTGTAAGATTCGCGCATATCGGCATCGGTCATATCGACTCCATTATATACCGAATCGGTGTATTCCAATACAATGGCTTCTAATTCTTTGTCTGTCATATCATCTGAAATTTATATCGGCGTCTGTGACGTCCACCAACCAGTTAATGTACTTATGAGCAAGGTATTCGGTAAACATCGCCAAGAATGCTATCACGAGCATCGGGATGGCTATCAATGAGCCAAGGACAAAGAGCGTCAGCTTTAGCCATTTGAGGAATTTGTTGTCATCCCTACCAATGTATTCTATGAAGTTCATGTCTCTTTCAGTTTATCGGTTAACTTCTGGCTGAAGCGGAAGCAGCAATCCCATAGTTCACAGATGCCGCAATAATCCCTACAAGTATACACATCATCGTCAAAGTCGCAGGAGTCGCAAGATTTGTCGGGGATGGCTTCATAAACCATCCCATCTATCACAATCGCCTTTAATTCATTCATTTCTCATTGAGTTTATCGGTTAATAACTGAGAGAATTTAAATGTCTTGTGACCAATGAATTTGTAGCAATCTAATGCGTACAATGCTGGCACACAAAGTTCTTGTAGGTCGCAAGATATACAACAGTTTTTGTCCTTAGACCCTATTGCCTCGTAGACTTTACCAGCAACCACTATCGCTTTTAGTTTGCTGAATTCATAGTCGAGTGTTTGGGATAAGCGAAAGACGCTCAAACCACACAGTGAGTTGTATCTTTGACATTGCTCTGAGTATTCACTGAAGGCACAATGACAGCAACTATCTTCTTCTCCAAGGGTATAGACTTTACTGGCGGTGATGATTCCGTTTAGCCTGCTCATTTCTTTCTCAGTGTTCTTTGGTTGCGGAAATTCTTACTCTTGGTGTAAATCTCTTTATTGTGACCCTTGGGTTTGAAGTTATGACTTTTAACAGCTGCATCAAGCCGGCTTATCATTTTAAGGGTGCTGATCATTTCGTCTGTATTCATTGTCCTTCGGTTTTAAGCTTCATATATCCTTTCTCCAGTACCCAGCATAAGAGCTGACATAAGGCATCTATGAGTTCGGGGGCAGAAGATTTTGAAAACCCATTGAAGTAATATCCCACGTACCATCTGTCTTCATCACTTACCATTTCAAGACTAAATCCATCTATCTTTTTCGGCAAAATATCAATCACATCCGCCAAATCGAATACAGGTCTTGGTATATTATGTTTGATACCATCATAAAATTCTATATTAAATCTGCTTTTGCTTGCCAGCTTCGGGTCAACGCCCAATTCGATTAGTCGTTGACTCTCTGATATTGTCAGTTCTGTTTTCATAATTTCATTGATTTTAGCCATTCAGGGTCTACATCTAATTCCCCAAATTCCTTTATCGTCTTCTCTCTGTTGGTGTAATCTGGGCAATAGGTGTTTGGCTTGGTCTTATCGGGGCACGTACGCTGGAAGTGGCAATGCTCGTACTTCCACCAGTAACACCGAAAGCATCGGGTGTATTGATTGGGTTGGATACCGTTCATAACTTTTCTCTTATCTGATCCATTAATTCAAAATACACTTCCCTCGCAAGTTTCCTGCTATTGCAAGACAATTCGGTATGCCAGTACTTCCAGAAAAGGAATCTCTTTTGCCTTTGGACTTTATAGCGGTAGACAACGCACTGAGGTTCCCTATCTGGGATTTCGACCTTGCGGATTATCCTCAGTTTACCCCAGTAGCTGTATTCCAGTATACTGTATTTACTCATTTTAAGTTCATTTTCAGTGGATGATTAGATACTGAATATTGATGTAAACAGTTGAGAATGATAAGAACGTCCTCTATCAGATTGAACCTTTTGAGTTTCACTTACTGAAGCGATGAAAAAGTCAAAGGCTACCTTCCGTTCATTCTCCGGCAAATCACAATAATCCAAGAGCCGATTAATCCAGGCTTCTTGCTTTTGGGTCTTCTCGATCAGCTCTTCATTTTGGTATTTGAGCTGATCATTCTCAGTACGATACTCACTGATAATCTTGGCAAGAGATATTAGCTTGTTTTCATACTTATTCCGATACTCTTTCGCGATTTTGTTGCGAATTTCCGCCTTTATAGCGTTCTTGCTATGTTTCATATTACTTTTGGTTATAGTAGTTATAGACATAGTTATCCAGCTCCTGAGACACCCTTTCTATTGTAGTGTCGAGATAACTGAAGTTGGTTTCTCTTCTTGCGGTATAGATTATTTCACGCACCAAACGTTTGAGAATTTTAGTACGTCTGGTGAAGAACACGATACCTACGACTTCGATTTTGGGTAAGCCAGTACTGTTGGGGTAGTAGTAAGCTTTTACTGCCGTTGTGAGTTGTTTCTTCATTTTTCTGAGTATTTTTTGCACGGGCGCTTTCGTGCTGTTATTCGTTTTTTTAGGTCGTGGCAATACATAGTCTGATTTGCCAATATCTCATAAAATTCGCAATGAG
>CAYNEZ010000142.1:0-8793 GCA_964396365.1 uncultured Sangeribacter sp. | reverse complement strand
ACACATAAAGATAATTGCCTTAATCGAATTTGATACTACACTTGAAAGACACAAGGTCCTTAATCTACACAAAACATACCTTAATCGAAAAAATAATACTGTGAAAAAAAATGCTCCCGCCTTCGGATGAAAGCGGGAGCATTTTTTTGTTGCCGGAAAAACGTCACTTAAGAGTGGCTTCGAAGCCGGCAGCGTGAACGGCGTCGATGATGGCGGTGTGGTCAACAGTGCCGTCGACGGTGGCGAGGCCGGCGTGGAGGTCGACTTCAACTGTGTCTACGCCTGCTACTGCGGCGATAGCTTTCTTTACTGCATTCTGGCAGTGGGGACAGTTCATCCCTGTGATGATGTATTCCTGTGTCATGTCTGTATGTATATTTGCTTTAGGATTATAAAATCTGCGAATAAGAGAATATATCAGCAATCCGGCGAGGATAGCGGAACATATCGTGGAGAATGTGCTGAACTCATGGTGGCAAGCCCCGTGCATAGCCGCATCATGACCGATGGCAAACCAATGAGCGGGCATCAGATAGTCGATAGCAAGCCCCATAGCCATTGCTCCTACTATTATGGAGCCGAGATAGACTATCGCCGCCCTACGCCCCATCTCGCGCGAAATAAGAGTGAATGAAGCGAAATTGGCGGCCGGTCCCGCCATCAGCAATACGAATGCTGTGCCAGGAGAAAGACCCTTCAATATAAGCGACAATGCAATTGGAATAGATCCGGTAGCACAGACATACATCGGCACTGCCACGATAAGGGCTATAATCATTGACACGATAGGTTTATTGCCAAGTATGGCAAAGAAATCTGCCGGAACATAGACTGTGATCAGAGCCGCGATGATGAGTCCTATAGTCAGCCAAAGACCGATGCTGCCTACAAGGTCGACAAATCCATAGCGCAAGGAAGCTATGATCTTTCCGCCAAAGGTAGCAGGGCGTTCTTCTGTTGCATCAGGGGCAACCGAACAAGCCTCAGTTTCCTCCAAATTACGCTCTGTGGAGCCTACAGCCGCTCCACCGAAAACAGCCGTCACGAGAGCCGCTATGGGGCGCATTATGGCGAATGCCGGTCCAAGTAATGACCAGGTGGCAGCTATTGAGTCAACTCCTGTCTGAGGCGTGGATATGAGGAAGGCGGATGAAGCGGCACGGGATGCGCCATTCCTACGCATGGCGATTGCCGTAGGAAGCACGCCGCAGGAACACAACGGCAATGGCACACCGATTAGGGCAGCCTTGACCACAGTGCCAAGTGAGCGGCCTGAAAGATGACGAGCAAACGTCTCACGCGATACAAATGCATGCAGCAATCCTGCTATAAGGAATCCCAACAAGATATACGGCGACATCTCATTGAGCATATACAAAAGGGAGTCGAAAAAATCCATAGTCAGTTGATAAGTTTAATTACTGATGCAAAATTAATGCTTATCAGACTTCAATCTCTTACATATTTTTGCCAAAGCGTTATATGCTCTGGAGGAAATTGCAAAGTCCATCTGACAATTTCTGATAAAAATTGCAATTTCAGCCTGTTTAGTTGCGAAAACTAAAGCCCCGACTCATAAAAAATGGGGGTCGGGGCCTAAGACCAGATTCGATCAGCTTTATAGCAGAAGTCATCACGACTTCAATGTGAGAATAGCGGTTGTCAGTCGAGTATCTGGAGTTGAAAGCTCACCCTAAAAACCACAAACTGAACTAAACTGAAACGTTCTGTCTTAATTCAGATGAAAAATTACAAATTAATTTTGTTAATCACCCTATCAGGAGGGAGAAAAATAACCTCTTAAATCAAGATGGATAGAGGAGATTTAGTCCTTGGACATCGAAAGAAAACTTTTTTCTCAATTTTTTCGTTTAACCATTGTATAGGTAAGAAAAAAATATTATCTTTGCATCAGAAAAGCAACGCCCTGCTTTCTTGCAGGGAATAGGCCGCTTACGAGCGGCTTTTTTTATTTGTTATGGAAACTAAAAAACGAGTGACATTCTATATTGACGGCTTCAACTTTTACTTTGGACTCAAACGTACAAAAAAAGTTGATCCGGTCTGGCGTGATTTCTATTGGATTGATATGGTGAAACTCTGTGAGAGTTTCTTAGGAGAGGGTCAAACACTCGAAAAAGTGATATACTTTACAGCATCCCCACTCAGTCCTCAGAAAAACAGCCGCCAAAGTGCCTTTCTAAATGCCAACAAACTCATTAACGGCAATAAATTTGAGATTGTAAGAGGTAAATATCTTGACAAGCATATTATATGTCCCTATTGCAAGGGGGATATTTCAAGACCGGAGGAAAAGAAAACCGACGTGAATATATCTATACGTATGATAGAGGACTGTTTATTAGATACAACCGACATGGTTGCTTTAGTAAGTGCAGACAGTGACCTTGTACCTCCGATTGAACTCATTCAACGTCGTTTCCCTGAAATTGGTATCAAAGTATATTTCCCACCCTCAAACTTCAGTAATGATCTTAAGGACAATCTTATTCATCATCGAAGCAAACCCGTCTTGATGATTAAGAATATCCGTAGATTCCAGTCTGCCGTGATGCCTGATGTTGTGTCCAAAGATGGAAAAACATACACGATTCCAGATAAATGGAAATAGGAGTATGGCAAGCAAGGCAAAAATTTAGTTATAAGTATAATATGAATAATTCCATTTGGATTTTCTTTATAGCATTATTTTGTTTATCCTCATGCAGTCAATCGTCAAAATATGACAAGATTCTGGATAATGCTGAAACCATTGCCATAGAGAATCCGGACAGTGCGCACTATCTGCTTGGTGTCATAGATCCAGATGAGTTAGTTGTAGACTCTTTAAAAGCCAAATATTATCTGCTTAAAACATCAATCCATGACATGCAAGGGCATCTCATGCTGTCTGATTCATTAATTAGGTTCTCCGCTGACTATTATAAAGACAAAGATCCTTATCGAGCCGTAAGCAGTGCCACCTTGGCAGCCCTATATGATTATTGGATTTGTGGTGACAAAGACGCGATCGGCCAGCTTGATTCTTTGGCAAATCTTGCGGATCTTCCGGATAGTCTGACGATCATACTCTTACGTAAGAGGGCTTATTGGAGCACAAAACTTTTCGATTCCCCCGGCAACCGAGCAGCAATAAAGAGATTGATTAACATCGATAAGGACTCTGCATCCCAAGCATTGTATAGATATTGGCTTTATACGGATTACCTGTTTGACGAACAGAATGACTCAGCACTCATCATCTTAAACGATCTTATAGAGCAGGCGGTACGTGCCAACTCTTCAAATAAGCAATTCAGTTATGAATATGAGAAAATCGGCACTCTGGAAGAGTTAGGGCGTTATTCAGAAAGTCTTGAGCTATCGGATAAGTTTCTGGAAAAAGCAGCAGGCAGTTCAATTGAGCATTATATTCATCTTTGGAAATCATTAGCTCTATTTAATATGGCTGACCGTAAGCAGGCACTTCTGGAATTAGAAAAAGCCGACAGTTGCGCTTCAACGATTTCTGAAGCGGAACGAGGATATTATAATAGTTTCGCTTACGTTCTTCATACAGTATTTGACTTCCAAAACACAGGGAAATTAAAATTGATCCCGATTGCACTTATAAACAATCGACAGAAAGATAATCTATTTCGAACTCAATCACTTCAACAAGAATCTGAACAAAACGCTCTGAAGATTGAAAATAAAAGATTAACCCTTAAAGTCAATAGCGAACGTCAAAAATCGATTATTATAATCCTTGTGCTTGCCACACTGCTTGTATCCGGATTGTCAATTTGGTTCGCATTAAACCGACGACGTAAAATAATAGAGACGGAAGAACGAGCAGAAGCATTACAAAAAATGGTTGAAGAATTGAAACGGCCTTCTTCATCACCTGCTCAAGATTCTTTACGCCGTGCCATGCTCCAGCAACTCGGCATAATAAAGATGGTAGCAGAAGCTCCAACTGAACAGAACCGGGATATGCTACGGAAATTATCTTCAATTGAGAGTGACACTGAGGGTGCATTGGTCAACTGGAAAAATATGTTTGAAATCATCGACAACTTATATTCCGGATTCTATACCACGCTTCATAACAGTTATGGAGATATTATTTCCGACAAGGAAGAACAGATTATAGTGCTTATGCTGGCAGGTTTCTCAACCAAAGAAATCGGCGTCATCACATCTCAGACTACTGCGACCATATATGTTCGGAAATCATCTATCCGAAAGAAACTCGGAGTCTCGGAGAAGGAGGATATAGTGGCTTTTCTCCGCCAAACCATCCCGACTTAAGACATATTTAGACCGGAAACCTCTCCATTAAGACTTTTTAGATTTCCCACGATTGATTTTCAATGATTTAAAGAAGGATCATTTAGACTTTTATTCTTGGAATTAAGATTGATTTAGATGTAATTTTGCGGTATGAAATCATTAAAAACATATCGCATTATGACATCAACAACCTTAAAAGTTATCACAATCACGGGAGTGGATATATTACTCCCAATTATCGCTATGGGCCAGGAAATGGCAGACACAATCGTGGCCCAAGAGTTAAATGAAATCGTAATCGAAGCACCCAAAGTTATCCGAAAAGCTGACATGGATGTCTATCATCCTTCAAAAAGCGCGGTAGAGAATTCACAGAATGGAATCCAGTTACTGACCAACCTTATGATTCCAACTCTGACCGTAAGCGATGCTCTTGGTACAATTCAGGCTGCAGGGCAAGCTGTACAGGTTCGTATCAATGGTCGAGAGTCATCAATAGATCAAGTGCGAGCACTACTACCGGAGACCATCAAGCGTGTCGAATGGATTGACAATCCAGGTCTACGTTATGGAGGTGCCAACTATGTGCTCAACTTCATTGTAGCAAATCCCTCTCTCGGAGGGTCTTTACAAGCTAAGGCACAACCGGCCCTAAATACAGCATGGGGATTCTTCACCGCTGATACGAAATTCAATGTGGGACGTTCGCAATGGGAAGTAGGAGGGAATTACAAACTGACCAACAGAATAAAGACTCATCGCGATTATACTGAGACATTCACTTTCAATGACGGGACATCTATCACCCGAAATGAGAAATCTCTTGGAGGTACGCTTGACAACTCTATGGCGAATATATGGGCCTCCTACAATTATATCAAACCTGATACTACAGTATTTATGGCTGAATTCGGCTTCCATCAGAATATAAATGAACGCTGGAACTACAACGGTCTTTTGTCTTTAAGCAATGGCAATGATGACATTTTGCTTAACGACTCAAAAGGAGCTGACGGAAGTTCACCATCTTTATCTCTCTATTGGCAACAAAATTTCAAGAATAAGCAGATGCTTGTTTTGAGTTTAAACAGTTCATTCTATAATGGCCATTCTTTCTCCGACTATATTGAGCGATCTAATAAAAGTGATGTCTTAGAAAATCCTAATATGGATATCCATACTAATATCAAAGACAGGAATCAGGCATACGCCGTAGAGACAGATTATATGAAGAACTGGCGAAATTCTAGGTTTACAGCGGGGGTTTCATATACAGCCAACCGCAATCGCTCCGAATATGAAAACCTTGGAGGTCAGATATTCCATCAGCGTCAAGACAAACTTTACTTCTTTGCCGAATATTTCCAGCGATTTGGCAAATGGTCTGCGACAGCAGGTATGGGCGTTCAATATACGGATTTTCTCTTCAAAGAATCCAACCAGGGCAATCATTCATGGAATCCCCGTCCTCAAGCGACGATCACATACTCACTGAATCAAAATCATAACTTCCGACTTAGCTTCACTTCATGGCAGTCGACTCCTTCTTTGGCAGAGACCAACATCGTGCCGCAACAGCTTGATGGGTTTCAGTGGCGAGTAGGCAATCAGAATTTGAAGACAGCAAACTCCTATATGCTCACATTCAGGTATGGATTTAATCTTCCTCGGATCAACGGCTCTTTCGGAATTCGCGCGTTTACATCACCCAATGCAATCACACCAATTCTTTATTGGGATGACACAAAACTTATAACAAGCTATGAAAACAGCCATGGCCTTCAGAATCTTTCTTTTTATATTGCCCCGCAAATTGAAATAATTCCGGACTGGGTGATGGCAAGCGGCTATATTCAGTATCGAATGGAACGGATGCGAGGCACCGGCTACACTCTGCACAATAGCGCGTGGAGTGGAAACGCTTCCATAATGTTCATGCACTGGGGATTTGTACTTACCGGACAATATGTCAGAGCCCAACGCGATCTCTGGGGTGAAAAAATCTCATGGGGAGAAGATCTTAATGTTATTGATCTTAGTTATAACTGGAAATCATGGCAGTTTGGTGCAGGAATCCTAATGCCATTTGGCAAATATGACCAAGGCAGCAAATCGCTAAGCAAGTGGAACAGAAATGAACAGCACATGCGCCTTAATATGCGAATGCCGTATATCTCAATAAGCTATAACTTCCAATGGGGAAGACAAAAACGCGTTGCAAACAAAATCATCGACATAGAAGCCAATACAGATCGTTCTACAGCAGGAGGCAGATAATCATCATAGGAGTCGGGAAATCATCCGTGTAAATCAATGACTCACACTTCGGGGAGGGGGGTGCGGATGCCGATTTCGCGGAATTGGGTCGGGGTCATACCTGTGGCTTGCTTGAAGCGGGTGCTCAAGTGAGGTACGGAGGAGAATCCTGTCACATAGGCTATTTCACTCAGAGGCAATTGGTCGTCGAGTAGCAACTCCTTGATTCGCTCTATGCGGAGAGCCGTAAAATAGTTTTCGATAGTTCGCCCCTCAACGGAAGCAAAAATCCTTGATAGATTTCGGAAGGACATGTGCAAGGAGTCTTGAAGCTCCTTAGCAATGTCAGCTCGTACTCCTTCTCCATCACGGGAGAGTTCCATCAGTTTCCCTTTGATTTCAGCCACTATCGCTTCTTCGCGGGAGTGGATTACCTCGAAATCCTCCTTCCGTAATTCACTGTCAAGACGGTCGATGACCTCTTCCGATGGATTACCCTCCACCGTCACTGAACCTAACTCGACTCCGAGCAGGTTCAGTTCCGGTATCCGGGAAGTAACCTCCGCCACCTTTGCTACACAGTGGCGACACACCATATTCTTGATCCTAATTTTCATTTAAGTTTCGTAGGCTCAACTTAAGGGGTATAAGGTTATGGAGGTTATTTGAAGAGCTGGGGAAGGAATTCAGTTAGATAGATACGCCAGTTTTTCCAGATGTGACCGTCGGGGCTTTCACGGTATATGTACTTATAGCCCTTATCGTCAAGCTTCTTGCGATATTCCTTGTTGGCTTCATAAAGGAAGTCCTTATCACCGATTGCAATCCAATATAGCTTTGGAGCGTTGGCAAACTGAGTGGCAAGCTTCTGATCCAAGTTATCATAGATTGGCGATGTAGTGCCATCATGAGGCAGAATTGCAGCGGAGAAGAGGCCAATATAATCGAACATGTCGGGGTATTCCTTGGAAATGTGCAGGGAATGGAAACCACCCATAGACAAACCTGCAATAGCGCGGTGCTGCTTGTCGGCAATAGTGCGGTAGTTAGAGTCTACGTATTTTACAACATCGGGGAAATGCTGCTCAAAAGTGCCATCCATTGTCTTTGGCAGCTGGGTTGTAGGCTGAGTAAAACCAAGGCTTGTTTCTCCTGGAGCACCCTCCATATCAACGTTACCGTTTGTCATCACCACGATCATCGGTTCTATTTCTCCACGAGCTATCATATTGTCGAGAATCTGGGTGGCACGTCCAAGCTCAGACCACGCATTCTCATCACCTCCCATACCGTGGAGAAGGTAGAAGACAGGATAACGTTTGTCGCCCTTCTCATACCCCGGTGGAGTATAGATTGTCATACGGCGGTCTTTTCCGAGTGTCGGGCTATCATACCACACCTTTGATACAGTGCCATGTGGCACATCATTGATCTTGAAATAGTCGGCATAATCGCCACCGATCAGGAACACGTTGGTTATAGTAGCCGTATCACGGATCTGGAACACGTTGGATGGGTCGGGCATCTTCTGGCCGTCAACAATAAATGAATAGGAATATAGTTCGGGCGACAACACACTGCTGGTGAATTCCCAAACTCCTTCAGAATTCTTCACAAGATCAGCCACACCCGGGGCGTCAAACTTGCCGTAAGGAGTATCAATAGGCATCGTTGGCAAGAAATCACCTGTCACCTGCACTGTCTTGGCATCGGGAGCCTTGAAGCGGAATGTGACAGTGTTGTCGGGATGGATCTCTGGAGAGACTATCTGGGAGAAGCCCCAGAGAGCCTGCTGGGCGTTGCAACCAAGAGCTGCAACGAGGATGAGGGATAACAATAATAATTTTTTCATGATATGAGGAATTTGTATATTTATATAACAATTCTATTAAAATATCTATTGAGGGGGCAGTTGAATTGAACCGGATTGGCAATATAAGCGTTGAAATCACAAACTTTAATTGATTTATACTATGAAAACAAAACTTATTGCAACCATGATTGCAGGATTAGGTGTAGTCATGATGAGTGTTCCTATTTCAGCTGCCCCAAAAGCCAAAGCTGCAAAAGACACTGAAGTGAAGAAAGAGAGTTTATTTCAGAAAGGTAAAAAAGCCGTAGTTGATGCCGCACATGTAGTAGCGGATAAGTCTGTCGAAGTCTACGGCGAAGCCAAAGAAGGTACCGTTGAGACCGCTGAGAAGGTTGCTGATAAGTCAGTAGAAGTCTACGGCAAGGCCA
>CAYNEZ010000141.1:0-8802 GCA_964396365.1 uncultured Sangeribacter sp. | reverse complement strand
CGTTGAGATTGGCTCCAAGTTTCTGGAAGATGAAGTTGACAATAGTCTCACTTTCGGAAATTATCGCCTTCAGGATGTGGACAGGCTCAATCTGCTGTTGGCCTGCCTGCTGAGTGTAGTCAATTGCTTTTTGAATGACTTCCTGCGATTTAATTGTGAAATTATTGAAGTTCATAAGTGTTAATTTTTGTGTTTTTCGATTATTTAACAAATTGCATGCCAGTTCGGTTCATTTTGATGAAAAAAAATAAAAGAAGCATCCCAGGCGGGATGCTTCTTTCAATTAATAGCGGCTACAATGCCGTAAGGGTCAATTTTTACAGTCCGAGTTCCTTTATTGATCTGATATTCATCAGTCACCTGACGGTCGGCGAAATAGAGATCGTCGGTCGATCCATTGTCAGCTTTCATTACCTCTTCTGCAAGCTGACGATCAGAATCAATGCACATTCCGATATACTTCGCTCCGGATTTCTCGGCCTCTCTTGCAAGGCGGACATTGCTGATGCGGCTCTCCGCATCCATTGCGCTCCAGAAATTCAAGATTACTTCCTTTCCTTTCATCTCTGAAAGAAGGACTGACTGTCCGTTTAGATCAGAAACTGAAATCTCGGGAGCCTGATTGCCCACCTCCAACGGAACATTCTTTGTGGAAACAGCTGAAGTAAGGACCACAAGCCCTAAAACTCCGAGTCCGGCAAGAACTCCCGTAGTTTTTAGTTTAAAATTCATAGAAACAATTTTTTGTTAGACATTCCCGGCACGGCAAGCTAATTTGCAAGTCAAGGAGAGGAGCCGGGGTGTTTCGGATCTTTCAGCCTTATGGCTTAAAACCTACGCTCTAAGCTGACAATATCTATCGCTTTATCGCCTGCTCTGAGCCGAAACAATTTAACTTTCGATTATCGGGAATCTCTATTCCCTGAATTTCACTACATAATATATAACGAAAGAAATGTTGAATTGTTTTAAAAAATATGCTTTACAACATATTTTTAATGAATTTGTAGTAGTTTATAATGAAAAATCGTTAGTTTATTCAAACTCTTTAACATATTTTCAATAATTTTGAGACCAAATATGTAGAAAGATGTAATTATCGAGCAAGCGACATGTTGATTGACACTCCAAAGTTGCTGTTGGATGTCGGGAAAGCAGTCGATGATACAAGAGGAGTATTCACCTGATGATCGAAGAATGCAGCCAAAGTGATTCGTCGACTCAGTACATAGCTTGCCATGAAATTGAGAGAGAAGGATTGTGTGCCTTGGGTAGCCTGGGTGTATGCTGTCTCAATTCTGCGGATTAAGCTTGAGTTGTTTGCAAAATTGAGGTCAAGATCAAGAGAAAGGTCGTTGCTCACTCCCCCTTGGCGACTTCCGATCTTAATGATCTTATTGAAATTCGCAATCTTGTATCCTGCTCCTATAGTTATCTGGCGAGAAGACGTCTCTACCACCTGACCGGCCTGTGAATTGAGGTTGAGAGTACGGCTGTCAGCATACTGCAGATTAACTTTGAGATCATTGTTCAATGTGGCATTGAAACCGATGAGGGGATTGAACTTTTCAGTAATCGCTACCGACGACACATTGTAAGGAGATGAAGGGATAGGACTCTGGGTGCCCTCGTCAAGAGTAAAGCCATAATTGCCATCAACTCCTATCCAATTCAGATATGAAGAATAATTACCCGTCGAGTATGTACAGTTGTAGGCATGCTGCAAGGAGAATGACTTAAACCACTTCTTCATATTGCCCAGATTGATAAATCCATCATATGTCACCTTCCAGTTTGGAAGCATCGAGGAAAGTCCCGGGAACAGGTTAAGAGTGACCTTATTGACATCCATTCCACTGTAGGCAGCAAGAAATGCCGGAATAAGGACATCACTCGAAGTGCGGCTCACACTCCCCACTTCAGGATTATAGACCGTGCCGCCAAGAGGATTACCTTCCATAAATCCTGCATCAGGATAACGCATACCGGAATATATTGCCTCATACCTGTTGGCCACAACCGGAATATAAGCAATGAACTTGTTAAATGCTTCAGAATTGTAGCCGTTCTCAGCCTTATACGTCTTCAGAGCTGTCTTTAGCGCCACATGCGTACGCGTATAGCTTCCGGTGCGGGAAGTCGGCATTCCGCTATACATGAACTGTACTTGATTCGTACGATTGTCTGTTAGATTCTCAGTCAACGTGATTTTAAGTCCTCTTATAGGCTCAAGTGTCAGCTCAAAGTTAAACTCCTCCCCTTTGTTCCATATTGCAGGTGATGTATTGGTTCCATCAGTCAGCAGCCATCCTCGCTGTAAAGCTTTTTCCACGTAACTTTCATCATAGAAACCGAATGCAAAATCCAATCCGGGTGACATCGGTCCATAGGCATTTGATTGCCCAAAGATATCCCCAACATTAGGCGAGAAGAGAGGAAGATTGAGTGAATGACTCTGCCTCCAGCGCATGGATATACTGCGCGGTGCCATAAGGAGCCGCACTCCGTGCTCAAGTATTTCAGTACCGATACTTTTCTTATCGTCTTTAACTTTTTCTTTGGCTACGATCTTTACGATCTCTTTGCCCTTATTAAGAATCTCAACTTTATTTTCATCTATCGCTTTTGTCTTAAGATCAAAATGCTTTCCTTTGACGGTTGCGGTAAATGTCACATCTTTAGTCTTGAGATTATGCGTAAATACTGTAGTTGAATCCTCAGAGAGCTGAATGGTCTTTTCAAGTCGTTTTGCCCTGCTGGTAGTCTTTTTATCGGCTTTTCCTTTCAATTTATCATTCTTGCCGGCATTATTACGCTTGCCACCACCCTTTCCGGCAAATCGCTGGTTGATGTCTTTAAGGAACTTGCTATGGTTGTAAAGTGTCTCAAAATTCAGACGACCATCCGCATTCCATGTTGACTGATTGCGTATTGAATTGCCCATATCGATACCTTGCACTTTTGTGCCTCTATCCCACTGGTAAGTAGAGGTATAGCTTAAATTACCGGTAAGGTAATCCAAGAAAGGAATCTTGTTGAATGGAGCCTTATAGCTTCCTGTGAAGGTCTGGTTATAATTCCAAGGAGTTCCAAGCCCTTTTATCGAATTTATCACCGTATCTTTCCAATCCCTGTATTTGTCCGGGAAAAGTTTCTTATTGACAGCTCCGATAGTCTCCTCAATCCTTGCAGTAGTGTTGCTCTGGAAAGACAGCGAAAGCGACTGGATGATATTCCAGTTAAGAGAAAGCTGACGGTCCCAAAGGAAATTCTTGCTTACCTGTACCGGCAACTGCATATCGACGTCTGCCTCAGAGCGGACTTGCTGCTCATAATAATGCCTTGACATGCTTGTGAAGAATGTCAGGTTATTAAAAAGCCAATTGATCTGCCAGTCCTTAAGGAATTTCTGGAATTTTGATTTTCCATTAAGCTTGGAGAATGGTTTATAAGGCTTGAAGTATGGAGAATATGAGTATTGGAAAGACCCTCGATAATCAGAAGTATTCTCATACTCTATGGTCGGATCCATATTGCGTTGCTTATTAAAATTGAATGCGATGGTGAAATTGGCAGGATCCCAAGGCATTGAATTTTTAGAAGTGACGTTGAATCTCATATTAGAGAGAGAGAATGATTCTGTAGTTTTCTTTGTCACTGCATACCCCTTGATAGAATCCTTTTCTGCTTTGGTCGTAGCAGCTGAGAGGGCATCTTTAAGAAGGATGTCCTGATCAAGAGGATTATATTTAGGAGTTGATGTTTCGCTGCTCCGCGAATAATAGACCGGAGCTGCAAGCTTCACTTTCTCCGGCACGAGCTTTCCAAGATTTCCCTGAACTGATAAATTATACTGGTCATAATTGTCCAGGCGACGTGCCGACAGACCTTGGTCGACGCTTCCGAATCCTGCTGTCTCTTTATGCATGGCAAAATTGACAGTAGCCACATCCGATATGGCAAGATTGGCATTGACTTTGGCTGCCCAACCTCCTTCTTGATTAAAGTCAGTCACCTTCAATTCATTGACCCAGATCGTACCATCCTTCACTGTGTTAGATTTGTTGCGTACTCCAATGAGCATTGTGCGAACATCGCTGAGTGATGGATTTCCAAGTACTGAAACTGTGTTGCGCTGATTATTGGGATCTCGCTGGGAAAAAAGCCGGATAAACCCTACCCCTTCTTGTCCTTCAGACATGGCACGGTTTCTCGCCGTCTTTGTAGATGTAAAGAGGTCAAATGGAAGATCAAGGAAGTTGTTCTTAGGCCAAACAAGCCATCTATCCGCCGACGACATATTCCAATATGTGCCGGGTGCCGTCACGTCAAGCGGGATCTCATACTCGTAATAATTGTTTTTTACGTCTGAACCCACACGTATAAATATAGCGAGGTCACCATCCTTAAGGTTCGTACGGTCATCAACTTCTGCCTCAGCATGTACCCACATCTGAAGGCGCTTGTAGATTCGGAGGTCAAGCTGGGTATTCTTGTATATTCCGCGTGCATCACCCGGCTGAATACCTGAAAGCTTAAGCTGAAGCGACTGCTCATTTAGCTGAGTGGCAGCTGCACTGCTCGAATCTTGAATACGTGTCACACCCGGAGGAAGGATGTAGTTGACAGGAGTTCGCTTGGAGTTCTCCTCAATATTCACCACGCTCATATCAAGTTCTCCTTCTGCCGGGGAGTCATTGCGCGAATTCAGATTGAACTTATAGTCGCGCCACTCTCCTCTTACGAGCTCTAAAGATCCGAAGCGAAGATGGGTTGTCTCACTGAAACCGGTCATAAAGATACGAGCAAACCGGATAGTGGAGAAATCACTGATTCCACCCACTACCTTTTCCGGACTCGTCAATGGAATCTTGAACTGATACCAGATAGCTTCCTGCTGGCCTTCAAGGGTAGGCACCATCTTCACCTGACGGTCTGTAACGAAATTTTTGCCCACTACAAGATCTTCAGGTCGTATTGATACTTTGTATTGGAAATATCGTTCATACTCATTCAGAGTGTTGTCTTGATTGATATCCTCCACATCAGGCACAGCGCGACTGGACTGATACTGTGGATTCGGGCTTTGGTCAGGCGAAAGGGAGTTCCCTTCCACTCCGTTATAATGCTTATAGCGGTCAAGAATCGAAGTGTGGTTCTCATCATAATAATCTGACCGGAAAAAATGATAGTTGTCACCAGCCGGATCATTGAAGACAGACATTGGGTCCTCTTGCATCTTAGATATTGTTTCTTGTGGCAATTTCTGACGCAATGACTCAATAAAATCTGCATATGTAGAGAAAGAGAACTCCTCTTCGGTGGGAATGCCGTCAAGACCTACGTCCTGAAGCAGGCGTGCATCAGGAGCATTCTCGAAAGCATATGTCAATGAATTCTGCTTGGACACCTTTCCCCATACTGTCTCTTCAATGAAATCATTGTTGCCGTCGATAGGAAGTCCATTTTCATAGCTTTTCATTCCATCCTTCAATATATCTTCAGAAATCTCACCGAAATTGAAATAGAGATCACCGCCCGGATTAGAAGGAGCTTCCTTGTCAAGGAATGGGTCAAGCAGCCAGAACTGGATATATTCAACATTAGAGGTCTCAAAATTGGAGTTTTCGATCTTTCTCATGATGCCACCCCAACGTTTCTCAGGATTAAGAAGATTTCCATCTCCATCAATATTCTCGGCATCAACATTATACGGGCCTCGCTCCTTTGGATAAAAAGAGAGATTGAGGGTCTGTATATAGTTGGCATCACCATAATTTGTATCTCGACCGGGATAGATCTCATACACTTTGATTTCCCTGACATAAGGATTCGACAGCTGATGCTTGTCGTTTTTCAGGTAACCCGGAAGCATTGAACTATTTTTCTGAGTGAAAATTCGGTCAATATAGTTCCATGCAAGAAGTGCACGGTTCTTGCCATAATCAGGGTTATTGCTTAAAGACGCTTCCGGAAACAGGGAATCAGCAGAATTATCCTGTGGTGTGGAAGCAAGAAACCAACTGTAGGGATTTCTTAGGTCAACACCGGTCTGGGAAGTCTCAAAATCATCCACATATGAGCTTCCTTGGTTGGTGCCGGTCTTCTGCTTTGCCGGGATCAACTGTGCGTATTCCGCTGTGAGATTGAATGAAGATGGAGACTTCGCATTGATTGTCGGTACCTTATTGATAAGATTAGTAAGCCACATGAACTGCTTATTGTAGCTGATATTGGCTCCAAACATCGTGTTATTGATAAGCTCCTCGCCAATCCCGACCTTTTCGGTAAGCGACTTCTCTCCAAAGTGAAGAAACGTTCCCCCAAATGTAAGGTCTTTATTGAATCTATATTGCGCATCAAGGCCCATAAGTGTCTTGCGCTGCATTGAGAACATCGACTGGTTTTCAAGTGATACACTGACATTAGTTCCGGAATCGATGATACTCTGATTGGTAATGGTGACAATACCCATCGAATAGTCTACAGTGTAATCACTATTCTCAGTCAGCACTGCTCCCCCGGCAGTCACAACGACCGAACCTCGCGGCACATTCATTGCCCCAAGATTGATCTGGCTGCCACGTCCCGACGTGTATTGGCCATACATCGTGAACTTATTCTTGTCAGCAAACTGTTTTGCCACCACAAGAGTAGAATCGTAAAGTTCTTGATAGACATATCGTTCGGCCAATGCATCATTTCCGATCTTTTTCCGAAGGTTGCTGCCAAATGGCTCTGCTACAGGAAAGATTACTTTTCCATTTGATGTCTGAATTGTATAGCCTTCTATAAAGTCAAAAATACCATCACTGACAGACTCTCCGTTAGAATCGATTTGGTCAAGTCCCATCACCTGAAGCAAAGGTTTGTTGGAAATAGATCCAACCGGTAGATATGGAATTTCTATACCTGTGGAATCACTCAGAAACTTTACATTAAACTTAAAATTCTTTTTCTGAATTTGATATGCACCAAGGCTATAGATATTTTTCATCATTAGCTGCCACATCGGAAGCTTAGGAGAGACGGTTGTGCCTCGGAGCATCTTAAGGTAAAGTGCATTCTCAGTTGAAGTCACATCGCCTGAAAATTCACCTACCTGATATACCTTTCCATTATAAGTATACTCAAAGGCCACAGCAAGAACCTCATCTGTATTTAAGGCCTGCTTGAGAGAAATATATCCTAACGCAGAGTTAAGCGAATATTCACTTGAGTTAAGAAGACGCGCACTCTCCACTTTCTCAAAATCTTTTCCTCCTTCTATGCCATAAGCATTAAGTGGCTTAAGCACTTCAGTCACTTGATTGATATTTCTCGCAGCTGGATATTCTGTTTTAAGAATTTGAAGCAGGTTGTTACTCGAATTTGAAGGGACAGGGACAGAATAGTCGGGAGTCCAGTAGTCCGTAGCAAGCCTTGTATTCTCGCCAAGGTCCATAAAGGCAACAAAATTGCGGCTTTCATCAAACTTCTGAGTCTTATTTGTGATCCACACTTCAATACGGGTGATATTGATGCCGGAAGCCACATAAGGAAGCTTCGAGCAAAACTCATCGTAGTGCGTGTAGAAGTATTGGCTAAGGAAAAAGTGTCTGTTGGCATCATAATCAGCAGCACTGATTGCAAAATCGGTGCTTTGTATGCCGCCTTGAGTAGAAATGGTCTTTGATTCAGAGTTTTGCTGAGAAAGAAGACCGGTGATTGAGAGCTTTCCAAATTGCAGCTTTGCTTTCGCACCGAAAAGTGCAGTTCCTCCTCGAATCAGGCTACTTCCTGTCGTCATACTTACATTTCCCGCCTCAATATTCTTTATAATCTCATCTTCTTTACCCTCATATTGAAGTTTAAGCTTCTGAGAGTCAAAGCTGAAAGTAGCGTCAGTGTTATAGTTCATATTAAACTTCATCTTGTCGCCGACAGAGGCATTGACAGTAGCCTGTATCTTCTGATTGAAGTCAAAATATGTCTTTCTTCTTGATCTCAGTGAAAGGGAAGGATTATCAGTCTTATTGCTCTTTATTCCTGCCGAAATCTGAATAGAGCCTTGCGTAGTAAGACGCACACCACCGGGACCAAAGACTTTTTCCAATGGTCCGAGTGCGAAATTCATATCAAGAATATTAAAGGCTTCTTTTCCTTTCTGCTCAAAATTAGCTGCATTCTGCGAGCGGAAATAATCATACATTTCACCTCGGTTGAGCATCTCATTATATTCCTCCGCAGTCATCATGAAAGGTGTTATGATATCCCTTTCTCCTAATCGAGTATGTAGCACATACATTCCAAGCTCTGGATCATACACAGCTTGGGTGGTGATGTTTTGAGGGTCTTTTAAATCTGCAGGGTGCTCTTTGCCGATATAATCTTCAGCATTTATTTGCACTGTAGGCTTCACAGGATAAATCAACTCTACAGAATCACCACCGACAATATTCGTATCAGGAACAGGCGGAGGAGGTGGCGGCTCAAGTGTCGACTTTGTATACTGTGAAAAAGATGCGACAGACAGTGCCAGCACAGCTATGAGTGCCGACACAAAACGCATTCGCAATATGTTTGGTTTTCGCTTATTCAAATTATTGTCGTTCAAATCTTCCGACACCCGCCAATCCGTTCATTGCAGTAAGGATTCAAAGCATTGTCAATGCAAGCTTTATGGCCTTCTCTGTAGTGAGATTCGGATTCTCGGTAAAGAGTTTTTTAAGCGCGGTCCTACTTGCTTGTGCACTGAAGCCAAGCATGATCAGGGCTGCCGCAGCATCATCAAACGCTTCTCCGACAACGGGCGTACTTGAG
>CAYNEZ010000140.1:0-8898 GCA_964396365.1 uncultured Sangeribacter sp. | reverse complement strand
CATCGCGAGCCACAATCAAGCCAAATTGAGGTTTGGAGCACTTGTCGGCTACCCCCCCTGCAACGTCATCTTTAGTTTCAAGATATCCATCATAGTCATAAGGATTGACACTTCCTAATAACACTTCACCCTTTTCAAGATGCAAATTAACTCCTGATTTAAGTTGAAGAGTACCTGTAACATGGACTCCTGCAGGAATCACTAATGTTCCCCCACCCTCAAGTGCTGCTATCGAATCAACACTTATCTGAAAAGGACTGCCAGCTCTTGAAATTAACGATATCACAAGAGCTGTCAGAATACAAATATATCTCATCTTCTGCATTTCTTATATCTAATTTTTTGCAAAATTAATAATAAAACTCACAACATCATAACTCCAATTTTAAAAAAAATTTGGTTTAGAATGATTTTTTTTGTATTTTTGTGCAAATTGCATAAACCATGGCCGATATCGACAACAACGACGACAAAAAATTCAACGAAGAAGACCTTAACTTCGAAAACCTTGACAACGATGACAACCCGACTACCGAATTCCTTATAGAAAACGGAGAGGAGGGAATCGAAGAGACTCCCGAAGACTTAGCTCTCGAGGAAGAAGCAGCCGCGGACATTCCGCAGGAGGCAACTCCATCTTACAGAATCCCTGGTGCCAGCGACAAGAAGCACCAGCTTTCTGGCATGTTCAAAAACTGGTATCTCGAATATGCCAGCTATGTCATTCTCGAACGTGCCGTGCCACATATTGAGGATGGTCTAAAGCCTGTGCAACGACGCATCCTGCACACGATGCAGACCCTTGACGATGGACGCTTCAACAAAGTTGCGAATATCGTCGGAAGCACTATGAGTTATCACCCTCATGGTGATGCATCAATAGGCGATGCGCTCGTGCAACTCGGTCAAAAAGAGATGTTGATTGACACCCAGGGAAACTGGGGTAATATCCTGACGGGCGATTCTGCTGCAGCTCCCCGATATATCGAGGCTCGACTCAGCGAACTTGCACTCGAAATTCTATTCTCTCCAAAGATTACCGAATGGCAACCCAGCTACGATGGCAGAAAAAAAGAACCGGTTACTCTTCCTGCCAAATTCCCACTTCTGCTTGCCCAGGGAGTAGAGGGCATTGCCGTAGGTCTTAACAGTAAGATCCTTCCCCACAACTTCAATGAGATTGCCGAAGCTGCAATAGCATATCTTCAAGGAAAACCATTCTCATTATATCCTGACTTCCAGACCGGAGGTTTGATGGATGCTTCGCGCTACAACGATGGCGCACGTGGCGGTCAGATTAAGGTCAGGGCAAAAATTGAGAAAATCGACAATAAGACCCTCGCAATTCGCGAACTTCCTTTTGGCAAGACCACAGCCACTCTTATCGACACCATCCTCAAGGCCATGGAGAAGGGCAAGATAAAAGTGCGAAAAGTCGACGACAACACATCCGCAAATGCTGAGATCATAGTGCATCTTGCACCCGGTGCTTCCAGCGACAAGACGATTGATGCCCTCTATAGTTTTACTGATTGCGAAGTTTCCATATCCCCCAACTGCTGTGTGATCTGGGACAAGAAACCTCGATTCCTCACTGTAAGTGAAGTATTGAAGTTCTCTACCGACCGCACGCAGGCCATACTGCATCGTGAACTTGAGATCAAACTCGGAGAGGCTCTCGAAAGCCAACTTTTCGCAAGCCTTGAGAAAATTTTCATCGAAGAGCGCATGTATAAGGATGCGGAGATCGAAAGAGCTGCTGATATGGAAGCCGCATTATCTCGCCTTTCAGAACTCTTCGAGCCGTTCAAGGCCTCTTTCTTCCGAGAGATTGACCATGACGATTATATGCGTCTTTGGGAAATAAAGATGGGGCGCATACTTAAGTTCAATTCAGAGAAGGCAGATGAAAAAATTGCCCTCCTCGACAAGCAGATAGCTGATCTCAGAAACAACCTTGAGCATATCACCGACTTCACAATCGGATGGTTTACTCATCTCAAGGAGAAATATGGTCACGCATTCCCACGTCGCACTGTCTTGCGTGGATTCGACTCGATTGTCGCCACAAAAGTGGCTGAGGCCAACAAGCGTCTTTATTTCGATAAAGAAGGTGGATTCATCGGCACAGGACTAAAGGATGCAGAATTCAAGTTCACTTGCTCCGACATCGACGATGTGCTGGTGGTCTATCGCGATGGAACCTACAAAATTTCAAAAGTCCAAGAAAAGCTTTACGTTGGAAAGAAGGTGATCCATGTAGGCCTTTTCAAGAAAAACGACAAGCGGACCATCTATAATGTCATCTACCGAAACGGTAAGGGGGGAATATATTATAAGAAACGGTTCTTCATCACAGGCCTCACCCGCGATAAGGAATATAATATGACCAAGGGCGAACCGGGAAGTCGTATCGAATGGATGACAGTAAATCCCAATGGTGAGGCGGAGACTGTCAAAGTCCTGCTGAAAGACGAGCCGGGCCCCGATGGCCGCCGTCCACGTAATCGTGAGGTATTGGTTGATTTCGCTGCCCTTGATATCAAGGGCAAGGAATCTCTTGGAAATCTCGTCACCAAGTTCAACGTCCAATCTGTGACTCTCGACAAGAAAGGCACTTCTACTCTTGGAGGGCGCGACGTCTGGTTTGACAAAGATGTGCTTCGTCTCAACTATGACGGCAGAGGTGAATATCTGGGAAGCTTCTTGGGAGAAGATCTTGTGCTCATCATCACAAAAGATGGAGAGTTCTACACAACGAGTTTCTCGGAAGAAAACCATTATGAAGATAATATCCTGAGAATTGAAAAATTCATCAAGGGAAAAGTATGGACGCTTGCGCTCAATGACGCCGAACTTGGGTATCCATATCTTAAACGTTTTGAGTTTGAGCCATCCAAGAATCCTCAAAGATTCGTCGGGAACGGTCCGGAATCCGGTATGATTCTGCTGACAGACACTCCTTATCCAAGACTTCAGGTTTCTTTCGGTGGCAATGATGCTGTCCGTCCTGAACTCGAAATTGATGCTGAAGAGTTTATTGCTGTCAAAGGGTTCAAGGCGAAGGGAAAACGTATCACTACATTCCAACTCGGAGAAATCATCGAACTTGAGCCTCTCCGCCATCCGGAACCGGAACTCCCCTCTGAAACTGAAATAATAGAGGAGGATGATCCCGACATGTCCGAAACGTCCGATATGTCTGACTCGTCAGATCCGTCCGACAAGCCCCAGATAATAGAACCTTCCCTCTTTGACGAAGTTTAAGACCCCATCTCATAAGAAGGAATCATGAATAAACTAAAATATTTACCATTATTAACCTCGGTCCTGCTCATCTCAGGAATAATCCACTCATGTGTCGACGATTCCGATCTAAAGAATATCTACGATCCAATCGGCAACTTCGACCAGCTATGGAAAACGATAGATGAACATTATTGTTTCCTCAATGAGAAAGGCTTAAACTGGGATTCTGTATACACGAAATATCGGCCACTGGTCAAAGATGACACCCATTATATCCAGCTCTTCAGCATCTGCGCAGCGATGCTCGATGAGCTGAAGGATGGACATGTCAATCTAATATCATCTTTCAACACTTCATACTATCGTAAATGGTGGACCGATTATCCCCAGGACTTCAGGTTTCGGACAATTCAGGAGAATTATCTTGATTTCAACTATCTCCAGACTTCAGGAATATCCTATGCCATGCTCCCTGACACTATAGGATACATGTATTATCCTTCTTTTTCATATGATATAGGCAATCTCAACCTCGATTATATTCTTGCCATCTTATATCAAAGTAAAGGACTCATAATCGACATTCGAGATAACGGAGGCGGCAATCTCACAAATATAAAGACTCTTGTCAGCCGATTGATTGATCACAGAATATCAGGTGGAACCATACGCCATAAGACTGGTCCGGGTCACAATGACTTCTCAGATCCTTACGAAATATTCTATGAGCCTTGCGACACCAATATCCGCATAGCTTATTTAGACAGGCCGGTTGCTGTCTTGACCAACAGAAGTTGTTTCAGTGCCGCCAACGACTTCGTCTCTGTGATGAAGACACTCCCAAATGTTAGCATTATCGGTGCTCGTACCGGTGGTGGTGGTGGACTCCCGTTCAATTCAGAGATGCCTATAGGATGGGGCGTTCGGTTCTCGGCTTGTCCTATGACTTCTCCCGGCGGAGGAATCACTGAATTCGGCATCGACCCCTCTCCCGGATGCGAAGTTCATGCTCCGGATTCTCTTTTGATCAAGGGGATCGATCCCATCCTCGACTTTGCTATCGACAAAATATTGTCGGAATATTCCGATTGAACTTATAAGGACGCACGACTCATGCGTCCTGTTTTTTTTCTATTTCCTTGCTCAAAAAAGAAATTTTTAGTATCTTTGCAACGTTATAATGGCCAAGAATGCAATAATTTTAATTTTGCAATTTTAAGTCATTGTCATACAATATTTTAAAAATCAAAATCCTGACATTTTCAGTCGATATTGAAATTTTATGTATAGAGACACGACATGCGGTGAGCTTCGACTCGCCGACGCCGGCAAACACGTGGAGATCGCCGGCTGGGTTCAAAAGGCCCGCAAGATGGGTGGTATGACTTTCGTTGACGTTCGCGATCGATATGGCATCACACAGGTGGTGTTTGACAGCGAAAACAACCCGGAACTGTTTGAAGCCGCCAACAAGCTTGGACGTGAATACGTAGTCCGTATTAGTGGAAAAGTTGAAGAACGTACTTCAAAGAATCCTAACCTTCCTACTGGAGAAGTCGAAATAATTGCTGACGGACTCAAGGTTCTCAACAAAAGTAAAACTCCTCCATTCACTATTGAAGACAATACCGACGGCGGCGACGACCTCCGCATGAAATACCGTTATCTTGATCTGCGCCGTCCCTGCGTGAAGAAAAATCTTGAACTGCGCCACCGCATGGCTTTCGAGATTCGTCGTTACCTTGACTCTAAAGGCTTCCTTGAAATTGAGACTCCTATCCTTGTTAAGTCTACTCCTGAAGGAGCACGTGATTTCGTGGTGCCATCACGCATGAACCCCGGAGAATTTTATGCACTTCCTCAGAGTCCTCAGCTCTTCAAGCAGCTGCTGATGGTTTCTGGCTACGACCGCTACTTCCAGATTGCAAAATGCTTCCGCGATGAAGACTTGCGTGCTGACCGCCAGCCCGAATTCACTCAGATCGACTGTGAGATGAGTTTTGTGGAGCAGGAAGATGTTATAGATATGTTCGAAGGTCTTGTGAAGCATATTTTCAAATATGTAAAAGGAATCGACTTCACTGACCCATTCCCGAGAATGACTTGGAATGATGCTATGCGTCTTTATGGTAGCGATAAGCCGGATATCCGCTTCGGAATGCAATTTGTAGAGCTTACCGACCTTGCCAAGGGCCAAGGTTTCTCAGTTGTGGATGATGCAGAACTGACCGTAGGTATTCTGGCTAAAGGATGTGCTGACTACACCCGCAAGCAGATCGATCAGCTTACTGAGTTCGTAAAGCGTCCTCAGATTGGAGCCAAGGGGCTTATGTGGGTCAAGTTTGAACCCGATGGCAGCATCAAGAGCTCGGTAGGAAAGTTCTTTACTCCCGAGCAACTCCAGGAATGGGGCAAACGTGCAGGTGCTGAAGCAGGCGACCTCCTTCTCGTCATGAGCGGAGAGGCAATGAAGACACGTAAGCAGCTTTGCGAACTTCGACTTGAAATGGGCAACCGCCTTGGTCTTCGCGACAAGAACACGTTCGCTTGCCTGTGGGTGATAGACTTCCCGTTGTTCGAGTGGGATGAAGAGACCCAGCGTTACTACGCTATGCACCACCCGTTCACATCTCCCAATCCTGAAGACATTCCATTGCTGCGTACTGACACAGGCAACGTACGTGCCACTGCCTACGACATCATCGTCAACGGCACCGAACTTGGAGGCGGTTCTATACGTATCCATGATTCTGAACTTCAAAATGAGATGTTCGAACTCCTCGGATTCACTCCTGAAAAGGCACAAGAGCAATTTGGTTTCCTCATGAGTGCATTCCAGTATGGCGCGCCTCCTCATGGAGGTCTTGCGCTGGGCTTCGACCGATTCGTATCAATCGTAGCAGGTCTCGACAGTATCCGCGACACCATCGCATTCCCGAAAAACAATTCAGGTCGCGATGTCATGAACGAATCCCCCTCCCCAATCGACCAGGCTCAGCTCGACGAACTTGAACTCCAGCTGAAGCCTAATGCCGGAGAGAAATAACGTAAAACGTACAACGCACAACGCATATAAATGCTTAAAGTAAAGGACATCGCAAAATCCATCGAAGAATTTGCTCCGCTCACTCTGAAGGAAGATTGGGACAACCCTGGCCTTCAGGTGGGCGATCCTGAGATGGAAGTGACAGGCGTGTTGCTCTGCCTTGACGTGACCGAAGATATTCTTCGGGAAGCAAAGAAACGCGACTGCAACATGATCGTGAGCCATCATCCCCTTATATTCGGTGGCTTGAAAAGACTTACTGGCGCTACTCCTACCGAACGGATAGCTGCCGGAGCACTTCGCGACGATATTGCTATTTATTCCGCACACACCAATCTCGATTCTGCCTTTGAAGGAGTAAGCTATGAGATGGCGCATATGCTTGGCATGAAAGAATGTCGCCCGCTTGAGAAAAGTGCATCCGGGGATGGTTCTCAAGGCCTCGGTATAGTAGGCACTGTTTCTCCCACTCCCAAATTGGAGTTCCTTCGGAAGGTGAAAGACACCTTCGAAGTAAAAGACCTGCGATATTCAGCCCAGACTCCGGGTATCGTGGTTCGAAAAGTAGCTCTGTGCGGAGGTTCAGGAGGAAGTCTTATCAAGAGTGCGCTGAAGTCAGGGGCTGATGTATATATATGTGGAGACCTGAAATATCATGATTTCACAAGTTTCGGATCAGAAATACTGTTAGCTGACATTGGTCACTTCGAGAGTGAGCTTTGCAGCCGTAAGATCCTGTGCCGCGCCATCCGATCAGCCTATCCTGACTGCGTGATCTATTTTTCAGAGTGCGAAAAAAGTCCCATCGGACTCATGCATAATCCCTAAACTTACCTTTTCAATATTGACATATTGATTGACCCTGAATTTAAATTATGCATTATTAACTATGAATTAATTTATTATAACAATATGGCTACAGATAAGAAAATTGACAAAGAGCGCTCAGTAGAAGAGCGACTGACCGCTCTCTACCGCTTGCAGACATGTCTGTCGGAAGTTGACCGCATCAAAAGCGTTCGCGGTGAACTCCCGCTTGAGGTGAAAGACCTTGAAGATGACATCATTCGTCTTCAGACAAGAATCCAGAACTTCCAAGACGAGATAGCACGCCATGAAGACCTTATTAAGGTAAAGAAAAACGACATAGAATTGCGTAAAGAAAAGATCGCTCGCTATGATGAGCAGATCAACAACGTGCGCAACAACCGTGAGTTCGCATTCCTTGAGAAAGAGAAAGAATTCGAGAATCTCGAGATCGAGCTTGCAGAGAAGAATATTCGCGACGCCCAGCATAAGATCAACGACAAACAGGAGGAGATCGTAAAGACACAGGAGGAACTCACCGACCGTGAGCATAATCTTGAAGACAAGAAGAAGGAACTTGAAGACATCATCTCTGAGACAAAACAGGAAGAGGAAAAGCTTCTGATGCAGGCAAAGGAACTCGAGACTAAGATAGACGATTATACTCTCAACGCATTCAAGCGTATTCGCAAGAATGCACGTAATGGACTTGGCATTGTGTGCGTACAGCGTAATGCTTGCGGAGGATGCTTCAACCGTATTCCACCGCAGCGTCAACTCGAAATCAAGATGCACAAGAAGGTGATCGTGTGCGAATACTGCGGTCGCATCCTCATTGATGGTGTATTGGCAGGTGTTGAAGAAATCGTCACCGAACAGCCGCAACCACGTCGCCGCGCTCGTCGTGCTTCTTCCAACTCATGAAATTACCACGAAGATTTACCCTGCTCTTAACTTCAATCGTTGCTCTGGCATCATCCTTGTATGCCGAGCAACGATTAGAATTCTTGTGGGGTCATCAGACTACGCGCTGCACATATCTGTCCCCCCTTACCTATACAGGGCCCGGCTATGGCCTCGCATATGAATGGCGTCACGCAGCCTGGCGCGAAAACACTGTCGGCATGCAGGCGCGTGCAGATTTCAACTATGGCTACCTGCTCAGTCCTGCAAAAAACTCTCGAATGTACGACCTCTCCTTTTGCCTGGAGTGGGGCGTAGAAAAGCTATGGAAAGCAGATTCCGGATTTAACTTTTCAGCAGGAGCTACCCTTGGGGCTGACGGCGGGGTTATCTATCTCCCTCGCAATGGAAACAATCCGGCTCAAGCCCTGATGTGGGCAGGTGCATCTCTGACAGCTTCCGGAGAATACAATAAGATAAAACTTTGTGGCAAACCGCTTCGTATCAGTGAAAGCATAGAAATTCCCGCATTAGGATGCTTCTTCTGCCCCTCATATGGAGAGACCTACTATGAAATATACGTTGGAAATCATTCCGGACTTGCCCATTTCGGATGGTGGGGAAATCGTCCAAATGTGAAAAGCCGTCTGCGGGCAGACTGGCAACTCGGCAAATACGCTCTGACATTAGGATTCGACTATCGATTCCAAGGTCTCCAATGCAACGATATCACCACTCGCCTTGCCCAATGCTCAGGCGTGATCGGGATTCGCTTCTGATTTTCACACGTTTCTATATTGCTCCATACAAAAAAAGCTTATCTCGTTTGAGATAAGCTTTTTTTTGTGCGCCCGGGGGGACTCGAACCCCCACGTCGTTAGACACTAGATCCT
>CAYNEZ010000139.1:0-8936 GCA_964396365.1 uncultured Sangeribacter sp. | reverse complement strand
CGAAACGCTCCATGCCGAAGATCTCCCAATCACCCTTCATCACGGGATAGAGAGAAGCGGGAAGACCGGCGGTGATACCAAAGACTTTCACTCCTGACGGAATCACTTCATCCTTGTAAGCCTTGGGCTGACGGCAGAAGAGACCTACTGAAGGAACTGAAACCACACGGGCACCAATACCCTCTTCGCCAAGTTTCTCTGCCACATGATAAGCGAGCGCTACCTCGGAGCCATTGGCTACGAGCACAACCTTTGTATCGGGAGCATCATACACCACATATCCACCCATGTCTGTCTTGGCAGCCTCAGCAGCACGATTTTCTGTCGGGAGGTCTTCAAGATTCTGACGAGAGAGTACAAGCACTGTAGGAGATTTCTTGTTTTCAAGAGCGATACGGTAGCTTTCTACAGTCTCTGCGCTATCGCAAGGACGAAGCACAAGCGCTGCCTGATGCCCTGCAAGATTATCCATCTGCTCAAGGAGGCGGATCTGAGCTTCCTGCTCTACAGGCTCGTGAGTAGGACCATCTTCACCTACACGGAATGCGTCGTGAGTAAAGATGAACTTCACGGGAAGCTCCATAAGAGCCGCCATACGGATTGCAGGCTTCATATAATCTGAGAATACGAAGAATGTGCCGCAAGCTGCGATGCAACCACCATGGAGAGCGATACCATTGCAGATGCAAGCCATTGTGAGTTCAGCCACACCGCTCTGAAGGAAAGCGCCAGAGAAGTCACCTTTCACAAATGCATGAGTCTTCTTAAGGAATCCATCAGTCTTGTCGGAGTTAGCAAGGTCAGCTGAGCTTACTATCATATTGTGGACATGATCAGCAAGGAATGACAAGACTGCAGCTGAAGAAGCGCGGGATGCCATATTGGGCTTCAGCGCCACCTTAGTCCAATCAAGGTTGGGGAGCTTGCCGTCAAGCCAATCCTGAAGTGTCTTTGCTTCTTCAGGATTCTTCTCTGCCCATTCAGCATATTTGGCCTTACGCTCCTTGGCATATGCTATGAGCTCTTCGCGACGGTCAGCATAAAGCTTCTTGACGTCGTCCCAGATCTGCCAAGGATTCTGAGGATCTCCTCCAAGGTTGGCAACGGTCTTGTCCATATCAGCACCTGCAGCTGATAGCGGCTGTCCATGAGTATTCACATGTCCTTCAAGACTTGAACCATCGGCAGCGACAGTCTTACGTGCCATCACAGTATGGCCTATGATAAGCGTAGGACGCTCCTTTTCTTCGCGGGCAGTCTCGATAGCACCTGCAATAGCGAGTGGATCTGTACCGTCTATTTCAAGAACATTCCAATTCCAAGCACGATATTTAGCTGCAGTGTCTTCAGAAGTGACGTCCTTTACCTTAGTAGAAAGCTGCACCTCATTGCTGTCATAGAACATAATGAGGTTGTGCAGACCAAGGTTGCCGGCTATACGGCCTGCACCCTGGGAAATTTCTTCTTGAATGCCACCATCAGAAATGAAAGCATATGTCTTATGCTCCACCACTTCACCGAAGCGTGCAGCAAGGAAACGCTCTGCAATAGCACAACCTACTGCATAAACGTGACCTTGACCAAGAGGACCGGAACTATTTTCTATGCCACGGATTACTTCAAGCTCGGGATGACCAGGGGTTGCTGAACCCCACTGGCGGAAGCCTTGGAGCTCTTCAATTGTGAACTTACCCGCGAGAGCAAGCACAGAATAGAGCATAGTGCTCATGTGACCAGGGTCAAGGAAGAAACGGTCTCTTGCGAACCAATTTGGATCTTCTGGATCATAGTTGAGGAAAGATGAATAGAGTACGTTGACAAAGTCAGCACCTCCCATAGCGCCACCAGGGTGGCCGGATTTTGCTTTTTCCACCATTTCGGCGATGAGGACACGCATATTGTCCGCGCCGCGGGTGAGAAGGTTTGGATCTAAGGTCATAATTGAGACTTAATTTAATTATATTGAATTATACCTGAAAGTTCATTAGCCGGCATTGAGCACTTGATCTTCATTGATGTCGTCGACTGGAATGTCGGTATTTACATTCTTACAGCCAACAACTGCATAGAAGAAGATATAGGCTACCATAGCGAACACGAGCCAATAGCTGCTCACATAATCGCCAGTCGTACGAGCAATCCAGTCCTGGATAAACGGCATAATACCACCACCAACTACCATCGTCATGAACAGACCGGAAGCTTTAGCCGTATATTTGCCAAGGCCCTCAGTTGCAAGGTTGAAAATACCACCCCACATTACGGATGTGCAGACACCACATAAGAAGAGGAACAGGCACTTCAATGGTACAAGGCCACTTGTGATATTGAGAGCCGGGATGCTTGGAGAGTTAAAAGTGATCGACTCAGGAAGAAGGATAGCAATCAGAAGGAAAGCCATCGCGATTGAAGACACCACGATAAGCTGCAGACGGGTAGAAACCTTGCCGCTGATAGCAGAGCTGATGAGACGTCCGCAAAGCATAAGAAGCCAGTAGAGGGCCGCCAACGAACCAGCCACAGCAGCTGCTCCTTCAAATGGCTCGCGGCTAATCCATGCGTTCATTTCGCCCGGGATACCGATTTCTACACCTACATAGAAGAAGATTGCGATGATGCCGAGTGTGCAATGGCGGAATGAGAACGGGCTATGCTCATAAGTCGCCTTGTTAAGGTTTTTCTGAGGTTCTTCAATCTTAATAAAGGATATTATGATGAATGCTGCCACAAAAATTACAATACCAGTGATCACGAGCGGAGCAACTGTAGCCATAGAGGTCTCTTTTGTAAGAGTACCGACGAGAACACCTACAAGCATCGGGGTAAGTGTGCCGGAAAGAGAGTTGAGCGATCCACCCATCTGAACAAGCTGGTTGCCTTTGTTTCCGCCACCTCCAAGAAGGTTAAGCATAGGGTTAACTACAGTATTGAGCATACATACGCAAAAACCGCAGACAAGTGCTCCGAGAAGATAGATAAAGAGGTTGAGAGTAGTAGCTGTAGGACCTTCGCCGTAAACCACTACATCTGCTCCGACATAGCTTGAAAGAAGCTGGATGGTAAGACCGATTGCACCGACTGCAAGAGCGATCAACGCAGTCTTCTTATAACCATACTTAATAAGCATATTGCCCGCTGGAATACCCATAAAAAGGTAAGCGGTAAAGTTCATAAGGTTACCTGCCATGCCTGCCCATTCATATCTGAAACCCCAGATATTACCAAAGGGGGCTGCCATATTGGTAACGAAGGAAATCATCGCGAAGATAAAGAACATCGTGATGATAGCAACTGTACGCCCCTGCTGTGGAGCCTGTACTGCTGTCGTTTTGCTCATGGTTTTTAAGTTTTTAATGTTATTGTTAGGTTTATTATAGAAATTTCATTTTAAGTAAGTCAGTATTGGCGGTGTCCGAAGATTGCGGTTCCTATTCTGACCAGATTGGATCCCTCTTCCACTGCAACTTTCCAATCGTCTGACATACCCATCGATACGACATCAAAGCCGCACAAATCCGGAGCAATATCGAGGATTCTCTTATGCGTATCAGCAATCGCCTGGAAATCCTTACGAACACGATCCATATCATCTGTGTTGGATGCCATGCCCATCACTCCGCAAATATGAGTAGCCTTCAATTTCTCAAACTCACGGTTAGAGAAATATTCCAACAATTCCTCCGGATAGAATCCAAATTTTGTTTCCTCCATCGCAACGTGAAGCTGCATCAAAACGCGTGTGGTCACCCCTGCTTTCTCCGACTCCTTATCAATCAAGTCAAGAAGACGGGTACTGTCTACGCTTTCTATCAGTGATGTTTTACCTATAAGCTGACGCACCTTATTGGTTTGGAGATGCCCGATGAAATGCCACTTTATGTCGACAGGCAGCACTTTTATCTTCTCAAGCAATTCCTGAACACGACTTTCCCCAAATATGCGTTGTCCTGCATCGTAAGCCTCCTTCACAGCCTCAGCAGGATGAAACTTACTTACAGCACATAACTCTACCCCTTCAGGAAGGATTGCATGAATCTTTTTAATCTCTTCTGCTATCATGTTGAGTCTTCAGTCTTGAGTCTAAAGATTTCAGGCAGGAGATGCTGTCTTCTCAGGAGCATCGTATTCATAGGGATAGACATCCATTAAAGGAGTCTCTGTAATTGATGCGATCTGGTAGTCTGCCATAGTTCCTTTCATACCATCCTGGAACCGACCAAGAGCATTCTCGAAATCACCTGCTTGAACCAATATGAAGCTCGCTGACTTCTTTTCCTTGCCGCTTTTCTCATCAAGCGTTATGAAGTTCACCTTCACCATATAATACTTATCAGCATAGTCTGACTCATCGAAGAATATCTCAGAAATTTTGGTCTTCTTCACGGCAGAAACAGTAAACTCGCCGGATATGAATGGAGTAATTTTTTCTATGATGCGAGCCTCTGCGTCTGTAAATGTCAGTGCATCTACAAGATAGGGTTCGTTTACTTTCTTTACTGCACCGTTTTCTTGCATACGGTCATATCTAATTTTGGTTTCAAACCAGAGTGCCATTGTCTATATTTTTAGGTTGTTTTATCCCCACATATCGTGGGCAACTGCAAAGTTAGCAATAAATTTTGAGAAAACCACAGATTTCTTTGGCAAATTATGCAGGAAAAATTAATTTTGCAATCTGAAAACAAAAACGAGTATGGGAATATACAGACAACTTTTCACAACATTCATGAAAATTGGTGCATTCACCTTCGGAGGGGGATGGGCCATGATATCTATCATCGAGAAAGAGATTGTCGACAAGCACCACTGGATAGAACGGGATGAATTTCTCGATCTTCTTGCCATCGCACAATCCTTACCAGGCATTCTTGCCGTCAATATAGCAACATCAATCGGCGACAGGCTGAAAGGAATGAAAGGAGGAATCGTAGCCGCCGTCGGCACAATACTCCCCTCTTTCCTCATCATTCTGGCCATTGCAATCTTCCTCACTCCGGAGACAATCAAGCAAAGCCATGTCCTCAGCAGTATTTTCATGGGCATCCGTCCGGCTGTCGTAGCCCTTATAATCGCACCCGTAATTACCACTGCTAAAGCAGCAAAGCTAAAGTTGACTACCATATGGATTCCGGCATTGGCTGCACTCGTAATATCACTTGATATGGGCATTATCTCCAACCCTATTACATGGATTGCTCTCGGAGCCATCGGTGGCTATGCTCATTGGGAATACTCACGGCGAAAAATACATAATGCATAATTGAATCCAGGGCATTATCATTATTCAAAATTAAAAATTCAAGATTACAAATGAGTATTTATTTAAAAATGATATGGGCCTATCTTAAGATAGGCATATTCGGATTTGGTGGCGGCTATGCTATGCTGTCATTAGTAGAGCGATCCGTCGTAGGACCGGGATGGATTTCAGAACAGATGTTTACAGACATAGTGGCAATCTCGCAGATGACCCCGGGTCCCATTGGGATCAATTCTGCGACTTATATTGGATACGTAGCTCCCGGACAAGTCACAGGAGGAGAGCTTGCTTCTCCAATATGGGGAATAATTGGAAGCATACTCTGCACCTTAGCTGTCACTGTGCCATCGTTTATACTCGTGATCAAAGCCTCTCATTTCATACGCAAACATAATGAAAGCGGAGTGATCAAAGCAATATTTGCCGGTCTGCGCCCTGTTGTGGTTGGACTTATTGCCTCTGCAGCCATAATGCTTATGAACTGGGCTAACTTTGCACCTGACCATAACACACGCACTCTTATATGCAGCATAGCAATATGTGCCGTGTCTTTTTGTCTTGTTTATTTTAAGATTCCCTACAAGGGTAAGAAATTAGGACTTCACCCAATTCTCGTCATCTGCTTGATGGGGCTTACCGGATTTATACTCTATTATTGACTAATATATGAACTACGAAAATACACTCGAATGGCTCTACGCGCAGCTCCCGATGTTCTCACGCACAGGAGCGGCTGCATATAAGCCGGGGCTTCAGACCAGTCATGATCTTGACACCTACTTCGGCCATCCCCACAAAAAATTTAAAAGCATCCATATAGGTGGCACAAACGGAAAAGGAAGTACAAGCCACATGATAGCTGCCATACTGCAAAGCCAAGGCTACCGAACAGGACTTTACACATCCCCTCACCTTGTAGATTTCCGTGAACGAATCAGAATAGACGGCAAGATGATCGACAAGGAAGCTGTAGTAAATTTCGTAAGGAAATTTCAGGAAAGCGGCTATGAAGGACATCCCAGTTTTTTTGAGCTTACCATGATGATGGCTTTCGATTGGTTTGCCTCCCAACGCGTAGACTATGCCGTCATAGAGGTAGGCATGGGAGGAAGGCTTGATTCTACTAACATTATCACACCCGAGCTCTCTGTCATCACGAATATTTCAAAAGACCATACACAGTTTTTGGGAAAAACTCTGATAGAGATTGCGCGTGAGAAAGCTGGCATTATCAAGACTGGTATACCTTGTGTAGTAGGGGAAGCAGAAGGTGAAATCAAGGAAGTGTTCGAAGAGAAAGCAAGCGAGGTGGGAACAACCGTGCTATTTGCCGAAACTCTCAAACCGCTTCAACGATGCCAACAATCGGCAGATGGCGGACTTGACTGCAATAGCCCTATATGTGGCTCATTCCATTGCCAACTTGGGGGTGACTACCAAAAGAAGAATATCAATACAGTGTTGACCGCCCTATTGGAAATGAGACGCATCGGCATTGAGATTGATGATGAGGCCATTCGCAAAGGAATGGAAGACGTATGCGGACTGACAGGGTTAGCTGGTAGATGGATGAAAATGGCAGATAAGCCACTCATTATTTGCGATACAGGCCACAATGAAGCCGGAATCCGATTCACGATGTCTCAACTTGACAGAATAACGCAAGAGAAAGGTGGAAAGAAACATATTGTAATAGGTTTCGTTGCTGATAAAGCCATCGACGATATTATTTCGCTTCTCCCTAAAGATGCCACGTATTATCTGACCTGTGCCTCCATTCCCAGGGCTCTTCCCATAGAAGAACTTAAAAAGAAATTCCAAGAGCATGGCATCATATGCAATACTTATGCAAATCCTAAAGAAGCTGTTGAGGCAGCAAAGCAACTTGCATCCCCCGTCGACGTGATATATATAGGCGGAAGCACCTTCATTGTAGCCGACTATCTTGCATAGCATTACATTATCATAAAATTATAAAAAATGGGCGGCATCCTCGTGGATCCGCCCTAAACTTTTCTTCATCAAAAGGACTATTATTCAGTCTTTGCAGTTTTGGAATTGTCGGAAGAATTACTTTCTTCTTCCAATAGCCGTTCGGAACGCGTCTTATTTTTACTTTGTGCTGAATTCATATCGCTCTCTTCGTGCAAGAATATTTCTGATCCGGAGCCATCTATAACGCGATATTGCAGATAAGCAAGCGACTCGTCAGGTACGATTTTGACCCCGCGTCCGAAACGTCGCTTCCATTTCCCATAGAGTGAGAACATTCCCTTCTTGATATAGGCATCTACGAAGGGATGAACATAGAGGATAAATTTCTTGACTTCAAGATGCTGTGTCAAATATTCAAGTTTCTCCTCAAGCTTGTCGGTAAAGAGCAATGACGGTTGCACCTCCCCTTTACCAAAACATGATGGACAGGTCTCCTCTGTTGTAATGTCAAGAGCAGGACGCACCCTCTGGCGAGTGATCTGCATAAGCCCAAACTTAGACAGAGGCAAGATGTTGTGGCGGGCTCTGTCTTTCGACATGTTGTCGCGCATATGGTCCAATAGTTGCTGACGGTGCTCCGCTTTGGCCATATCTATAAAATCTACCACAATGATGCCTCCCATATCGCGAAGCCTTAGTTGGCGGGCTATTTCATCAGCCGCCCTCATATTCACTTCAAGTGCATTTGTCTCTTGATCTTGCGAAGCTTTGCTGCGATTGCCCGAATTGACATCAATGACATGAAGAGCCTCTGTATGCTCTATGATCAGATATGCACCAGACTTAAAAGAAACAGTCTTACCGAAAGCAGATTTAATCTGCCTCATTATATTGAAACTATCGAAAATAGGTATGTCCTTTGCATAAAGTTTTACCGTCTCTTTCCTGTCAGGCGCGATGAGCGACACGTAGTTTTGAATCTGCTCGAAGATTTCAGCATCATTGACGTAAACGCTTTCAAAAGAAGGATTGAAGATGTCGCGAATCACGCTCACTGCTCTTGATTCCTCTTCATAAATCAACGATGGCGGAGTGCTCCTTTGCATTTTAGCAATAGAACTCTTCCAAGTCTCAACAAGTGTACGCAACTCATTGATTAGTTCTGCCACACGCTTACCCTCTGCCGATGTACGCACTATGACGCCAAATCCCTGAGGCTTGATACTGCTGATGATCTGGCGAAGACGTACTTTTTCCTCCGTTGACTTGATCTTCTGTGAAATTGAGATTTTGTTGCCAAAAGGGATGAGCACCATAAAGCGCCCTGTGAGTGTCAATTCTGTAGTTAGCCTGGGACCTTTAGTAGAAATGGGCTCTTTGGCTATCTGCACGAGAAGTTTTTGTCCGGGCTGCAAAAGATCCGAAATTCGTCCTTGTTTGGGGATTTCCGGACGCGCCTCTATACCGGCGATATCGGGCACTGTCTCCGGATGTTCGAAGGCTTCATTGAGAAATGCGCTGTAGGTGTTGAACTGAGGTCCTAAATCCAGATAATGAAGAAAAGCGTCCTTCTCATATCCCACGTCGACAAAGGCTGCGTTGAGTCCCGGCATCAGCTTTTTGACCTTGGCAAGATAGAAATCGCCAACTGAGTAGACTACATTTCTACTCTCTTTCTGCAGGGATACAAGACGCGAGTCTTCGAGCAGCGCTATAGAAATCTCTTTAGGCTGCACGTCGA
>CAYNEZ010000138.1:0-9091 GCA_964396365.1 uncultured Sangeribacter sp. | reverse complement strand
CGTCGGGGGCGAACTGCGGACCGTAGAGCGGAGTGCCGTCGGGGGCGAACTGCGGGCCATAGACCGGAGCGCCATCGGGAGCAAGCTGCGGAGCTTCTTCTGCGTGCTGAGATTCAGATGAATGCTCAGGAGAAGGAATCTCATAATGCCCAGGATTGTACAAATCAGTATTAGTATCCTGATGTCCTGACTCCTGCACAAGCTCAGGAGGAATAGAAAGGGCATGTTGCAACGTGAGGTCAATAGTAGGCTCAGTCCAAAGAGGAGCCACAACATCTTGAGGAATATCCACGATCTGATAAGGAATTTCAAACCAGAAAGTAGAACCATAGCCTTCACCTTGCGATGCTACACCGATTTGACCACCAAGGAACTCCACGATAGCCTTACAAATCGGAAGACCGAGACCGGTGCCGTTGACAAAACTATTCAGTTTTATGAAACGTTCGAACACCTTCTTCTGGTTTTCTTCCGAAATACCGGAACCAGTATCATGACAGTAGAAATATAGGGATTCACCCCTCACCTCATAACCAAATGTAATGTTACCGGATTCAGTAAACTTACTTGCGTTAGTAAGGAAGTTGATGACCACCTGAGACAGACGGTTGGGATCGGTATCAATCCAACAGCACTGTGAGCCGAAATTGCAGATAAGTTTCACGCCGGGCTTAACACGGTCGACAACTGACTCACCGATATTAACGAGCAGAGCATTAATATCAGTAGGCCTCATGTTGAATTCCATAGTTCCAGCCTCAGTCTTGGAGAGGTCGAGAATATCACTGATGATCTGGAGAAGCATATCATTATTGCTCTCAATGATGCTTCTGAACTTCTGTTTCTGTACCGGGTCGTCAGTTTCAGCAAGCATATTGGAGAAGCCCACAATGGCGTTAAGAGGGGTACGAATCTCGTGGCTCATATTAGCAAGGAATGCAGACTTAAGCCTATCGGCTTCCTTAGCAGTCTCGCGGGCCTCAATCAGACGGCGCATTTGCTCCTTGCGGTCTGTGATGCAAGCAAAAGACCCGAGGATAACATCAGGCTTACCCTCTTTATTACGGTGCTCCACACTTGCGTTGACTTCCAGCCACTCTTCATATTGAGTTCCGGAATCAGGGATAAGGACACGGAATTCCATCTGAATGTATTTCCGTTTACCTTCAAACAACTCACGATTGAGTTCCTTTACCCTTTCAATATCATCCCGATGGACCATATTGAAGAACATTTCTTCCGGAATAATAATCTCCCTATTGTTTGAAGACACCAGATTCCTATTGATCTTGCGAAGGGCAGCATTGTATTTAAGTTCAATCTTCTTAGTCTCGAGTCTCCATTTCCATGGCACAATCTGAGCGAGGTCAAGAGTCATCTCGAGAAGAGCAGAAGTATATTTCAGGTCGTTTTCAGACTTTATACGCTTAGTAATGTTGAAGCAGAAAATCTCGAGAGAATCTGCATCAAACCCACGGTGGATATTCACCTCATAATAAGAATCAGTTTTCTTAAAATGTTCGGTATAAACCACACCACGACCGTCGTCGGACAAACGAGCGACAGCCTTCAGCATCTCGGCATCATCAAAGAGAGGCTCACAGCGACATTCACCGGCATGGCGCTCCCAAAGTTCAATCGCCTTCTGGTTGCCCGGAGTAGTCTCGACCTCAACGGGGACACCATCTTCGTTATATTTCACCTTACCGATGAAATAGTTGACCGGCAAATGATTGATCTTGATTTCCCGTTTCTTCATAAATGACTCGGTCTTACCCTTAAACAAAAGATAATACATCACGAGCTGAACAAGGGAAATAAGGATCAAAAGAGCCACAGCGAAAGCGAGAGGATTCTTGCTGAAAATAGACTCAGGCTTATTAATAAAGCTTGTATTTGCAGGCACATCAGACTCAGCAAGACCCTTTTGTTCGAGTTGCGGGAAATCGATGCAAGCACCGCCACGCTCCCCTTTGTCGAGAGGAATCTGACGCATGTCGTCGCCCTTAAGCATACGATCAATGATCTCCTTACTTCTATTCATGATATCCTGCCTTACGGGGAACACACCGCCGATGACACCACTCTTAAGATAATTTTCCTTCACGGTGAAGACAGGCTGAGGAGATTTGTCGATCAAGTTAACGTCACCGGCAGAGAAAACAGGGTGACCGGCTTGATCCGTCTCGCGATGATACCAGTTGCCAAGAAGCACACCGGTCTCAAGATCTCGCTTTGAAAGGAGGGACTTAAACTTATCGAGACCTCCTTCTGTGTCTGCATTTATCCATTCGAAAGAGATCTCAGGATATTTAGAGGTAAGATATTGACGTACGCTGTCGCGCAGCTGAAGACTTGTAGTGATAGAATTGGAAGCCAGCTTGAAATATTTCATTTTGGGCTGCATCTCAATCATCATATCTATAGTCTTCTTATAATGATCAGGAATCTTAACAAACGTGAAGTTATATCGGTCGCGTATGTCATGAATCGACACGACCGGGGCTTCAGATATATCCACGCCTGCATACTCATACTCTTTTGGGATCACTTCTTCAGTAGCACCCATATAGAGCATAGGAATATTCTTCCAACGTCGGTTGATTTCCTCACGTGCAGCAAAAGCGGGGCGACCCATCATAATAATACCGGAAGGTGTATTTTCAGCGAAAGAGTCAAGAGTAGAATTAATGGTAGCCTCGAAAATGGAGTCATTATCAATGGCATTCGCATTAAGATGGCGGACATTGGTAGCCACACCTTTGACATTAACGAGATAGTACATCAGACCGTTGATATACTCCTGCACCCAAGGGGAACTCTCGTCGAAAGAGTTCAAGATAACGATATGGCTTTTCTGAGTATCCGCCGAGACTATGGGCGGAACATACAGAGAAGCCAAGAGGATGGTCAAAATTACCATCCAGCGCTTCAAGCAGATGAGTTTGTCGTAGATTAGATTCATATCTGAAGAATTTGGTTAGCAGAATTATGAGAATGCTACATATTTTCAATCCTGGCAATGTCAGAAGTCTTCTTGGGATTCCAGTTGTCTTTGTAGGAAGTACGGAATATCAACTCCTCCGTATGCCCAATCAGACGGACAATGCGCATGAAATATCCCATATAGAAAGTATACAGGAGCAAGAAAGCGCCCAGATGCCGCTCCTCACGAGGCCGTTCGGTGATGCACATCATAATGGTGAAAGCGCAAATGGAGAAAGTAGAACGCAGGATGAAACCTACAATCATGATCTCCACCAGACGGTCGGTATTTCCAAGGACAAGAATGAAAATATAGAAAAGCCATACATAGTTGAAAACACAGTCAAAGAGGATATTATCCATATTTGAGATAAGGTTGGAGAAAGAGAAATTCTTATTGCTCCAGAGAATATCCCTATGCTTTCTGATACGGAAACGAACGAGCGACTTCGACCATCTTTTCCTCTGCTTGAAAAGAGCGGACCATTTTTCAGGCACATTGGTCATGCAGATAGCATCTTCAGCAAACCATACCTTGTGGCCTGCCTTACGGATCTTCTGCGTAATGTCGCCGTCGAGACCGGGACCAATATCCCACGCTCCTACCTCACGGAGCACTTCAGCATCGAAAGCACCAAAGGCGCCTGAAATGATGTGGTAGATACCGAGTCGGCTTGTCACCATACGTCCTACCTGAATAGAACGAAGGTATTCAAGGGCCTGCATAGAAGTGCAAAGAGTCTTGTCGGCATTACGCACTTTCACGCAACCGCCGACGGCCTTGATACGGCGGTCGGTATAGAACGGGAGAAGGATACGCTCGATGGCATCGCGGTCGAGCGAGCTATCGCAGTCGAGATGGACGATATATTTTCCGGTAGCATGGGTGACACCGCAATTTGCTGCGCTTGCCTTGCCACCACGTTCCACCATACGGAAATATTTATGAATGTAACCTCTCTTCAGGAGGTCGCGGCATATCTGGGGAGTGGCATCATCACTACCGTCATCGACAATGATGATCTCAAAGTTCTGGTAAGTCTGTTCGCTTAGGGAATTCACAAGTTTGTAGATCTGCTTACCTTCATTCTTACCCGGGGCAAGAATCGTCACCAGAGGACGCTCGAGGTAAAGCTGATAGCGAGCAGCTTCGCGTTTCTTGCGGCGCTGGTTGAAAGTGATACCATGCCATGCAGCCACAATGAAGTCGGTCAGGTAATATCTTGGGAACTCAATGAAGAGCAAAAACCAGAATGTCGCGATCATTCCTTTTCCCAAGAAATTGACCGAGAGCACATCGAGGATGCCGTCAATGAATTCGTATATATAGTAGAGCATTGTTGTTTAGAGTTGAGGGGTGAGAGTTATCAGTTATCAGTTATAAGTTATCAGTTATAAGTTATAAGAGGTTGGGGTTTATTGGCGGCGGTCTTCGAGGCGCTCGATGAAGGTGTCGACATCGTCGCCGATGGTGAAGGTGTAGTTGCCGACGAGGTCGAACTGGAAACCCTTGTGTAGCTTGCGGTAGTCTTCAAACTGCTCACGAAGCTCATATTCCATCTGCGTCTGTGCCGGGGCGATTTCACCCGGACTGACACGTCGGAGGAAGTAGAAGTAGTTGCCCCAGAGCGAACTTTTGTAGTTGAAGAATCGGCTCATCGCCTGCACAAGAGGTGGGACAGCATAGAGTGCCTCGTAGTCATCCGCAGTCGGGTCGAACACATAGAATCGAGAGACGATAATGACATCTTCAGTGGCCTCGTCAGAATTGGCGAACAACCTGATATATTCCTGGAAGTCACGCATTGATGAGTAACCGTAGAATCCGACCTGGCTAACCACCAACTTATAGTCGGTAGAGGCGAAAGCACGAATCCCCTCTGGCGTGAACTCATATTCTTCGATATTGATTTCCCTAAGGTCCTCGGTGGCACTGGTGCGCTTGCAAGTAGTGCAATACACATTCATATTAGGATACATGAACGAGTTACCGCATTCGTTGCAAGAATACACGGAGGATGGTTTGTCGTAGTCCACTCCGATATGGCGCAGGAAGTGCTTGCACTTAGGGCAACGCAACTCCTCATCCCAGTGATAGGCAGACTCCGGGGAGACGTTGGCGCAACGGAAATGGTGGATCACCGCCTCCTCATGGAGGTTGGTGCTATCGCATTTCGGGCAACGCTCGAGGAAAAGGAGATGGCTACGGGAGCAGTGAGGACAAACGTAGATCTTATGAATGAAACGAGTGCGTCGGATATATCCAAGGCGCAACAGCTGCTCATGGAAGAAGTGACGTTCCTGCATCTGCATATACTCCTGGTTTTCATTCCAAAGAGTATGGTAGTAGACCGCCATATAGCCGGAACTCAAGCCCGGAGTAGGTTCTGAGGAGAAAGTGAACTGACGGCGGGATATAGAGTAACGGCAGAGACGGAAGATCTCCTCTGCATGGGTAATAACCGGGTCGGTGCCGAGGAGGAAGTTGAGGCTGCGCATATTATTGTAGATTTCCTCAATACCCTGTGCCATACCATGGTCGAGAGGGTGGGTAGCGTATCCATCAACAATAACGTCCGCCTTTCCGAGCCAACCCTTGAAGCGTTCGGTCACGAAACAAGGCTTGTATCGGCATTTCTCCGACCAAAGGGGAGAAGCATAGCGGATAGCGAGCATATTACGGTCCATGATCGGGGACATGACGTTGATAAACATAGCGTCGAAGTCCTCGAACTGGAGTTCGGGGGTAAGATCGACATCGATAAGGTGGTTGATCACCAATATTCGACGGCGATTATGGTTAGAGACGATCGTATATCTTTCTTCTTTGACATTCGGTTCGTCAGGGATATATATGTCGGTCAGCGTATCGCTCATTTTGATTTCTTATATTTAGAAGTGTCAAGAATCCAAATACCCTCGTATCTTTCGGGATTGGACCTACGTAATTTAGCAGTCTCGGCATAAGCCTTAGCTGCGGATTCGGCGGAAGAATAGTAGACATACCATTTCTGTCCGAATTTGATCAGGCGGCCATTAACGCCGTCTTTCTTAATTTGCTCAATGAATAGGTCAGCGCGGTCTTTTCCGGTGAAAACACCGAGGACTGACATATATCTTAGATATTCTATGGCTTCTTTGGCTTGAGTAGCTTCTTTAGCCGGAGTAGCTTCTTTAGCTTTATTAGCTTCTTTGGCCGGAGTAGCTTCTTTAGCTTCATTAGCCGGGGCGGCTTCCTTGGAAGCATTGGCCTGGGACTTTTCGTCGGCCTTAGGCTTCTTCTCTTGAGCCGATGAGTCGAGAATCATAGAGGAATCCATGTCATAGACATCAGCCGAAGAAGAAACACCGTCTTCATCGCGGAGCACCAGACCCTTACCCACCTCATAAAGCATAGTACGATGGACTTCAGGCTCCTCTTCCCATGGGAAAAGGTTGCGGATCTTCACCTTCACGGGGAGTCCAGCCGTAGCACTCCAGAACGGGATGATCTGCCCCTCATCGATATTGAGCAAAGCGATCAGAGCCTTGTTGGCCTTCGCGAAGTAGCTTCGGAGGTTTTCGGGGATGTCCTCAGACCGCACACCGGTCATCATCACATGAGCCTCGAAACTAAGGTCGTCGTTGACATAAATCTTGGCCGGCATATTGTCCTTGATACGGTTGGTGAGATTGACAGGGACATAAGCCACCACCATAAGGTTATTATCTTTAAGGTCGAGGTGCTGCATATCGATAATGCCTTCCTTCTCGAAGAAGATCATACCGGTAGGGGCCATCACGTCGGTAATGAAACCATCCTTATTTGAAATATTGTAGCGGATGTCGTATGCATCGCTCTTGGAATAAGGATTCTCATATATCTGCGACCCACCCTTCCTTGCGCGGTTAGGGCCACGGGGACCGAACTCAGCGTCAATCTTCATCTTGTCGACCATACCGAGCTGAGCACGAAGAGCAGCCAGGAGGGCTTCCGACTCACGCAGCTCACGCTCGAGATCCATCTTATGGGAATTGTCGGAGAGGCCGAAAGAAATATTATGAGATTCGAGAGCAATCTGCTTCTTGAGTTCTGCAATCTTCACCTCCAGCACACGGATTTTCTGCTGGACGTCGCTGTATTGCAGTGTAAGAGTCCGTCGGTTTTGCAAGACGGATGGTTCGTCATTAGGGTTAATCTCCAATACCAGCCAGTTGAGCACATAGTAGGAGTAAAGGGTATCGCCGATATGCACGATATCGCCAGGCTTCACATATACAGAGTCAAGATAAATATCATATGGAGCGCGCACCTTATTGATCTCGATGTGGATATATGCATCATATTCGGTATAGAACGACTTATCGATCGCATACATTGTAGCGAGCGACACAATGATAAAGATTATGATACCGGCAATGATCTGCTGCCGGTTGATCTTCTTCTTGCGTTGGCGCAAGACGGCTTCTATGTTGTCTTTCTCATCGAGAGAGCGATAAGTGAAGTTTCTCATTTCCTGACTGCTGAAAGATTAATGATCGTGCAGAAATCGCTTACATTCTCGCCGGCAAGGAACTTAGCGAGAGTAGCTATCTGCTGATCGCGGCTGTACTGGAATTCGAGGAGGCGTTCGAGACAGAGAAGATATGCATTGTACTCCTTCATTCGAGAGAGACGGTTGTACTCCCCTACCCTGTTGTTGTACGCATTAGTTCTCATGTCGAGATATTTCTTAAGCTCAAGGCTTCTATTGAACTCACCGATAATTGAATTGTTGAATCGCTCCACCTCCGTAGCCACATAGACCACTTCATCAGCAATCTGGCGCATGCGGAGGAACTGCTCAGCACCGATAGCCTCACCTTGAGCGCGGAAGGCAGCCCTCTGCTTCTTCGCGTCGTTGTTGATGGGGAACTTGAAATAGACGCCCACATCCACATTTGCGGAATTGCTGAGGAAGCTACGGGTGTAGTGAGAGTAGCGAATAAAGGGAGAGCAATCAACGTCGTCCCAATATTTGGCGTTTTGGGCACGCTGTTCGAAGAGTTCCTGACGTTTGCGGGCGATCTTGAAATCGGCTTGGTTTTCAGCCACGTAACGGAGGAACTTTGCAGTGTCGAGTTTTACGATAAAAGCGTCAGGATGCGAGAGGTCGGCAGCCTCGAGGTTTCGGACAGTGAGTCCGAAGAGCTTGCGTTCAGCCTCAGCCTTTTCGCTCAGGATCAGCATTATATCATCGGAAGAAATGTTCTCATAATTAAGGAGGAACATATATGCATCACTGAGGAGGGAGAGGTTTCTGACACGCTGAGTAAGGATGCGGCACATAGCGGAGTCCTGCATAGAACGGTAGAACTCGCGTTGGCGAGCATATTCAGTGCCGCGTGTTTCCTTTTGATAAGCGATACGGTCAATGTCTGCCTGGAGTTGCACTTCACGTACTTTTCCTTTGGTGTTGTAGAGACCGCTATTGAAGTAGTTCCAGCGGATTTCTGCCTGGAACTTGGCATTGTAGCGAGAGACGGCATCATCTTCCTCATTGAGATGGAAATTGTCGTCGAGGCGATAGTAGGTCTGGCCTGTGATCTGGAGTCCAGTAGGGGACTTGATGGCTTTTGCCTGGGCATCAACGGACTTTTCGAGAGCCACATTGTAAAGGGAGTCAGCGAGGAGGGTGTCGCCGTATTTACGTGAGGCCTGGATGAAGATATCGTTAGTGACGAGGGAATGAGGGTTGTTTTTGCCGAAGATGAGAGAATCGAGCACGATGAAACGGTCCTCGAAAAGGGCGAGGATGGAGTCGGATTTCTGCATCATGGAGTATTGCGACTGCGCGCAAACCATGATGGGAATTAACATGAGGCAAGCCTGTATTAAATACCGTTTCAGTGTCATTTTGGGTCCGGGTATATTTTAACTCACAAAGATAATATTTTTATTGTTGATATGCAAGAGGAAGGGGGATTTTTTAAGAATTTTTATTTAGTCTTTAGGGTGGAGAAGGGTGGATTTCTTTTTTAGAAACTCTTGTACTTATAGAGATGGCAAAGGGGTGGGGATTTTGTGGGTCCCGCTCGGAGATCGGGACTTCCATGACTTGCTTTGGGGAGAGGGTAGCCCTGCGGG
>CAYNEZ010000137.1:0-9099 GCA_964396365.1 uncultured Sangeribacter sp. | reverse complement strand
CGGTTTTGTACTTCAACAGCAGCTTGGTCAAGGTCTGTACCATTTTCAAAGGTGATAGTAAGGCTGTAGCTTCCGTCGGAGCCGGAGTTACTGCTCATATAAAGCATACCTTCTACGCCGTTGACTTGCTGTTCGATGGGGACACCGACAGTCTGAGCGACAGTGGAGGCTGATGCTCCAGGATAACTTGCACTGACCATCACAGTGGGTGGTGTGATGTCAGGATATTGTGCTACGGGAAGGGTAAAGTAGCACATCGCGCCGGCGAGAACCATCAAGACGGCGATGACGGTGGCGAAAATCGGACGATCTATGAAGAATTTTGAGAACATGGCTTATTAATTTTGAATTTAGAATTTAGAATTTTGATTTAATTCATAATTCATAAGTAGTTTTTTCTGGGTTTTCTCAATTATTATTTGGTGAGATTGGGTTTGACGGTCATGCCGTTGCGGACTGAGAGGAGGGCTTCGGTGACGTAGTGGTCGCCGGGATTGAGTCCTTCGTTGACAACCCTAAGGGAATCTTGATAGAGTTCGCCGATTTTTATTGGAGTATAGACAACTTTATTTGAGTCGTTGACTACATAAACGTATTTACCAAGCTGGTCGGTGCCTATTGAAGCATCTTTGATCAATATTGCTTTGGGATTAACTCCGTAGGGGAGTTCGACAGTGATATACATACCATCTTTCAATTCATTGTCGATATTTGTGATAGAACCCTTCAATTGAAGAGTACCGGTAGAGGAATTGATTGATGGGGACTGATACGTAAGGTCAGCAGTATATGAATGTGGTAGAGGTTGTGCGAATTTAATTGGTACGTTTCTATAAAGAGAGTGCTCCATTCCTCCGTTTTGCCCAATCATTTCTTCATATTGGGCATCCTCGATATTAAATACGGCGGTCATTTTTTTATTGTCGTATATATGACTAAGTTTTACAGGAGCACCTTCACCGCTGATGTATTCACCCACATTGACTAAGTTGGAAGCCACATACCCGTCAATCGGGGCTCTGACCGTACAATAAGAGAGATTAAGGTTTGCTTGGCTGAGTACAGCTTCTGCATTTTTTACAGAGGCTGCTGCTTGCTCCATGGAAGCTTTTGCTTGAATTACCTCAATTTGCGATACTGCATCGCTCTTCAAAGCTTCGCTTAGAGCCTGATAGTTTTTTGTAGCATATTCAAGTTGGCTTTTGGCTGTAGCGAGAGATGCTTGAGCTTGTTGCACTGCATCGCGATATTTAGTAGATTCTATTGTGAAGAGTACAGTTCCCTTGTTTACGTATGCTCCTCCTTGGTAGTTTACTGCTTGAAGTGTGCCATTTACACGTGCGACAATGTCGGCATGATCGGAGGCTCCAAGCAGACCGGGATATGTCTTATGGAGAACGATAGAATCAACAATGGGGGAAGCTACTGATATTTCGGGTATCTCTGACAATGTGTCTTTCTTATCAGATTTCTTGCAAGAAACGGCAGAAATGAGAAGGCAGCTGGCTGATAATATTAGATAGAGGGGTTTCATAATTCAAAGTTTAAATATTAAAGATAAAAGATTAAATATTAAATAATTAAATATTATTATTCATTGTTCCAGCCGCCTCCGAGAGCTTCGTAAAGATTGACTACTGCGGTGAGAGCCTTGCCTTGCGCTGTGATCTTGGAGTCTTGGTTGGTCAGATAGCTTATCTGTGCATCTACTACGTTGTTGAAAGGTGAGAGACCTTTCTTATATCGGTCCATTGCAAGATCGAGGGATTCCTTACTGCTAACAATGACATCTTCGGTTAATTCGATTGCCTTCATTGTCGATTTGAAAGTAGTGGTAGCATTTGAGACCTCAATTACCGCATTCATAACAGTGTAGTTATAAGAATCTACTGCGGCCTCAAGGGCAGCTTTGGCTTCCGCTGTCTTGTAATTGCGGGCAAGGCCATCGAAGAGAGTCCAGCTTAGTGTTGGACTTACTTCCCAATACATGCTGTGATCACCGAAGAGGTTTTTAGCATCGTGGGCTTGTGTTCCAATTGAGCCGGTCAGTGAGAGGGTTGGAAGGAAATCTTTTTTTGCGATTCCGACTTGGGCAGCATATTGGGCGAGCTGATATTCTGCCTGCACGATGTCCGGGCGCCTGCGAAGGAGATCTGCCGGGACTCCCAGATTTGCACCATATACTACGTTGGGCATTGGGGCCGGAGTGGAGAGCCAGGAGCTAATTTCTTCCGGATATTTTGCAGTAAGAAGTCCAATAGAATTTATAGTGGATTCGATCATCGCTTCGAGTGGGGGGAGTGAAGCTTTTGTAGAGGCTACTACCGTACGGGATTGTGACACTTCCAGCATGCTTGCAAGTCCGGCGTGAAAACGAGCTTCCACTATTTTCAATACCTTTTCTTGCTCTTCAAGGTGACTCTTAGCCACTTGGAGTTCATTTTGATATGTGCGGAGATTAATATAGGCTTTAGCTACATTTGCAGCAAGGCTTACCATCACGCCGTCGTATTCAGCTTTTGTGGCGTTGTATGCAGCTTTGTTGGCTTTTACATTCTGAGTGATTTTGCCGAAGAGGTCAATCTCCCATTGCATTGATGCTCCCAGTGAAAAATAGTCGTAAGGAGAAGACTTTGCAACCACCGGACCTGAAGCACCTGATGACTGGCCCTTTGACCAACCGGCTGAAAGATTTATTGTGGGAAAATATGCGGATTTAGCTACATCGAGAGTTTTCTTAGCCATATTGATCCTTGCAAGGGCAGCTGAAAGATTATAGTTTTCTTTCTCAGCCATATCGATCAAGGAATCAAGAGTAGCATCGCCAAAAGTTTTCCACCATGCGTCTTCGGTGGGGAGTTTTTGTGTGTACGCAGATTGATAATTCCAGCTCTGTGGAATGGAATCAAGAAGCCATTCGTGGGAATCGTCGGCTTTAGCTTGGAATGCGGCTCCCGATAGAGTCATCAAAAATAAGGCGAGTTTAATAGGTGTTTTCATAGTGGGAAGTGTTAAAAGTCCTTTGAATTGTTAACGTATTTTTTGAGAAAATGTTCATTTTCATACGTAGGACCGTAGGTTGGGAAATCACCCTTCAAGTCTTAGTGATTGTGGCAATTTGATTGAGTGAATAAGAGAAATTTTATTTGGACTTGATAAAAATATGGAAAAGTGTTGCAATGTAGATTTTTTTTTGTTATCTTTGCGCTTTGAAAAGGAATATCATATGTCTATAAAAAAACCGAAAATACTGCTGATATATACGGGAGGAACTATCGGAATGATAGAAAATCCTGATACGAAAGCGTTGGAACCTTTCGATTTCAATCATCTTCTTGACAATGTGCCGAAAATAAAGATGCTTGATTTCGAGATTGATAATTTTCAGTTTGATGTGCCGATCGATTCTGCTGATATGAATCCTTCGCACTGGGGACAAATGGCCAAAGTCATAGAAGACAATTACAATAAGTATGATGGCTTCGTGATTTTGCACGGCACAGACACAATGGCTTACACCGCATCGGCATTAAGTTTTATGCTTAACAATCTGACAAAACCTGTAATAATCACGGGTTCTCAGTTACCAATCGGAGAGGTACGTACAGATGGTGAAGAAAATCTGATAACGGCACTTCAAGTAGCGGCAGCCAAGGATACAGATGGAGAGCCAATGGTAAGGGAGGTAGCGATCCTGTTTCAGGATTCACTGCTTAGGGGGAATCGAAGTACGAAATTCTCTGCCGATAATTTTGATGCATTCCAATCAAGCAATTATCCGGAACTTGCTCATATCGGTCTTGACATCACATATAATAAGGATGCACTTCTCCGTCCTACGCAGGGAAAGGAATTCAAGGTGGAGTATTTTATGGATACCAATGTGGCCTACCTTGACCTCTTCCCGGGCATTCAAGAAAGTGTGGTAAGAGCCACTTTCAACATACCCGGCTTAAAAGGTGTCGTCATTAAGACATTTGGAGTAGGGAACGGACCCAGTAGTCCATGGTTGTTTGAATGCATACGCGATGCGGTAGCAAATGGGTTGCTCATAGTAAATATCTCTCAGTGCTCCAATGGTATGGTATCTCCAATGAAATATTCAGCCGGCGTGGGACTTGCCAATGCCGGCACTATATCGGGACATGATCTTACTTCGGAGGCTGCCATAACAAAAATGATGTATTTGTTTGGGATGGGTGCTACGGCTCAGCTTGCCGGAAAGTATATGGAGAAGAATCTGCATGGGGAGTTGACGGAGTGAGTTATAACTTTTATTATTAATATCCGAGTTCCTGGCCTTTGCGTGTGATGGGTATGCCTGAGCGCATCCATTCCGGCATTGGGTCGCCTTTAAGATAGTGGTCGAAGAATTGCTGGAGGCGAACTGTTATGTCTTTACGGTTGCGTCGTTCTTTCAAGTTGTGGGCTTCTCCATTGTATTGGAGCATCCAAACAGGTTTCTGAAGTCGGCGAAGAGCCATAAACATCTCAATTCCCTGATACCATGGCACAGCTCCGTCAGCATCATTATGCATTATTAGAAGTGGAGTCTCAACCCTGTTGGCATGGAATACCGGGGAATTAGCAATATAGAGTTCAGGTGCATCCCAAAGGTTACGTCCTATTCTGCTTTGCCCAAGTTCATACTGTCCTTGTCGGGAGTCACCGCTTTCCCAGCGGATACCGCCAAAAGCTGATGTCATATTGCTGACCGGGGCACCACTTCCAGCGCAAGCGAACATATTTGTACGCGTTACAAGATATGCCGTCTGATAGCCACCCCAGCTTTGTCCGTCGATTCCTATTCGGTCACGGTCGATCCAAGGATAGCGGTCGCACATTGCCTCCGCCCCGGAGCATACGAAATTCCAAGCGCACTCACCCGGCACACCGGCAGTGTAATGAATATCTGGAACGAACACAACGTATCCACGGCTTACGTAAAATGGATAGTTGACCCAACTCCATGAAGGCTCCATATTATAATGAGTGTATAGATCTTCTGATCCTGTCTCATAGAATACGCATAGCATCGGGTATTTCTTTGTCGGATCGAGGTCTTCCGGGACATAGAGGACGCCATCTGTGAGAGTTCCATCATATGCGTGCCAGCTTACGAGGCGAGCCGTGCCCCAATTGTAATCTTTTACCTGAGGATTTGAGTCGCTCACTTTCACGGCTTTTGCAAATATTCCTTTCGGTGCTATCCACACATTGGGCATTACAGAGAAATTAGCCTCTACAAAAGAGAAAGAAGGAGCGTCAAGAGCCTGGCGAATTTGGGTGAAGCTGAGGGTGTCAATGACAACATTTTCCGGTTTTGTCGGAGTCCCATATTTCATGGAAGCAATTCCGTTGCGCTTGTCCTTATAGTTGAAAAGGGTAAGTGTCATAAGGTCGCCTTTCTTAAGGAAGCGACGGTCTTGACCGTGGGTGTTGACATATCGTATTTTCAGATTGTTGTCGCGTCCAAAATTATTGGTAAGGCATTCGGGCTTATCCTTGCCAGTAGGATCCACACTCCAGATATCAAAGCGGTCGTAGACAAGCATGCGTGTATCTCCTTCAGTCCATGAAGCGAAGCCATAGTCCTGGCGAACGCCAGGATGATCATCGCTCTCATCCCAGACCGGATATGGAAGACTTTCGGTGGCATTGATTATATTGCCGGAAGCTATTTCATACGCAAACCAATTGCCATCTTTAAACCAATACACGAATTTGTCGACAGGCGATAGTTTAGCCGTTCCATCATAGACGGTGGCAATTTCACGTCGTTCTCCATCGTTGATATTGATAACGCTGATCTCTTCCGGCGCGTAATAATTCCATTGCTGGCTTACCATCTCCTTACTCGGGTCGCGTAGGAGAGCCCAGTCTGCATCCCAACGGTCGGGTGCTGATATGGTAGCGAGTGGATTAGAATCGAGAAGCCGGTAGTCGCCGCTTTCAAGATCAATGACAACAGGGAAAGTATGCTCTTTTATTTTATCAAGTTTACTTTTCTCCTGCGGGGGTGTATAGGGAGCATCCCACCGCCATATATCGAGTTCCGGACGCTCGAAACTTACGAGCGTGGTGTCATCAGGTGCTATTTCAGCTGCTACACCAATCACGAGCCGTTTGCCATTGTGGCTGAACTCAGGTTTAGAATACTGGTTGGGATAGAGGAAAGTAGGGGCATTTGCAGCCATCTTTTCCTGCCACTCTTTGAGAAGTTTTTCTTGAATTTCAGGATCTTGTGAGTGTGGACGTTGCAGATTTGGGCCTTTACGTCCTGTGGATATTTCAAGATTAAACTCTTTAGGGGAGGAAGGCCGTTCGGAGAGATATGAATAGAATAGTTGCATTCGGCGTGTTCCTGTCTCGTTGCTGTCGTTGGAGGCAGTATAAGCCAACTGTAATCCATCGTTAGAGAATACGGGATTGCCATAGTATTTTTTGCCTTCATCTATTAAGTAATCCTTTCCTTCTGAAAGATAGAGGATACGCACTCCCGTAGTAAATACAGAATCTTTCGCGGCAGGTTTGGATACAGCTATAAGCTTTTTCCCATCTTCACTGAAAGAGTAATTGCTTATATAGGGATATACTTTGGTTTCTCCTGATATGAGATTACGGACCACGAGAGGGAGTCCGGCCTCTTTATCTTTAAGCTTCATGTCTTTTGTGACAGTAGTGTCACAGCTGCTATAAGCAACCCAATCTCCACCTTTGTGACCAATTTTGAAACCCTTGACAAGAGGAACCTTTATGACAGAATTTTTACTTAGATCAACTATAGCCAATGAATCCTGTGGCATATCGAAGTTTTTCTTTTTATCAATTTTTGCTTGTCGGGTGTCTTTAAAAAGTGGTTTTATGTTAGCGATAGCCCAACGACTGTCTGCGGTGAAAGCTATTCCATAGCCTCTCTGGATATTGATTTCTTTTGCGTTGACAGTGTTTCTAAGAGTCAGTATTCCATCGCCTTCCTGAGGGTTTATGCTGAATGCTGCCCATTTGCCGTCGTTTGAGAGTGAATGATTGGTGACTTTTTTCCAATCATCGAAAGATGTATGGTCAAGAACTTTCTTAGCGTTAGCAGAGAAAGCAAGACATAGAGAGAGGAGAGGAAAAACTAATTTAGATTGTTTCATTTTGTCATTTTTGAAGCTTGTATCTTTATCAAGAGGTGCCTCTCCGAGGCAGCAGTGCTTATAATGAGGAATACCCCAGACTTCAGTCTGGGGTTTAGGCAAGCTTGTCAGGTAGGAGACCTGACTGGGATTTAGCTGAATTTTAGGTTGTGTCCCATACGCTCTTTTTTTGTGTGCATATAGAACTGGTTGTATTTATTAGGTTTTACTTCAAGAGGCACGTTTTCAACCGTTTCTATCCCGAAACCCTCAAGTCCGATGCGCTTCATCGGATTATTGCTCATAAGGCGCATCTTCTTTATTCCAAGAGCATGAAGAATTGAAGCACCTACTCCATAATTCCGTTCATCAGCTTTGTGGCCAAGGTGAAGGTTGGCATCTACAGTGTCGAGACCTTCTTCCTGCAGCTTATATGCTTTTATCTTGTCCATCAGTCCAATGCCGCGTCCTTCTTGATTGAGATATACTATGGCACCTCTACCTTCTTTCTCAATAAGTTCCATTGCTTTATGGAGCTGTTCGCCACATTCGCATCGCATTGAACCGAAAATATCACCGGTAGCACAACTGCTGTGTACCCTGACGAGGACCGGATTGCCATCTGCAACATCCCCTTTAATGAGGGCAATATGTTCGAGGCCATTGTCTTTTTCACGGAACGGGATAAGCCGGAAATGTCCGTATGCAGTTGGCATATCTACTTCCTCTCCTTTTTCGAGCAGATTGTCGTTTTGCAGACGGTAAGAAATCAGATCGCGTATGCTTATTAGTTTCAGGCCCCATTCATCTGCGAGTTTGCGAAGTTCCGGCAGGCGAGCCATCGTGCCATCGCCATTCATTATTTCCATAAGCACTCCGGCAGGTTCAAGACCTGCGAGGCGAGCAAGATCCACAGCGGCTTCCGTATGGCCTGCACGGGCGAGAACTCCATGATCCTGAGCATACAGAGGATTGATGTGGCCGGGACGCCCAAAAGTCTGTGGAGTTGATTTCGGGTCAGCAAGGGCATTGAGAGTTGCTGCACGATCATGGGCACTTACGCCTGTGGTGCATCCTTCAAGTTTATCGACTGTGATGGTAAATGGGGTGCCAAGCATGGAGGTGTTTTCTTCCACCTGGAAGCCAAGATTGAGTTCCTTGCAACGTTTCATTGTGAGAGGCGCGCAAAGCACTCCACGTGCATGTTGGAGCATGAAATTGACTTGCTCAGGAGTAATTTTCTCAGCTGCTATAATCAAGTCTCCTTCGTTTTCGCGGTCTTCATCATCTACCACAATCACGAATTGTCCTTTTTTGAAATCTTCTATTGCGTCTTCAATAGTATCTAATTTGATGTCTTTATCCATATGGGAATAATTTATAGGTTTAATGAGGTAAAAAATACAATAAAGCTAAGGTGTTACTCTAAAGAGTGAGAAATTTACCGATCCATAAGTGCGGTGTTGCTCAAATCCGGGAAGAGAAGAGAAATCGTGTTTGTCATTATGCTCAACAATCACGAGAGATCCAGGCTTGACGAGGGCTGATTTGAGAATCAAACCAGGAATCTCATCAAATCTCGGATGGTCGTAGGGTGGGTCTGCAAACACAATGTCATAGGGTTTTCTTGCCGAAGCAATAAATTTAAAGACGTCGCCACGGATCACACGTAGGGCTTCGTCGCCGAGCTTTTCCTTTACACTTCTTATGAAATTAGCTTGAGTAGCCGCCATCTCAACCGAAGTCACCGATCCGGCTCCTCTTGAAAGAAATTCCAAACTTATTGCACCAGTTCCGGCAAAAAGATCAAGTACATCTTTCCCTTCGATATCTTCAATGTTTTCAATGACATTGAAGATATTTTCTTTGGCAAAGTCGGTGGTAGGGCGCGCCGTTATATTGTGAGGCACGTCAAAACGCCGTTTGCCGTATTTACCTCGTATGATACGCATATCTTTTCTTTCTATTGATAGCCAGA
>CAYNEZ010000136.1:0-9293 GCA_964396365.1 uncultured Sangeribacter sp. | reverse complement strand
ACACTCTGGGACGCAAAATCCATAGGGAGCGGCAAACGGTAATGCCAAGGCTCTTCAGAGCCGAGAGATAACTTCAAGAACACCTATGGTGCTGACGGCATATTCACAACCCACCGGGCACGTCTGAGACTCGTAGGGACGCGAGAGTCGCGGGGTAGGAATGATGATCCGCATTATCATCATTAGGCAAATGCGACTTTAAATAAGATTTTGCCCTGTGCAACAGTACAACTGTACGCAATGAAAAAGCAATGCACAGCGAGTAGGAAGAGCATCAGCTTAACTCCTATAAGGGGTTACTGTGCTCGTAAACTACCGCAATGAATATTTTTAAGCGCACACGCGTAAGTGATGAAAGCAGTGTTTCATTAAACAAAATGCAATGAAACAATCAAAACAGAACATCCTAATAGGAGTATTGATCCTCCTGCTGGGTTTCAGCATAGCCCTAAACTGGATGCAAGGCAATCAAGTAGACAAATTAATGAAGGAAATTGACGATATGGCATATTCACAAGCCATACTTTCCGCACATATCGAAGAACTGGAGCATATGGAGGGTGCTGAAGATGGAATATAAAGATATCACGCTGGATCAAATCCACTATGCAATCAAAGTGATCGAATCCAACTCAGAAACGATGGACTTCCAGAAACTTGAAGAGATACTTCCTTTAGTCCTGGTTGTGTTGAAGCAGCAGGCTCATGATAAGGAAATGGCAACTTCCGGAAACAAGTTTTATGCTCCCGTTTGGGTAAATGAGCTTTTAGTCAAGTTAAGCACTGCCCCACATGTTTTAGCGCCTGAAGAATATGATTTCTATAAAAAAGAAGTTGAGAAACTCTCTTTTGACTCATATAAAAGTGCAGAACCTTCCATGTTTGGTTATGAGGTTATCTATACCTCACCCAGTGGAATATCAGAAATCATCCTGTCTCTGAAGCGTTTCTTTCACTTTCTTTAAACTATTAATGAATACGAGTGCATCCCAGTGCTCGTATTCAAATTATATTTATATGGAATATCCAGATTTTAACAATCACGAAACAGCTCCTTCGACAATAGAAGAATGGCTGCACAATGAAGAGTTGCCGATCCAAATTTGGAAAAACAAATATCGGCAAGGCGAAGAATCCTTTGAGCAATGGCTTGATAGGGTTTCTGGCAAGGATCCTAAGATAAAAGCACTTATCAAGGAACAAAAATTCATTTTTGGAGGCAGAATACTTTCCAATAGAGGTGTAACTGACCGAAAGATTACCTATAGTAACTGCTATTGCCTCACACCACCCCAGGATTCATTGGAATCAATCTTTGAAGCGGGCGCCAGACTTGCGCGTACATTCAGCTATGGAGGTGGAGCTGGTATTGACGTGAGTAACCTAAGACCCAAGGGAGCAGCTGTGAACAATGCGGCTAAGAGTACTTCCGGTACTGTTAGTTTTATGGATCTCTATAGCTATATCACTGGTCTTATAGGACAGGAAGGGCGGCGTGGAGCATTGATGCTCAGTATATCTTGTGAGCATCCAGATTTGGAAGAGTTTATCAATCTCAAATCGGATCTGAATATCTGTACCAAGGCCAACATATCCATACGAGTTACCGATGAGTTTATGAAAGCAGTGGAGTCGGACTCAGACTTTAGGCTTCATTTTACCTTGGAAGATGGCTCTGAGATTTCCAAAATGGTTAAGGCTAAGGAAATATTCAATCTGATCGCACGTCAGAATTGGGATATGGCAGAGCCTGGCATTCTATTCTGGGATACTATTTCCAACTACAATCTTCTTCAGAACTCTGGTTTTGAATATGCTGGCGTGAATCCTTGCGCAGAGGAACCCCTGCCTGCCGGCGGCTCTTGTCTACTTGGCAGTATCAATCTCTCACAGTTTGTCAAGGAGCCTTTTACAGATAAATCAAGGTTCTCCTTCCCTGAGTTGTGTGAGGCCGTAGAAACTGCCGTCAGGGGCCTCAATGATGTGCTTATGGAGGGTCTTCCGCTCCATCCTCTTCAGGAGCAAAGAGAATCAGTTAAAGCTTGGCGCCAGATAGGTCTCGGAACAATGGGATTGGCCGACACTTTGGTTAAACTTGGGCTACTGTATGGGTCTCCTGAGTCTTTGACGATAATCGAGAGTATATATCGGACCATAGCTATCAATGCGGTCCGCACCTCTTTGGAACTTGCCAAAGAAAAAGGCGCCTTCCCAAATTGCTTTTACCAGATGAAAGATGCAATCATCCATTCGGATTTTATTCAGAATCTATCTTTACCTAAAGAAATGTTGGATGACATCATGCAGTATGGTCTTTATAATTCACAGTTACTTACCTGCGCTCCTACTGGCTCTATTGGCACTATGTTGCAAGTAAGTACTGGAGTAGAGCCTATCTATGCCTTCTCATATACCAGAGTCACAGAGTCTCTTAATAATCGAAAGACATCGTATCAGGTAGATGCACCTATTGTGGATGAATACAGAAAAGTGACAGGTAAAGATGCTCTCCCCCACTATTTTGTCACCAGTATGGATATCCCCTATCTCCAGCGTATCAGAGTCCAGGGAATGTTACAAAAATACATCGACGCATCCATCAGTTCGACCATTAACTTGCCAAAAGAAACGACTGTGGCTGAAGTAGCCGACATATATATGCAAGCCTGGAAGTATGGCTTGAAGGGCGTTACAATCTATCGGACTGGATGCAAGAGGGAAGCCATCTTGTCAACAGACAATGGAGAAGATTGCGAGATTAAGCATACACCCATAAAGAAAACCTCTGATGATTGCATCGGTCGAAAACGTACCCTTGTTACCGGCTGTGGGAGTTTACATCTTACAGCTTTCTTTGATCGCAAGACTGGTCAATTGCTTGAAACCTATTTCAGTAAGGGTTCCCAAGGTGGTTGTGCAAACTTTATGGTGGGTTTGTCGAGAATGGTCTCTTTAGCTGCCAGAGGAAATATATCTATCGAGGATATAGTTGATCAGCTTAAAAGTTCCGGCACTTGCCCCTCCTATGCAGTCAGAAAGGCAGTTCACAATGACACATCCATAGGATCCTCTTGCCCAGTTGCAATTGGATATGCACTTCTGGATATGTATCATGAACTTCAGGCAGAATTAAAGGGACAAAAGAGTTCTGGAGAAGTTAAGCCTTTACAAAAAGGCAAATCACCTGATAAGAGACATGGGATTCATTGCCCAAACTGTGGAGAACCTTTGAATATGGTCGAAGGATGTATGACTTGTGCTGCTTGTGGATATTCAAAATGTAATTGATTTCTAATTTATAAAATGAATGCGCCGGGAAGTTACTCGGCGCATTTTTTTACTGCTTCATGAATAAAATAACTGTTGCGTGCGAAATAAAGAGCATCCTTTAAAGTCCATCCAGTTTTTCGAAGAGGTCTCAATCCGAAACGTCTGTATGCAATCAATGCTCTTCTAAAACGTGCGGACTGAAATGCCAGATTGGTGCTGTTCAATGCTATTGTCTCAATTAGATGGTGGCTAATCTTGGCAGTCTTTCTTATCGTCTTGACAGCCTTACAGTACTCCATCAAAAGACAATATTCTATGGGGGCATAGACAAAGAGAAAATGCCCGACCGCTGTCTGATTAAACTTCAGGCAAGTCTTCCGGCTGTCTCTTTTCGGACCCCGTTTCTTTTTTCTTCCTGTCCTTTTTTGAGTCTTTCTGGGAGTCTGCATCTGGAGCCATTTCTCCTTCTCCCCTTCCCTGAATTTGATTTCCTGCATTGCTGTCCTTGGTTTTTGGCTTCGGCAATTCTGTTTCTGCAATTGCCTTGGTGGTTTGGTGCTTAATTGCATTCTGATGAGCATAATCGCTTCCGAGATTGTAAACTTTCATAGTCTGTTTATTTTTAGTTAATATTGAGCGTCTGCGATGTTAATATTGATATGATTGAAATTGATCATGAATTTTGACATAATGTTACGAATATCCCGCTCATAATCTTCATGGTTGTAATTAACGGTATCTACAATAGCCGGGGCGTAGACGTTAATCTGGTCAATCGACTCAAGATAATCATCGTTGTATTTTTTACCATTGTTCTCATTGTCCCATAACAAAGCGTTGTTCCAAAGCATCCGATTCTCCCACATACCAGTGTTGATACAGGTAAGATTCATATTCATATTGACCAACGGCTCCATATCGACACCCCAACGCAAAGCATTATCCCAGTGTATGCCATTTCGCCAAACCTCATAACTGAAACACGCAATAGATTCATTGATACCCTGTGTGATATAGAACGTATCGACCTCATTTAGAAAATGTGATTGCAATCGATACTTCAGATACCATTCCAAAGAAAGCTTTTGGGCGGTTATCTGATACTCAATGTATTTCTGCAATCCCCAATTCTGAAAACTTTTATGCGCTGAAGCAATAGGGCTAAGTATTGCTTGCAACAACAACGAAATGTTCTTGCCCCTTGCCCAAAATGGCAGGAGCCTCCCTATGAGTTTCGCATTGTTGATATTGGTAAAATCAATATTGATCATATCTTTGGTCAGTCTAATGATGCAAAATACTGGTCCATCTTTGATGCAGGCACCAAAGTCAGGTTATCACTGTTGATTGTGATGGCCGAATTGGTATCGAGCAGTCTGATATATCCACTTTTAAGCTTCATTCGGTTCTGAAGCTCTACCGGAGCATCATATCTCTGGTCTGTCGAATTGTAAGATTGTACCAATATTTTGATGTTGCTACTGATATCAACTATGTGTTCAGTCTTTCGGATTACATCAAGTACAGATTGGTAGTAAAACAATCCATTGAACTCCATACTGTTGGCAAAGTCTATCATTGCCTGCTGAAGTTCAGTCAGAGCTTGGGCAGCGGTGACATAACTGTCATTGTAAAAAATTGGATTGTGTTTGTCAGCGATCACTGTGATGATATCTGCCGGCAGGCTTTGGCAATATACGTCGGCTCCAATAAATTTGATTTGCTGAATGAACATCCTGAATGCAGTAAGTTCATAATCACTTAAAGGCATATAAGGGATGCCGTTGTTTACTTCATTGGAGTTGTCATTGGCTTTGCAAACTTTCAATATCAAGGATTGCCCTTCTGTTTCCCAAGCTGCTTTTTCAATTAGTCTATGAGAAGAATCCATTTTTACATATTTGATCTTCATGGTATCTTCATCAAATGTCAGCTCATCCCCAGTTTCAGTCACTGAGTTATATTGAAATTTTTTTGCCATAATTACATACCAATCTGGAGTACCATTGATTCGGCCGTTTAGCACTTCTGCTATTCGAAGCTGAAATAGATCGAGAACAGCCTCATATGTATGAATACATACTGCCACTACATAGGTCAGTAAATTAATCATGCTGAGTTTGCTGTTGCTTCTCCCAGTATTCAATTCGGTAAGTTGCAGATAATTGTTTCTGGTATTAACCGCTTCGGAATAGATTTGACTTACGCTTCTCATTTTCTTATAATCAATTTTGCAAGGTCATCTATATTGAGGCGAGAATAAAACTCATCAGCATAGATGACTCCAAGTGGATAATATACTCCATTCAATTCTCTGAAATCCAATTTATCAAATTCAAAATCCCCATAGAATGTGATGATATGTTTTCCAGAGCTTTTATAACAATGCTCCACTTCCTGGTCTGAAGTTCCCTCTATGACCTGCGGATCACTGTAGTCTCCCCAATTCACAATCAAGTGGGTGTCTTGTTTCATTTTCAAGACAATGTTGGCGGTTATGCCTTGTTGTCGGATAACCATTCTGGGAGTATAAAGCGACTCCCAGTACATATTTTGCTCATCCGTAGACATATACTGAAGGGATTTGTAGATTTCCAAATGGAAAGTCTTGATATGGCTTTCTACAAATTTTTCGATGTCGATTGGATTATAGATATGTTCCCCGTTTTTTACAAGTACATTATTGTCTTTCAACCAAATGACATTTGTTTTGTTGATGGCAAATTCCTCATGATACTCTAATACCATACCATAAGATAGCTGAGTTTCCATAGTCAACCATCTATTGCTTGCCAACAAATCAAAGATACCCTCTACACTTCCGTAGAGGGTCAAGGCTACATCATATATGTTTTGTCCGCTTCGGACTTTATATTGAGCCATCTTTTTTTAATGTTTCTGGGTGAATTTTGCTGTGGCTGTCATTCCTGCCCCTACCCCAATTAGATATGGGTAAAGGGCATCCCACCAATCTGGGATAGTAGCACCGCCGGAAGTTAAAGCCATCTGAATGGCAAGAGCCACACTTGCCACACCAGTACCTATAGCTATTATCCACTTGAAAAAGATAGGTACCTGCGCCTCCCAGCGATCCTTGATTGTAATTAATAGCTTTTTCATGAATATGTTGTCAGTTTAAAGTTTAAAAAAGGCCGTTCACTGGAAGCACTCCAAGAACGGCCTAATCCGGGAAAGTGATTTATGCTTCGATACCCATCACTTCCTTAGCGACGGCCTTGGCCTTGTTACGCCATTCCTGGTATGCGTTGTATTCGGCCACATATTCGGCGGCTTTGTCTTCCGGCACTGCTTCGGCACGGGCCGCGAGGAAGTTGGCTGTGATGGCTTCTGCCTGGTCGGTATCGTACTTACGTTTGATGATTGCCGATAGGAGCTGAGGGTAGGTAATAGGCATTTCAAGTGCTACTACCTCATCCTCTACTGTCACCACTGCGCACTCTCCAATCTTTTGGACGTGGTTGCCGTAGAGTTCCTGGTTTTTAAGAGCTTCCATTTCGGCAAGCAGTTCGGGAGACATAGCAGACTCTTCAGGAGCCATTGCTGCAACCTGTTCAACAGGCTCATTGTTGTTATTGATCTGATCCATTTCTTCAGATTTTAGTTGGTTAAAAATTATGTTATTTACTTATAATAGTCAAGTTGAGATTCAAGCTCCTTCAATGATGGAAGCTCAACTGGAGTGTATTCAGATAACATCTTGATATATTTTTCTTTATCTTCTCTATCTTCGAATTCCGCTATTGGCTCTGGGAGCCTGAGTTTATCTTGAAGGTTATTGAAGAGCTTATATTTTATGCGGTTTCTTGGGTGGTACTTCTTTTTGAGTCTGACAACCTCCATATGACCCTTGATATATATCCATTTATATAGCCTGGGTTCTATCTCCATAAGGCCGTTATATCTGATTGCGTAGCTGTCATAATGCCGAAGCAAACCTAAATAACTGTTTATTGATGGAAGCACCCTCATTATCTGGGTCCTCGTCTGGCATTCATTCAGTCTGTGAATGCTATGTCTAAAATTAGTAATAGTCCGATTTAAAGGATAAATCCTACCAGGCTTAACAACGGCACCCGTAAAATCCAAACCTTTGGAATAATGTTGCATATAGAATTTCTTTGGAGACAATTTTAATCCAATGGTCTTCAATTTTGCTCTTATTTTGGGTATAGCAGTAAGAATGTCTTGAGGATTTCGGGCCACTAAGTAAATATCATCGACATATCTTCCATGGTATTGGATGCCATACTCTTCTTCGATCGCTCAGTCAACACTATTAAGGAGATAATTAGCAAACATCTGAGATGGAAGATTACCGATAGGCATTCCCAGTCCTTTGCCGTTTGTGAATAATGACTTACTGGGAGGTAAGAAATCCCACATCGCTTCTGAAGATTGTCTGATACAGTTCTCTTCCGGACAATGGCTCAGTACGACATGACAAAGATATCTCAAATCATCCTTATCCTCCCCTTCATATTTGTCATCCACTAATTTAACAACCATATCCTCAACAAATTTCTTAGGAATAGACATAAAGAAACTGTTGAGATCTATTGTCGCTACATAGCAATCCTTGGTATAGTTTTCAGAGCAATCAATAATATCTTTCTTCAATTGCTCAACTCCGGCAAGAGTTCCTTTGCCATTGCGGCAATTAAAAGTGCGGTCGTTAAACTCGCTTTCTATGATTGGCTCCAGTCTCAGTCTGATATAATGGTGAATAATGCGGTCTGCAAAATCCGCTGCAAACACCTCACGGTATTTGGGGCGGCTAACGACAAAACAAATGGAACGTCGAGGCTGATAAGTTCTATTGTTGATGGCTTCCATCATATCCAACAGATTGCCCTCTACATCAAGCGTAAACTTGATACAGTTGTTTGTCCGCGACTTATGTACGCGACAATCTAAATAGGCTTCAAATAAACCTTCATACGTTACCATATCAGCATTAAAAGCGATAATGCCATAATATTTAGTTAATTATCTCTTGCATAAAAATGCCTTACGTTGAAATGCTGCCACCGGGCGAACGTAGTTGCTGTTCGTCACCTTAGTGTTCCAGTTGTTGAGGTTGCCGGTAGAGAGGTTCAAGTTCCATGCGTTCGTCGCCGAGTTCTCAGTGTATCGGGTACGTTTTCTTGTTCTTAACTACTTTTAGGCAGTAGTACCCCCATTTCTCACGGAAGCGCATTCTCTATGGTCATCCGTAAACTCCCATACTCTGTGCGTTGCATCTTCAATCAGTATTGTCAGATTTTTTCTTATGATACTTTTTCGTTGATGCGTTCTTCCATGCTGTCACTTGTTTGCCGATAGTCGCTTCCAAATACATCAGGTGTGATTGCTGCTTCCGGCTTATCCAACGGTTATCACCAGCCAATCTAACTATCAATTTGCAATGCTCGAACTCACAAATAAAATCAGTAAGATATGCTTCACGTTCACTACGGAACATATTGGCTCTCACTATGAATGTCGGCAGCGAAATTGCTACCTTAATCCACTCTTGCCCAACGGTATGTTTAATATCCCTTGGGAAATTCTTATGAATATCAAGCACTGCTTGAATATAATGATATGTCTCGATATAGACAGGTAATTCGTTGGATAAAGCCATCGCAACATTTGTTTAAATTAAAACTGCTTTTAATCACTTAGTTTTCAGATACATAACCTTAAACACAAATTTTATCTCAAAGCTCTGGAACACGGACTCCTGAATCATTCATAGACGGCGACTTCAGCTTTGAGATAAGTTGAATGTGTGGTTCTCTTCAACCCTTATGCTCGCTTCGCTCGCTCGTCGCTACGCTCCGAAGAGTTAAAGGGTTGAAGAGATCAAGGGTTAATGAAATGCTGCCACCGGGCGAACGTAGTAGCTGTTCGACACCTTAGTGTACCAGCGGAGGGTGCCGGTAGAGAGGCCCAAGCCCCATGCGCCCGTCGCCGAGTTCTCAGTGCTGGACCAATACCAGGACTCAGAAAGCTGGCTGGCG
>CAYNEZ010000135.1:0-9363 GCA_964396365.1 uncultured Sangeribacter sp. | reverse complement strand
TACAATATATGAAAATGAGTGAAAATTTTATGCGTAGAGCCTCCACCTCCACAAAAATACTTGTATCTCAAAGGATGCAATAATAAATGGCTGACAACTTAAAAAATTGTCAGCCATTTATTATTGTTTGGAATATTGGTCATGATAAAAAGATGTTATCGTTAATCTTTTGGTGAGTTCACGCGTTTTATAATTACGTAATGCTTTTAAACATACATCAAATTTTATTATCTACTTAAATCTTAGAAAATATTATGGAAAAACGCACGATATATTCACGCTTTAAGGAAATGGTTGAGAAGTATCCTGATAATCAGGCAATAGTAGAAGATGGCCGGACATTATCTTATTCTCAGCTTGATTCAATGGCAGATTCAATACTTGCCAAGTTCTATGATCAGAAACCTGCATTTGTCGGCATTGTGATGCAACATGGAGCAGAACAAATTGCTGCGATGTTGGCAGTGCTTAAGAGTGGAGCCGCTTATGTTCCGGCAGAACCGTTCTTGCCAAAAGACCGTATAGACTACATGATGAAGACAGCTGGCGTCAAACTCGTAATCACAGACGAATATTGTGAGGATCTCACTCCAACTACACAGAAATATGAAGATCGTTCCACACCGGATGGGATAGCTTATATCTTGTATACTTCCGGCACTACAGGAAAACCAAAGGGTGTCATCCAGGAAAATCACTCAGTCGTGAATTATTGTGAAGCTTTCGAGGCTGAAATGCATACCGGTCCGGGAGATGTTATGTTGCAGTATTCTGTTTGTTCGTTTGATATCTTTGTGGAAGAGGTTTTCACAATACTTCTTAATGGAGCAACGCTTGCTATTCCTACAATAGAAGTTCACAATGGACCCTTGCAGGGTCTTATGGATTTTTGTACGCGACATGGAGTCACGATCATTGATGGATTTCCATATCTTATCGCCGACTTGAACAAGCGTCCGGAGGTGCTTCCAAAATCTGTAAGTCTTATAATAAGTGGTGGCGATGTGATACGAGCAAGCTATATCACCAATTTGCGCGAGAAGGGTATAAGAATATATAATACGTATGGGCCTTCTGAAACTTGTGTCTGTTCCAATTATTTCCGTGTGGATAATGCCACGCCGCTTGAAGACGGAACATTCTCTATTGGAAAGGCTATCAAAGGAGTGGAGGTAAAGATTTTTGATAAAAATCTAAAGGAAGTTCCGAAAGGGGAAATAGGGGAGATCTGTATATTCGGTGAAGGAGTAAATCAAGGCTATCTTGGCAATCCACCTGAGCAAGCTAATTTTGTGACTCTTCCTGATGGAACACGCTTCTACCGCAGTGGAGATATGGGTTATGTGCTTCCCGACGGCAATATGGCATTTCTGCATCGTCGTGACGAGCAGGTGATGATCCTTGGAAAACGTGTTGAGCCGGAAGAAGTGGAGAATGTGCTCACCGACTATCCTGAGATAGACCGTGGTATTGTCCGCGCTTTCCTGGATGAAGGAGGCTTGCACTATCTTGTCGCCTATATTGTGCCTCGTAAAGGTTTTTCTTTGCATGATGTGCGAGAATATCTTAAATCGAAATTGACCGATTTCATGGTTCCCGAATTTTTTGTAGAAGTCAACGAACTTCCATTGACACACAGAGGAAAAATCGACATGAAGGCACTTCCAAAAGTATTGAAGGAGGGAAATTATAAGTAGCACAAAGAAATAAAACGATATATGTAAAACCAAGGGGCTTCAAAGATCTTAATATGATAACAAAGGCTAATTGGGGTCATCTCGATATTTGTCATATCGTAAATTTTTGCAAGCTACTTGCCAAGTAATAGAAGGAATATATAAATGATAGAACTAAAAGAAATAACTGATGTTTCTGAGCTGATGCGCTGGCGAGAAGAAGTCATAGAACATGTCTTTGGAGAAAAAGCTGATAAAGAGCTTCTCTGTGCTAACCGTCAGTATTATGAAAGGCATTTAGGCGATAATTCCCATCTTGCATTTATAGCTAAATGTGATGGTGAAGAATGTGGGTGTGGAGGAGTGTGCTTTACAGAAGAACTTCCTTCTCCAGATAATCCTTCTGGAAGATGTGCTTATCTAATGAACATATATGTTCGTGAGCCGTATCGAAATAAAGGGATCGCCCATACGATAGTTTCCCATCTTATAGATGCGGCAAGGATGAATGGATGTGGTAAAATTTATCTTGAAACTACTGAGGATGGAAAACCGGTATATTCATCCTTAGGATTTAAGGATATGCCGGATATGATGAAATATTATGAATAAAAAAATTGAAATAGATGGTCTGCAGTGTCAATGCGTCACCGTGGAAAGAAAAGACAGACTGGCTTATATTCTTTATCCCATGGATATGTTAGCCAATTGGGTAGAGGAAGCTGCAATAAAATATGACACAAACATAGTTGTTATTATAGGAATGGATTGGCAAAATGTGTTCAGTCCATGGCCTGCTCCCGGAGTGCCGAAAGGAACAGAGGATTTTAAAGGAGAATCCCCCGAGTTTTTGAAGAAGATTCAAGAGGATATTATTCCCAAGATTGAGAATCAATTGGATATTAAAGCAGATGTCAATCGAAGTTTGATAGGGGTCTCAATGTCAGGACTCTTTGCACTTTGGCAATGGATGGTTTGCGATACATTTGCAAATATTGCTTCTTTGTCCGGTTCTTTCTGGTATGAAGGATTCTTGGAATGGATGAAAAGCATCACAATTCCGGTAAAAAGCGGAAAGGGTTTCTTTTTGCTTGGCGATAAGGAATCAAAATCTAAAGTGAAGGCTTTTAATTCGGTAGGGGAGAATACTGAAGAAATATTGAGTCTCTTGAAAAATGCAGGAATAGAAGTAGAGTTTCAGAGTGTACCCGGTGATCATTACTCAGATGCTATACCTCGCCTAAACATGGCCTTCTCGGCACTGTATTCTTAGTTGACGAAAATTTAGTAGTGTCAGGTGGATATCAGAATGCGGCCTCACGATAAGTTTTTCGTGAGGCTAAAAAATTTTTATACCATAACGACTGTATCATTTGTCCGCTAAACTATTTTCGTCGGTAGATTTTACATGCGGCTGGACCGGAGCAAGCCAATGGATATTCAGGATGGCGTTCAAACCATACGACTGCGTAAGGACAAGTGGCAGCTATCCTGTTGCCTTCCGATAAGATTTTGTCTGCTGCCAGTTTTACCAATTTCCCTGCGATACCTTGACCTCTAAGGGAAGTATCCACAAAGGTATGGTCTATTGTAGAAACACCGTCTTTTGTCGGGAATGTCACTTCAGCTATTATGTTGCCTGAATTGTCTTTTGCATAAATCTTGTCTTTTTCTATTATAAAATTCATAGCAGTAATTTTTTAAGTTTTCAGCAATATAACGTTTGGCCTTAGATATTGGTTTTTTCGGTTAATGTTTATCTTCATTTATTGTGGTTTCTCAATAATTTTAGTAATTCATTTGTTTAGAGGCATCCCAAGTTGGAACCGTCTCAGAAAGATCAAATCTACAAAATGAATTGAAGAAAAGTGAACTTATTGTCGATTTAATTAGTTATAAGGACATAAACTAAAAATTATAAAAAAATTAACAATATGTTTAAATCGACAATGATCGCTGGTGCCGGCGGTTTCTTAGGCACTTGTCTTCGTTTCCTTTCGGATAAGTTGTGAGCAGCTATTTGTCACCTATCTTTCCCATTAGGAACGTTCATGGCTAACATGGTTGGCTGTATTATTATAGGTATGCTTTACGGCTACCTCAATAAAACCGGACGTCTTAGCAAGACGGAGAATCTTCTTTGGATCACAGGTTTCTGCGGTGGTTTGACTACGTTCTCCTCTTTCTCAGACGATATGATCTCTCTTCTTGAGAAAGGAGATACCGGAATGTTTGTGTTCTATATGGTAACGAGTCTTGTCTTCGGTATTGCAATGGTGGCTTTAGGCGCAGCATGCATTCGGAAACCGGCTGAAAAAACTCAAAATGCTTAACCCTTTTAATTGTCTAAAAATATGATTATCGAATATATGCTTATTGCAGGGTTAGGTGGTTTTGCCGGCACCTGCGGACGATACCTTACTGGCGTAGCCGGAAAGAAACTTTTCGGTGACAAATATCCTGCCGGTACATTTGCTGTCAATGTGATTGGCTGTTTTATCATCGGTCTTTTTGTGGGTCTTTGGACTCGCCATGATATGAGCCCATTGGTCAATGCACTACTGATTTCTGGTTTCTGTGGAGGTTTCACGACGTTCTCCTCGTTCAGCCATGACAGTTTTGCTATGATTCAGAAAGGACAATGGTTGAAATTCATATGCTATATCGTTCCATCTGTGGCTCTCGGTCTTCTGATGGTATGGCTTGGCATCAAATGCGTAGCATAATTTAGCTTGAATCCAAATCAAACATAATATCACCCCTTCCTATTCATGTTCAGGAATAGGAAGGGGTGATATTATGTAGCCATAAAAATACATATAGCAAAATAAATACCTCAGAAGCGAGTCTTCCGAGGTATTTGGTGTATAATATCAATCATGATCAGTGACCACCGGGCCCTGAACTTCCGCCAGTCGTGCGAGCTGTTGCGGTAGTGGTATTGGAGCCGGATACTATAGTGTAAGTTTTTCCGCTTACCATATCGGAAGTGCTGATAAGAAGTGAGGAACCTCCAGAACCTCCCCATCCCCAGTCCCAGCCACCTCCACCGGGACCACCAGGACCGCGAGTAGAGGAATTTTCGCCATATTTTGCAGGAATTGTGAACGTTGCCAATACATTCTCTCCATCCTTTACTGTCACTTCTGAACCAGCTTCAACAGTTTGCGTAAGTATCACGTAGGCTTGAGTGGAATTAGAATTGGTAGGAGCTGAATTGCCACCTCCTGCTGCAAGGATGTTTCCACCAGTAATATAGACTGTATAACCATCTCCTGCATCAAGACCTTGTTCCGGACTGGATGCACCGATAACTGTCATCTTTCCTCCGGCGATATAGATATTGCCGTTAGAGTCGATGGCATCGCCAGTGCCCGTTGTTACCTCAATTTCACCACCATTTATATATGTATGGCTTGAAGAGTTAGTGCCATCTTCGTATGCACGTATGGTAATTTTTCCACCATTAATAGTGATGGTCTTTTTACTTTCAAGTCCTTCGCCACCGTTTCCTTTAGTCTCAATGGTGATATCTCCGTCTTCAATTACAATTGTGCCGTCAACTTTGATACCCTTTGGAGATGATTTATAGTCGGAAGATAAACGATCAGCATTCCCTGTATAGTTATTGTTCACACTACCATTGACGTATGCCATCATGCCCCCGGAAGTTGAAATATTGAAAACGCCTCCTGAAATCAGACAATCGCCGTCGGCGCTGATCCCTTTTCCTCCTCCATTTGTAGCAGTGAGATTAAGAGTTCCTCCGCTAATATTAAGATTTCCGTCAATGCCAATACAAGAGGAAGCCTTGGTCTTTTGCTTATCTGAATCCCAAATTCCACCTCCGTTTACGGAGGCTGTCAGTTCACCTTTCGTCATGATGAAATCGCCATCAGCTTTCAATGCTTTTGCAGCATCTGCGGTCACGTTTATATTGATGGTGCCACCTTTTATGGTAATGCTTCCGGTGTCTTCAGCTTCACGGTCGGCATCATCCTTATACTCAACCTGTATGCCGTCATCGCCTGTGCCACTTATCTGCAAGTCTCCGCTCTCCATAAGGAAATATTGATTGCAACTTATGCCATCCTTCTTAGCTGACAGAATGTTGATCTTGGCATTCTTGATCTCTATATACTCTTTGGCTGCAATTGCATGTCCCTTATTGCCAGTGACGTTGAGAGTCCCTTTCTGCTTGAACTCAAGATGACCCTTACAATAGAGTGCAGCTTTCTGACTTCCGGATGCTCCGTCTGTCAGAGTATTTACGGTATTTTCCTTTACTCTTACAGCAATGCGCTTGCCATTCTCGATGTCGATAGCTGCACCGCTTGGATTTGTCAAAGTGAGTCCATCAAGTTCAATGCTCGCTTTGTAGCTTCCCTCAAGTGAAAATTCTCCGTTAGTGCAATCCCCTGATAAAACATAGGTGATTTCTCCACATGTTGTGTCAGACACGTCCGAACTCTGCTTAATTGACACATGTCCATATTCAACATCAACATTGACATACTGCGCAATGTTGCCGGCAATTTTGACCGAAGCGGAAGAGTAACCATATACCACACTGACTGTATTGTCGGCTATTGATTGATCGGTTGTGGTAATGCTTTTGATCTCTTTAATTTTAAATTTATTACCAAGTATGGTCAGTTCAGATCCGTTACTATAATTCATTACGCCGGTCTGCGATGAATCAAAAATATATGACACATTGCCGCAATTGACACTCAAAGTCTGTGCGTGAGCTGGTGCAAAACTAAGCAATGTTGCTGAAAGCACTCCTAATAAAATATATTTTGGTTTCATTTGCTAATGCTTACTTTACATGTTACACCATTATTTGATTTCAAGATATAAATTCCGGCTGGCAACCCATTCAAAGCATTTGAACGAGATTTGAAAGTTCCAAGACTAATGCCATTGGTGGAATATGCAGTTACTTCACTATTGTCGATAGAAGACACCGTCCCGACAGCATTTGTATCAGAAAACTCCATTGATTCAAGAGATGTCAATGGAATAATTACCAATTCGTTTCCTGCAATGGCGATCATATCACCATCTAAATAACTTATTTCTAAGCCTTTCACTCCTATGGATAGTTTTTCACCATTATGAGTGTTGAATACCAATTTATTGTATTCGGCATGCACTCCTATGGAAATAGCAGCCAGAATTGCTGATAGAAGATTTTTTTTCATTGATTAATAATTATAGTGCTTATTTAATATATTACGATGATTTGTAAAGACTTATTGTTATAATAGTTCATCAAATTGTAATTTTTAGCATACATTAACATTGTTGCGTTTGTTGTACCATAAAAAGTAGACATTAAAAGAGGAATTTGTTTGTATTTTTACGAAAATGCTGATTAAGGCCCCGACTCATAAAGGCGCTTCCACTGAAATGTGTGGGAGCGCCATATTTTTTGAAATGAATTTAATCTAAAGCTGTCAGTTCATTGAAATCTCTAATTTTCTTGGGAAGAATTATGGCTGCGATAATAAGATTGACTAATAATGCTCCTGCTACAAGCCAAAATGTATAAGAACCAAGAGCCCAGAGATTACTGAGGAACATGGTAAAGAAGATTGCAAGGACTATTGCGAAAAAGATTTCTGCAATCAATGTGAAGAGCCGGAATGAAGATACTTGTTTCATCACTACCATTGGAGCTGCGGAAGTCACTTGTATTCTTTTAATTAAATAATAAAGAATTGCATACACGATAGCCGTCACAGCCATAAACACTCCGAGAAAGCCTTTCATTGCGATAGGAAAAGAAGGCTGATGGTTTCCACTGAGCCAAAGAGCAATGAAGACGACAGCAAGCACAGTGCTGCTGAGAATATTCTTACCGTATTGTTTGGCAATGCGAGTTTGTGCTGATGTGCAAGTCTTAGTGTTAAAGCTAATTGTATCACAGCTCTTTTCAGCAAGTATTTCATCGAGAGTTGACATACTTTTTTTGAGTTCGTCTAAGTTCATATTATTTCGATTTTGAGATGAGTTTGTTTTTAATTCTGTGAAGTTTGGTAGCAACGTTGTTCCTTTCGATTCCGATGATGTCTGCAATTTCTTCGTATGAATATTCATCGAGCCAAAGTAGGATTATCGCTTTATCAATCGGAAGAAGTTGATTAATCAATTCGTGTAGAGTGGCAAGCAGTTCTGTCTTGTTGTCGTCTGTTTCCGAAGAAATGTCGACAGCAGAAATCTCATAAGGGAGGGTCTCAACTTTAGGCTTGTAATTGCGAATGGCCATTAAAGCAGAGTTGACAGCAACACGATAGACCCAAGTAGAGATTTTGCTCGTACCCTGGAATTTCTCTAATCCTAACCAAAGGTTGGTAAGGATTTCTTGTCGTAAATCCTGATATGGCACTTGCGGGGTTGCGTATGCCCAGCAGATCTTGTTGATAATTCGGGAATGCTCTTTGACGAAAGAGCTGAACTCCTTGTTTGTTTTTGGTGGACTTTCCATTTTCTTGATGTTTTTGTAACGTTAGGTGCAAAATCAACCCAAAAAGTTACACTCAACTCAAAAATTTTATCTATATTCAGTCAATAGATAATTATAAAGGGGCATCCATCAATAGTCGCTGACGGATGCCCTTTCTGTTATAGGTTCAAATAAGTTTTCAATGTCTCTACATATTCTTCGAAAGCTTTTTGACCCTCTTTTGTGATTGAACATGTAGTTCTTGGACGTTTGCCAGACATTCCTTTTTCGACTGATATATAACCGGCTGAAGATAATTTATCAATCTGAACACTTAGGTTTCCGGCAGTGGATTCGGTTTTCTCCTTGAGATAAACGAAATCAGCTTCCTCCACATTCATCAGAATGGACATTATGGCAAGCCGGAGTTGCGAATGCAAAAGCGGATTCAGTTCTTTCATGCCATCTTCTCTTTATGTTTGAGTATATATCCCGGAATAATCATCATAGCAACCCAAACGAGTATGAAAAGTGGCATAAACCAGTTAGCTGAGAGAGGTATTTCCCCGACAACACAACATACTGAAATCATTCCTATTGCCATACCAACTACACCACCCCAAATAAGGCATTTTTCCTTTACTATAAGACCTTGAGCAATCTCAGCAGATGGAGCTACAAGTAGGGTATACACAAGCATGGCTCCCCAGCTGTTTACGTTCCCGATGATAGCGAATCCAAGGCAGATAAGCGTTAGAATAATCTCGGAGAGACCAAAAATAGTCCAAAGTTGTGATGTAATCTTGTCGGAATACGTTACCACACCATAAGCTCGTTTTTCCCGACGAGCCATTATTGAGGTTATGGGCATACCGATTACAGGAATAGCAAACCATAGCCAGTTCCAAACATTCTGACGGGTAGAGACCAGCATTATCCATACGAGTATGGATACCAATACCACAAGATATCCCCACATAAGAAGAATGTTTCCGCTCCCAAGATAACGTTGTTTAGTGCGAGCAATCATCGAAGTTATCACTTCGAGACTCTCCTTTTCAGTTAATTTTTTTTCTTCCATATTTCAGGTTTTTAAGGTTTTACATTTGGTTTATTTTATAAACCATCTTTGTCTTAAAAAAGAGCGGTCGCGCGATTCCGCTCTTATTCGGATGCAAAGTTAATTAAGTTTATTTTATAAACCAAATTTTTTAACAAAAAAATTCTATTATTTTC
>CAYNEZ010000134.1:0-9370 GCA_964396365.1 uncultured Sangeribacter sp. | reverse complement strand
ATATCTACACTCCCGTGCCGTCAAACATGGACCGCGCACCACTCCGTGTGCGCCAAAAATCCGATTTCCCATTGAGGGAAATCGGATTTTTCGTAGCGGTCCAAACCACCCGACCAGCCAGCATTCAGAAGCGTCCCCAGCCGGGATGCTTTGAGCCCGTAACCCCTCACTTCAAAAGCTCACGAAGCCTCTCTATCCTCGGCTCATAAATCTCCTTCCGCTCTTCTAAATACTTCTTCAATTGAGCAGCCTCAGCATCAGAAAGCACTTCTTCGCCATACCCAGAGGGTTTGTCAAGAATCTGAGCAGCCACCAAAATAGCAAGGTCTAACACCCTCCATAACGGCAACTCCTCATTTTGCCTTGACCATCGTTGTTCATCCCATGTCCTTCTCAAAATCTTGGCCGAATAGTCGTCAAAGCCCCATTGAGCATGCCCAATGGAAGCAAATTTTGCATCTCCTCCTCCAGCTTGCTGGTCAATCTGTTCATAATCAAGCGCCACAATAGGCTGATGCTTTAAATGTCTTGGAATGTTGTCGTTTGCCATAACTAATATTTATATGTTTGTTAAGAAAGCGCCTCCTTTCGAAAGCGCTTATTCTTTACTCATCAATCACAAACTTAATCGGACAAGCATCCTGATAATTATTCTCAGTATAATTGTTAAAGTCAAAATTGAAATAGTTCATATCCCAACCTAAGCATGAATATGGGTTGCCATACGTGTTAGCAGCAACATATTGATCGATCCAATAAATACATCCGGATACAATAGGTAGGTTATATGGTATAGGCCTATATAAGTCGTTGGCACCTGTTAGAGGAGCATATACATCGGAATAATGCAAAATACCAAAGTAAATTGGATTCCCATTATTAGTTCCTGCTATTTTCGGTACATTAAACATTCGCCTTGTCCCAATACCATATCTACCTATCGGGAAGAGTATCTGATTACCTGTCAGTTTGTCATAAGCGACCACTGCTCTCATACCATTAGGATTAGTGAATAATCCTTCATTATATGGGTCAATCAGTCCATATGCTTCTTGGGCAGTAAGTTTCGGCTCAGTAGCAAAACTTCCATAGAAGACTCCAAATCCAAACTCTGAATTGTCAGTCAGATCTCGAAATTCAGTAAAAGTCGGCACCCTATATTTTCGAGTTATCCCATTTTCATCTTCAGCATAATATATACCCATATTATTGGCTCTTCCAGCTGCATCTATATCATTCCGATAATCTATTTGCGCCCAAGTCCTACTATTCCACTTCGCTTTGAATTGCGTTGGATCTGTTGGATTTGTAATCGATGAGTTCATATTTTGTCCTACTACAAATGACGCACCATTAGGAGCAACAAATGGACCTAAACCTGTATTCTCCGGGACGTTATTCCATACAAATATGCCTTGATCTTGCTTTCCTCTACGAAACATAGATCCCAACATGAGTGGATTTTTTGTCAATACAGCGTTATAAACATCTCTTCCTTCTTCAGTTCTACCAGCACTGGTTGCCTGATATAGAGAGAATGAACTCCAAAGTTTTCCATTGGTTGGTGTTGTTCCCCCCATTCTCAATGGAGCATTGTATCCCTTTCTCACAAGGATTTTATGCAAACACTGGTTGCCATGATATTCTACTTTTACAATTGCACATTCAGATTGGTCTTCTGCAACAGGATTACCAAAATTGATTGCAAAGTGTATTTCTGACCCCGTATTGCCGTATATTTTTCCATCCTTCATGTAGCCATTTGTCTCTCCATTTGGACGTATGGAAAAGCCGCCATCATTTGTCTGCTGTTCAATATAAGCAGTCCATTCACCTTGAGAAATAAAAGGCTGGAAATCTGATTCCCCATTCGAATTTACTGCCTCAAGAAGAGTTACATTAAATGTTTCCGTACGGTCATGAGCACGCCACACACCCTTAGGATTTGTGATCCGTTTTACCTGGTATACTTCTACATCCTTTTCAATTGGATTATCGTCCCCCTTAAATCTTGCCGTAATATGTAAGGTTGCTTTGCGTTCAAAAGCTTCATAAGGATTATTCCCCGAGAAACCTGCAATTCCTGCAAGAGATTTAGTTCTTGTCCAAACAGGAAGCATAAGAATTCTCTGGTTTGATATTGGTTCGTTGTTATCATTTAAAACTGGCTTAACTTTATACCCATTATCAGCAAGATTTTCTCCAAGATCATTATGCGATTGAGTGTGATCATCTCTTATTTCAAAATCATCTCCTCCCTTATTACTGTTTGATCCAAATCTTCTTATTCCTTCTTGATGGGCATTCCAGTATTCTATTAATTTGTCATTATATGTTGATCCATAACCATTTCCTCCAAGATCCTCAATTTTTATAGTAGTCAAGTCTCTACTTGGTAAATGGAGTGCCAAAAATCCAAATTGAGGTCGTTGCTGTCCTGTAGGTAAATTCGCAGGGTAAGCTCCGTTAGGAGTCGAAGTGGGATTTAAGTATGCTGAGTTTCTGAATGCCTGTTCATTCCATTTAAACTCATAGGTACTTGGAGAAGTCGATATCGTTTGTTTAGGTACTAAATACTCCTTACCGCCCTGTGTGATAACTTGATTTGTATCTGGATTTGGATCATAAGGAGCCCAGTTATTCTCAGTTATTGTAACTGTCAGCCACTCAATATCTCCCACAATCTTAATCGGCAGCTCACTCTTCTGCTGATAAAGATATGACACACGGAACACTGATGGTACCTCAATAGCAGGAGGTGTAACCACATAATCAATATGCCAATCAGGGTCATTAGCCCATCCCTTAAAGCCAAGTGTCAGCTTGTAATGATAGTTTCGCTCAGCATTATAATCAAATGATACATCCTTACCAAGCATAAAACGATACTTGATTGAGCCTTCCCCTGGGTTTGCAGGATTCGAAGATACATAGTAAGCCACGACTTCAACATACGTGCCATAGGGGACTCTATCCTTGAAGTCATTGTTATTTTCAGGCTTATGTATAGTATTTCCTATTTTATCATCCCCATCTTTTTGTGGACGCTTGTCATATTCAGTCTTACTTTTATAATTAGCGTCTTTTTCCTCAAGATAGGGAGTCTGATTATTCTCATAAAAGAATAGAGAAGGAGCATTCGTAGCATGTGCATTTTCTGGAATAGCATTGAGGATACTATTATCCAATCGAAGGCCATCTGTAGCGTTTTCTCCCATTTGCTCATTAGAGTCTGTGATGACTCCTTTAGAATTATATTCAAGTCGAGAATTTGCTACAGCTTGGAATTGATTTTTATAGTCAGGATCCCCATACTCAGCAAGGTGATTGTCTAATTCCGCTACGCTCTTGGGAGTGTTAACAGCACCCAACAGACAGGTTTTAGGAATGTCCATTACTGTGACACTCTTTATATAAATAGACACACCTTGATTCAAACCGCTTGGATCAAATGCCACTGTCACCTTAGAAGCTGCTCTCTTCAGCCAAGCATGTATCTTTGACTCAGTAGTCCTTCCAGCGAATGTAATTGGTTCTTTAGGTTCAAAACCTTCTGAATCTGAGCTTCCGGAAGTGAAATAACCAAACATTTGACTATTTTTGCTAATGTCAGAAGTATCCCATGTCAATGAGATATGTTGTAATCCTTCTACAGTCTGTATTGCCTCTTCATAATCAGAAAGGTTGTCCATATTGGCAACCGCAAAAATATAATATTGGCCATATGGAAGATTAGGAATTTGGAATGTAGCGCGTGCAGTTTTCTTTTCATCCGTATGCGCTTCATTCCCATCAAGATGATCCTTATCTTGATCTACAGTATACTCTTGAGTATCGTCGTAATTTAACAGATCGCTTTTAGCATATTTTGTTACTAAATTCTTCTGCTTGTCATAAACAAGCACCCAGAGTGAATTTATGCTGTTCAACGCATCGCCGTCAGTACGTGTAGTGCCAAGTTCACTTGCAGTGGTCGGAGTGAATGTCACGGTTGCGGAAAGGATACCTTCCCCTTCAGGGATTTCAACATCCCTGTAAGGAAAATCATCCGTACACGCCGCTAACAGAAGCGAGAAGAGAAGTGTGAGAATATATGAAATTTTTAATACTTTACTTTTCATAAAATAATATAGTTAGTATCTCCTATTGAATTTACTCTTTTACGGTCACTCGACAACGCGCAACTAAACCTGACTGTGTATAGGCAGTAACATAGGTCGAACCAACCCCTTTAGGAATGATCCTGACAGGAACTGCTTCTGATTTATCTTGAACCAATTGTTCATATGGCAGCTCAACTGAGGAGGAAGGTTCCACATATCGTTGATCAGTGACATCTGTCACTTCATTACCAAGAAGTACAATCGATGGATTTGATGACACCCAATATATATTCTGGATTGTATTCCCGTCAGTTGACGTAAAGGTCGGATAGAGCAGTCCATCTTTACCACCCAAAGTAAGTTCCATGGTTGGCTCAACAGTCAATTTATCCGACTCCGGAGCAGAGAATCCAAACTCGGGATTAAGATTAACCGCTGTATAAGGAAAGACAGTCACCACACAATCCAACTCGCCGTCAGATAGAGTCATCTTCACTTTCACTATAGTGTTTCGTGGAAGCATCTGAGGCAGACTTAATGTCTTTGCTTCGAATTCCCTACGCGGAGACTGGTAAAGCTGATTTCCTTCGCCATCCAATACAGGTTTCCCCTCGTCGTTCAAGACTGGCTCATCCATATCGAATTCCACGCCTATGGCCACCTTGAATAGAGTGATGTCCTTATCCGGCCCATCTCCTCCAATGGTTTCCTGTGTCTTTGACTCGCAGAAATATAGTTCTGGATTGTATTTACTTAAATCTTCTGTCGGAGTTCCTGCTGGGCTTTGACTATTGAATCTAAAGTTTAAAGGCTTGAATATGTAAGAGCGTATCTGATTGTCGTCATTAATCAAGGAGGGAGTGGAATATTTGATGATTTCCTTGTCTTCTATGTTGACAGAGCCATTTTCATTATATTTATCAGGATAGTAGACAGTGCCTTTAGGGAAGAGATATTCCTTCTGCATGAGGCTGCTAAAAGTGATATCTGTCACTTTGAACGACTCCGTGCCTGGAGCTGCATCTATTTCAAACTGAAACTTGACTAAGTTGCGAGTGATGAAGAGTTCTTGCTCCACTGTTCTGTCATTACCAGGATTAGTGATATCCGATGTCACGGAGATATCATAGAATTCCGACATTGGAACGAATTCTTTTGACGTTCCTGAATTGTCTACCATCGGCACTGCATAGTTATCCTTGACGGTTTCATCCGGCTTTGTCCAAACATTATAGATCATTATATTTTCGGCCGCAGAGGGTAAAAATGGGTCCCCAGCTATGTAAACACTGAATTTTTCTACTCTCCCTGGTTGACCTGATTCGTCATCGCTTTCTGGAGGAGTGACTGTCTCTTCCTGTTTGTAATAACCTTCTTTCAGATTGACAAGAAGATTTCTCACCTCTTCATTGGGAATGGATGCCTCATTTGCTACGAGGTAGATACGTTTGTTTTCCGTTCTTGTCAAATGACCATCAGCACCAGCGACGGGTTCTCCTTGATCTGTAGACACATCAAACTTCAGTTGTCCAACTTTATCCAGACCTACACCCGCGGGCATATGTATCATTCGATTGAACTCCACTGTATTATCCTCTCTCATTATTATGACGCGGAGGGTGTTGATAAGTTCGTAAGGGTTATCAGCTGGTACGAAAGGTTCAGCGCGCGTACCCCCGTATCCCTTTGTATTGGCAATGCTGACTTTGAGCGATAGCGTGACATCGCCATATCCGTTCTCCTTTTTCGATGGATCCAGATATGAAGCCTCATCTGCACACCCCGCGATCAAAAATGCGGACCATACAAGAATGAGATAAGGTATGTATCGTCTTAATGTCATCATCTTAAATCTGAATTATTTACTCTCACATTCCAGTCTTGGATTGAGATAGTGGTAGATACCCATACATTACCCTCCCCAAGGAAGAATATCATGTTCCAACGGCTTTCGCGGTCGAGAAATTCCTGATTTGGCATCCAGTCGAATGCCTGGCTCTTAAGAAGAAGAAGGTAATTGTTGAGAGGTATGTCCACTACATTCTTGCCAGTCTCTTTATGAGTGATCAAAAGATGGGGCTTTGCAGCGGCAGCCAGACGAGAGAAACTTAGTTCAGCCCATGCCACACTTGCATCCGAACCATCCGGAAGCTCTCCGGCCGCTGCATTACCCTCGGTCCAAGGTGTGTAAGTTACGTTCGGTACCGGCAGCAAGTCGTTGTCCCAAGCAAAGAGAGTGTTGTTGTCAGTGATAGTGAAGTCGTAGTCCGCATGGTCCACCGGTTCGCCTCCAATCTGCTGGAGCAGGATGCGGAGATTGTTGGTGTCTTTCATCATCTCTACGGTCACCTCCTTGTAGGTGAGAGCATTCTCCTCTACCTCTGTGTCGAGTTTGCCATAGAAGAGAGGGTGCAGTTCTTTGCCAACCTGATCCGCATCAAGTCTCACCTCAATGTCGTGGAGGGAGGTATTCTCCGGTTCTGTCACGAAGTGAAAGGATGCTTTCTCATCGGCCATTCCACCATAGGCGACGACGGTGTATTGGCCTGCCGGGAGTTCCACCTGCATGCGCCAGTATTCATCGGAAAGCACTGATGAAGTCTCTGTTACTGTCTTCACATAATTGCCCTCCGCGTCATAGAAGAGCACAGTCAGACAGTCTACCTGAGAGGGGAAAGCATTTGCAAACTCCATGTTGTAGTCATAGATAAACCGTATCCTTAGCCCTATTTCGCAAGGCTGGAGATCTTCGTGGATGCGGTCGCACGAACTGTAGAGGGCAGTTCCTGAGACAAGAATTGCCGTGACATACAGTTTTTTTATAACCTCGTTGATGATGTTGATTTTCATTTTAATGAATCTTTTTCTATTTGGTAGCCTGACAGAGGTTCCCGACTGTCAGGCTTGTTTATTTCAAGCTCACCCATTATTTCCTTATCGTACTCTGCGTAAGCCTGTAGTTGCCGCTTCAAAGCGTAGTATGCATGAGCCAGCTAAAATCCTTAAGGGTCTATGCTCCTCTATGCAATCTGCGTGAGCATCATTTGAATACGATATTATTTTCACGTACTACCCATGGGAGTGTAGTGCAGGTCACAGTGATGTATACCTTGTCTTCCTCGCAGGGAGTGTCAGGAGTCGGCTTATCCGGATCATTGGCAGAGATTCGTGGGTGGCCAAGACGGGCAAGACGGGTTACAGCAAGTTTGTAGACATTATTGCGGACTACGTCAAACTCCATCGGGCACATCACGCTGTTGTTGCCATTGTCATTGTGACGGTTCCAGTAGTAATAGTAGCAGTAGTAGCCCCAACCGCCGAGAGCCTTATCATAACTTGTCTGATAGAGAGTGATTGATTTATCCACAGCAGCCTTGCGGAATGCATCAAAATATACAAGCTCCGCAGCTTCATCCTCCTCAACTTCATCGTCAGAGCCTGGGAAGGCAGTCTTCCATGCTGAATATTTTGCATTGGCTGAGGCAGGATCATCTTCAGTCATTGTGTCAGTAAGTTTCTGGGCGCCGGGCTCAAGGAAATTGGCATTTTTCAGTTCAGCGGTTGCAGTAGGTTCGCATGTGAAGTCGACTGAACCAAAGCCTCCTGTGCCAAATACTGCATTATAAATTGGCGTGCTTCTGTTGATTGAGAATTCCCACTTTCCGTTATTATAATTTAAATTTGTAAGGGATTGATAAATAGCAATGCGCCTGATGTGGTCCCAAGTGCAATAGATATGACCTTCAAATTCATAAAGGATAGGATCGTGAAGCTTGTTGCCATCCTCGGAGATTTCAAGAGCTTTAAGAAGCTTCTTTGTGAACTGATCATCTCCATCAACTGCTTTACGAGCAGGCTGCATTTGGCCTTTGAATACAATTCCGTTAGCTACACCCTCAGTTTGAGAGTCAATTTCGGGAACCGTGCCTTCGGTCAGGTAACGCCAGGTTTTGTATTGACCTTTTCCATTTGCGTCTGGTTTCCAGGTATCCTCCACTCCAGTTGTGAGGACATCTTTGATTGCTACTGTCGACCATCTATCGCTGCTCAACTCGGCATTGTCCATGACTCCTTCATCGTTGAAGAAAGGATAATTGAAATAGGTTGAGAAGCCAGCAGTCGGGATTTTTACCTTCCAGTCTGCATTAGGATCCACAACGTAGTTGCCTGTTTCTCCGGGGATAGGAGTTCCATTTGCGTCTGTATACCAAGGAAGTTCAGCACCTAAAAGCTTGTAGCGTTCGCCAGTAGGGAGACCATTGTCTGAGACACGACGAAGAAAATAAAACTCATTGTTCATGTTGACCATCGACATCTTGCCAAGGAAAACGTCTACAAGTGGTTTTGTATCAGAGTCCAGTACTACGTGATAAGTCTGGGCTTTAAATCCATTGGGTCCTTCAACATCATAATTCTCACCATTGATGTCATTTGCAATGCCATCAAGTGCACCATCACGAAAATCATAGCGTGCAGCTGCTCGTTCTACAGAAATGTTGCCTGCAGCAAGATTGTCGATTTCATTAGGTCGTCCATAGTGGTTCATACCAGTAAGATTGAAAGCTGAAGCTTCTGTAGTATGTGCATCCCAGTCTGCAAGAGTTGATGGCATAAGACGGGTGGCGATGGCACTGTTTGTCATTAGGAAATAATTCCTTGTCCAGATTTTACCTTCATCAGGAGTCTGGAGTTCATCATACCATCCGGTAGCATTTGCCCAATCAGTGTCGCCAAATTTTGCATTTTTTAGCACGTCGATTGCCCCATTGGTAGGATTGGCGTATACAAAGACATTTACCTTGTAGTTGCCCGTATAAGCATCTATATCTTCTTCAGTAAATGTGGAGTTATAAAACTCCCCAAGCTGTGTCTTGTTGAATTTTCCCGAGCTTCTGTAGCTGATTCCGTATGTTCCGACAGCATCAAGCTTAGTAGATTCAGCAGCCGCGATGAAGGAATTGTCGGATGCCTTTGCAAGTACGATATAAGCACTACTGACATTATTCTCATAATCATGACCCACTTCTGTGCCGTCATTGCTTGAATTGTCGCCGTTCGTAAAGCTTCGAGTCTCTTTGGCTGATGGAAGATCGAAGAGAACTGAGACATAAACTCCACCTTCTTTGTCTTCCTCATTAGTACCAGTCTGTTTCCCCTGGTCTATGAGGTCGTTGGAGCATGCACCCGCCATCAGAAGTGCCGACGCTGAAAACAGGCCTAAAATACGATTTTTTTTCATGTGATTAATTGTTTGAATATTTGTTTTT
>CAYNEZ010000133.1:0-9401 GCA_964396365.1 uncultured Sangeribacter sp. | reverse complement strand
AACTTGAAAACGCTTTCGAGAACATGGGCGCCCAGCTCGTGAAGGAAGTGGCTTCCAAGACAGGCGACCAAGCCGGCGACGGCACTACTACCGCAACGGTTCTCGCCCAGGCTATCGTGACAGAGGGCCTCAAGAATGTTGCTGCAGGTGCCAACCCAATGGACCTCAAGCGCGGCATCGACAAAGCTGTCTCCAAAGTTGTGGAAGGGATCAAGGGAATGAGCCAGGAAGTTGACGACGACATGGCAAAGATTGAGAATGTAGCCCGTATCTCAGCCAACAATGACGAGGAAATCGGACGTCTGATTGCCGAGGCTATGAAGACTGTCAAGAAGGAAGGCGTGATCACAGTAGAAGAGGCCAAGGGCACTGAGACCACTGTAGAGGTGGTGGAAGGCATGCAGTTTGACCGCGGCTATATCAGCCCCTATTTCGTGACAAATTCAGAAAAAATGGAATGTGAGATGGATTCTCCGTTCATCCTTCTCTACGACAAGAAAATTTCCAACCTTCAGGAGATGCTCCCGATTCTCGAGGCTGTAGCTCAGACCGGCCGTCCTCTTCTCATCATCGCTGAGGATGTCGACAATGAGGCTCTTGCAACTCTCGTTGTAAACCGTCTTCGCGGTTCCCTCAAGATCTGTGCTGTCAAGGCACCCGGTTTCGGCGACCGTCGTAAAGAAATGCTCGAGGATATCGCTATCCTTACCGGCGGCAATGTGATCAGCGAAGTAAAGGGTATGCAACTTAAGCAAGCTACTGTAAACGATCTCGGTACTGCTGAGAAAGTGACTGTCAACAAAGACAATACAACTATCGTAAACGGTGCCGGCTCTAAGGATGCCATCGATGCTCGCGTTGCTCAGATCAAGGCTCAGATAGAGACCACTACTTCTGAATATGATAAGGAGAAACTCCACGAGCGCCTTGCCAAACTTGCAGGTGGCGTAGCCGTACTGTATATTGGTGCTCCTTCTGAAGTAGAGATGAAGGAGAAGAAAGACCGTGTAGATGACGCTCTCAGCGCAACTCGCGCTGCCATTGCAGAAGGTATCGTTCCAGGTGGTGGCGTGGCTTACATCCGCTGTCTCTCTTCACTTGACGAACTCAAAGGAGAGAACAACGACGAAACTACCGGCATAGCCATCATCCGCCGCGCCATTGAGGAGCCTCTGCGCCAGATCGTGGCAAACGCTGGCCTTGAAGGTGCCGTAATCGTGCAGAAAGTGAAAGAAGGCTCCGGCGACTATGGCTACAATGCCCGCACCGACAGCTATGAAAACTTCTTTGCTACAGGCGTCATCGACCCTGCAAAGGTGACACGTGTGGCTCTTGAGAACGCCGCCAGCATCGCCGGAATGTTCCTGACCACTGAGTGTGTCATCGCCGACAAGAAGGAAGACAACCCCGTGCCTCCTATGCCGGCAGGTGGCATGCCAGGCATGATGTAATCCATCAGCAGAAAAAATAATTAAGGCGGGGGATAGCAAACGCTTTCCTCGCCTTAACCTTTTTTGGCACGCCATTTGTTATATGAAAAGCAGGCTCTCAAGCCTGACACTAAAAATTTGTATAAGACAAAACAGATATAAATGAAGAACGACTATTCAAAGCAATTCAGACCCCTTCTGGAACAAGCCTACAACATTGCCCAGGAATTTGACTCAAAAGTGATCAGTTGCGAGCACTTTGTGCTGGCTTCCCTGAGAGATGAAAACGGCTATGCCCTGAAGATTCTGAGACAGCTTCGCGTGCCCATCGACAAGATGCGCAAGGAAGTGGAGGAATATATCACCGAGCAAGTGAACTCCGGAGAGTCCACTACCCTCTTTGAGCAGCAATACCGCATTAGTCTTCCCGCTGTGCGCCATCTGCAGCTTGCCACTTCTGAAGCCCGAAAAATGCATGCATCTGTGATTGGCGGCGAACATATACTCCTCGCCCTTATCCACGATCAGCGCTCGATGGACAGTGAATTCCTGAAAGATTTCAAAGAAAAATATCTCAATTTTGATATCTCCATCCAGTCGATAGGTCCGGGCCAGATTCCTCCATTCCCCTTCGGGCAGAAAAACAATGATGAGGATCCGGAAATAGATGAGGATGACGAGGATGAATTCGAGCCTACTGCCGCATCCGGCTCCAAGTCAAAGAGCAACTCTAAGGGCAAAGAGAAATCTGACACTCCTGCTCTTGACAAATTTGGCTATGACATGACCAAGAGTGCTGCGGAAGGAAGGCTTGACCCGGTTGTGGGACGTGAAGTAGAAATTGAGCGTCTCGCACAGATATTGTCACGTCGAAAAAAGAACAACCCTGTCCTTATCGGCGAACCCGGTGTAGGAAAATCTGCAATCGTAGAAGGTCTTGCACTCCGCATCCATCAACGCAAGGTGAGCCGTGTGCTCTTCAACAAGCGCGTGATAGGTCTCGATATGGCTGGAATGGTTGCCGGCACAAAATATCGTGGTCAGTTTGAGGAGCGCATCAAGGCTGTACTCGACGAGCTGCAGAAAAATCCAGACATAATCCTTTTCATCGATGAGATCCACACTATAGTGGGAGCTGGTGGAGCTCCAGGCACAATGGATGCAGCCAATATGCTCAAGCCGGCTCTTGCACGTGGAGAGATACAGTGCATCGGTGCCACAACTCTCGACGAATATCGGAAGAACATTGAAAAGGACGGTGCTCTCGAACGCCGTTTCCAGAAAGTGATGGTAGAGCCTACCACTCCGGAGGAAACCCTTGAGATCCTGAATCAAGTGAAGTCGAAATATGAGGATCATCATAATGTGACATATACCGACGAAGCTCTCAAGGCCTGTGTAGAACTGACGGAGCGTTATGTCAGCGACCGAAACTTCCCTGACAAGGCGCTTGACGCTCTCGACGAGGCGGGAAGCCGAGTGCATATCAACAATATCATTGTCCCCGAAGAGATAGATGCTCTCGAAAATGAGATAGCCACGACTACCGAACAGAAACTCAAGGCTGCGAATGAACAGGATTTCGCAAAAGCGAAAGAACTTCGCGACCGTGAGACATCCCTGAAAGCTGAGCTCGAAAAGCTCAAAGGGAAGTGGGAGGCTAAGCTTGACAAGGAGCGCCAGACGGTAGACGATGAGAAGGTAGCGGAAGTGGTGGCAATGATGACCGGTGTGCCTACGCAACGAATTGCCCAGACCGAAGGCAACAGGCTACTCGAAATGGGCAATACTCTTCAAGGTTCCGTCATCGGACAAGACGACGCCATTAAAAAAGTGGTGAAGGCCATCCAGCGCAACCGTATCGGCCTTAAGGATCCGGACAAGCCGATTGGTGTGTTCATGTTCCTCGGTCCTACCGGCGTAGGAAAGACTCATCTTGCCAAGAAACTCGCCGAGTATCTCTTCGACAGTTCCGACGCACTTATCCGCGTAGATATGAGCGAATATATGGAGAAGTTTACCGTAAGCCGTCTTGTCGGTGCTCCTCCGGGATATGTAGGCTATGAGGAAGGCGGTCAGCTTACGGAGAAGGTTCGTCGCCGTCCATATTCCGTGGTGCTTCTTGACGAAATCGAGAAGGCGCATCCGGATGTATTCAACCTGTTGCTTCAGGTGATGGACGAAGGGCGTCTTACCGACTCCCTTGGCAGAAGGATCGACTTCAAGAATACGATCATCATCATGACTTCAAATGTCGGAAGCCGACAGCTGAAGGATTTCGGCACCACAGGCGTCGGGTTCAACACTGCAGCCGACGACAAGAAGCAGGCTCAAGGGGTGATTTCCAAGGCTCTTAACAGAGCATTCTCCCCGGAGTTCCTCAATCGTATTGACGACATCGTGATGTTTGACCAGCTCGACAAGGATGCAATCTTCAAGATCATCGACGTGGAACTTGCAGATTTCTACGGCAGGGTAATGAAACTCGGCTATGAGCTCAAACTCTCGGATGAAGCTAAGGAGTTTATCGCCAACAAGGGCTACGACAAGAATTTCGGTGCGCGTCCTCTAAAGCGTGCCATACAGAAATATCTTGAGGATGACCTCGCCGAGCTTCTGCTGAAGCTGAATGCTGACGGGAAACTCGGCGGCGTAATCGAGGTCAGCAGAAAGGATCCTGACTCAGAGCGACTCGACTTCGACTACAAAGACCCATGTGAGTAACATAAAAAAGGCGTTGCCGGAAGTGGCAACGTCTTTTTTTATGCTTATGAGCTATCAAATTTGCATATCTGAGTTTTTTTAGTTAATTTTGTAAGTTGAAAAGATTAGGCAAAAATGACTATTGACGAAGATAAGATTATTCCGGTCAATATAGAATCGGAAATGAAAAGCGCCTACATCGACTATTCGATGTCGGTCATTGTGTCGCGTGCCCTTCCGGATGTTCGTGATGGATTCAAGCCTGTTCACCGCCGCGTGCTATACGGCATGGGCGAAGTAGGCAATTATTTCTCAGGCGACACCAAGAAATCAGCACGTATTGTCGGCGATGTGATGGGCCACTACCACCCTCACGGAGACTCATCAATTTACATGACCATGGTCAGGATGGCTCAGGAATGGTCGCTAAGGTATCCTCTCGTCTTCGGACAAGGAAACTTTGGCTCCATTGACGGTGACTCCCCTGCCGCCATGCGTTACACCGAGGTCAAGCTTTCGCGCATGGGCGAGGAAATGCTCCGCGACCTTGATTCCGACACTGTGGATTTTGTCCCAAACTTTGACAACACCACAAAAGAACCGACTGTATTGCCTACCCGCATACCGAATCTTTTGGTGAACGGCGCAGCCGGTATCGCAGTGGGTATGGCTACCAATATGCCTCCTCACAATCTTACCGAATCCCTGAATGCTGCGCTTGCTCTCATTGACGACCCTGAAATAGACGTCAATGGACTGATGCAGTATGTGACAGCTCCCGACTTTCCTACAGGTGGCGAAATTTTCGGCATGCAGGGAGTCAGAGATGCATATGAGACAGGAAGAGGACGTATCGTATTGAGGGCCAAGGCTGAAATTGAATCTAACGGCACCCACGACCAGATCATTGTCAGTGAAATTCCTTATGGAGTGCTGAAGAAAGATATAGTGAAAAGCATCGCCGATCTTGTTGAAGAAAAGAAAATCGAAGGCATTTCAGATATCACGGATACTTCTGCGCGTGGCAAAATCCATATTGCCATTGACATAAAGCGTGACGCTAACGCCCGCGTCGTGCTCAACAAACTTTTCAAGCTCACACAGCTCCAGACAAGCTTCAGTGTCAACAACGTGGCTCTCGTCAATGGCCGACCACGCACTCTAAATCTCAAGGAGATTCTTCAGTATTTCGTGGCTCACCGCCATGAGGTAGTCATACGTCGCACAAAATTCCTTCTTCGTAAGGCTGAGGAAAGAGCTCATATCCTCAAGGGTCTGATGATCGCTTGCGATCACATCGACGAAGTGATCAAGATCATTCGCAATTCACGCACCACCGATGAAGCTCGTGAAAAACTCAGCGAGAACTTCGGTTTGGATGAAATACAGACACGCGCCATTGTAGAAATGAGGCTGCGCCAGCTCACCGGACTGGAGCTCGACAAACTGCACGCTGAATATGATGAGCTGATGAAGCTGATAGAATTCTACAATCAGATTCTTTCCGACGATGCGGTCTGCAGAAACGTCATGAAAGAAGAACTCATCGAAATACGCGATAAGTTTGGCGATGAGCGCCGTACTCAGATCAGCAAGTTCTCAAGCGACCTCAATGCGGAAGACTTCTATCCTGATGACGATATGATCATCACCATATCTCACCTTGGATATATAAAGAGAACTCCACTTACTGAATTCCGTGCCCAAAACCGTGGAGGTGTAGGAGCCAAGGGAAGCAGCACCCGCGACCAGGATTTTATAGAGCACATATATCCGGCTACTAACCATAATTATATGCTCTTCTTCACAAACAAAGGACGCTGCTATTGGCTAAAGGTGTATGAGATTCCGGAATTTGCAAAGAATTCTAAGGGACGTGCCATCCAGAATCTTCTCAACATTGATGCCGATGATGCAGTAAACGCTTTCATCTGCATCAAGAACCTCAACGACGAAGATTTCGTTAAGAAACACAACCTGCTCTTTGCCACACGCAATGGAGTTGTCAAAAAAACTCCGCTGGAGGCTTACAGCCGTCCTCGCACAAATGGAGTGAACGCTATCATCATACGCGAAGACGACTCCCTGCTTCAGGTTGAACTCACTGATGGCGACACACAAGTGATACTTGCAAGTAAGGCCGGATATGCCACCCGCTTCAGTGAATCAGAACTTCGCGAGATGGGTCGAGTATCTACCGGCGTCCGCGGCATGACTCTCAGAGGCGACGGCGACGAAGTGATCGGAATGGTAACTGCCAAGACCGACGACTCCGAACATAGTATCCTCGTAGTGTCAGAAAACGGATTTGGAAAGCGCACAGATCTTGAAGACTATCCGGTAAGCATGCACAGAGGTGGCAAAGGAGTGAAGACTCTCAATATCACAGACAAGACTGGAAATCTTGTTGCCATAAAGAAGGTGACAGACGCTAATGATCTCATGATCATCAACCAAAGCGGCATCACTCTCCGTCTTGCTGTAGACACCCTGCGTCTCCAGGGACGCAACACCCAAGGAGTAAAACTCATCGACCTTACAAAGCGCGGCGACAGAATCGCTTCGGTATGCGTGGTGGATTCTGATCCGGAAGAAGAGATCGAGGAGGAACTTAAGTCGGAAGAAAACGAAAATCAAACGACTGAAGACATTCAAGTTGAAATCACCCCGACTGAGGATGACCTTCAGCCTAATGACGATAATAATCAATAATCTATAAAACAAAACCAAATGAAAAAGCTCATGACATTTGCGCTCTGCTTCACAGCCATTGGCTCGATGAGCGCTCAGAAAGCAAACGTGGAAGCTGCTAAGAAGCTTTCAGGAAAACCTGACAAGATTGAGGAAGCTCGTTCTTTGATCAACCAGGCTATGCAAAACCCCGAAACAGCCAACGATGCACAGACATATTATATCGCCGGCAAGATCGAATTCGACGCATTCGACAAAGATCTCAGCAGCAGCATGATCAACCCCGCTTCTGTCGACAAGCTTAAGATGGGACAAAATCTTATCAACGGTTACAATAATTATGTCAAGGCTCTTCCTCTTGCTGCCGTACCTAATGAAAAAGGGAAAGTCGACACAAAAACTCCTAAAGCTATCGTGAATGCATTGAAAGGACATGCCAACGATTACTTCCAGGCTGGTGTTGATTTCTTCAACGGACAGAAAGTCTATCCCGAAGCTTATGAAAGCTTTATGATCTATGCTGATATGCCCGAACAGGATTTTATGCAGGGAGAGAAACTTGAACTTCCCGACGCTGACCGCGGAACTGCTTATTTCAATGCCGGCCTTGCCGCTTACACAGGCGATGACATCTTCAAAAGTGCAGATGCATTCCGTAAAGCTCGCGGCGTAGGATATGACGACAAACAAGCCTACGTATATGAGATCGCTTGCTGGCAGACTGCTGCACAGCGTGACTCTACTATGGAACAGACAGCTAAGGAAAAGATCCTTGAAGTTGCAGAAGCCGGCGACAAGAAGTTTGGTATGGAAGAACCAATATTCATCAACAACATCGTCAACTTCCTCGTGACAGATGGCAAGTATGATCAGGCTGCCAATAAGGTAACCGACCTCATTTCTGCCAATCCGGACAATGCCGGGCTGTATGGTCTCCGTGGTTTCGTTTACGACCGTATGGGCAAAGACGAGGAGTCTGTCAACGACTACAGAAAGGCTGCTTCTATCGACAACGTAGACTTTGAAACACTTAAAAACGCATGTAAGAAAATTTATCGCGCAGGCGCTGACAAGTGGAATACTATCGAAGGAAATTCAGAACAGGCTCGTGCTGCTCGTCTTGATGTCAAGACCAACTATTTCGAAGCTGCAAAAGCTATCGCTGACAGAGCAAAAGCTATGCAGTCCAACGACAGCGACCTTGACTACGTGATCGAAAGCATCGACTACGCTCTCACCACTTACTTCAACTGATCGCAACTCGATTGCTGAAACATAACATCAGACGGATCCGGATGAAATCATCCGGGTCCGTCTTTTCTTACAGTAAGCCTTATTCCGATTTCCAAGAATCAGCCACTTTTCGTATTAAAATAGAAAATTTATTTTTTATAAAAATTTATATCTTGTTTTGCGTAATAATTGAAAAAATTTAAGTAACTTTGCAAGTCGAAAAGCCATATTCAGGCAGAGACCACCATCTCTTCCGGTAATTATGTCTATACTGACTTGAGTTTCAACAGTTTCACCCCCAACTGAACAAATATATGGGACTATTTTCATTAACGCAGGAAATTGCAATGGACCTTGGCACTGCCAATTCCATTATAATACATAAAGATAAAATTGTAGTGAATCAGCCTTCTGTCGTTGCTATCGACAATAAGACTGACAAACTTCTCGCCGTAGGCGAAGATGCTCACCAAATGGAGGGGAAAGAACCTCCCGGCATCCGCACTATCCGCCCGCTACGCGACGGTGTGATCGCTGACTTTAATGCCGCTGAGCAAATGATACGTGGCCTCGTAAAGATGGTCAATAGCAAACGCCGTTGGTTCTCACCAAGCCTTCGAATGGTGGTTTGTATTCCATCAGGTTCCACTGAAGTTGAAATCCGTGCGGTGCGCGACTCAAGCGAACATGCAGGAGGACGAGATGTATTCATGATCTACGAGCCTATGGCTGCGGCTCTTGGCATTGGACTTGATGTGGAGGCTCCGGAAGGAAATATGATCGTCGATATAGGCGGTGGTAGTACGGAAATTGCCGTGATCTCTCTCGGAGGCATTGTCAGCAACAAGAGTATTCGTGTGGCCGGCAACGATTTGACAGCCGACATTCAAGAACATATGGGACGTGTACATAATCTAAAGATTGGTACTCTTATGGCTGAACGAATCAAAATTCAGGTTGGCAGTGCCCTCACAAATCTTGAAAACCCACCGGAACCATTTATCGTACGTGGTCCCAACAGGATGACTGCCCTTCCGATGGAAGTGGCTGTCACTCATGAGGAAATTGCTCATAGCATCGAGAAGACAATTGCCAAGATGGAGACTGCTATTCTCGCTGCGCTCGACCAGACACCTCCGGAACTATACGCTGATATCGTACGCAACGGTATCTACCTTGCCGGCGGAGGAGCCCTCCTCAGAGGACTTGACAAGAGACTGACTGATAAGTTCCACATTGAATTTAAAGTAGCGGATGATCCGTTGACTGCAGTGGCTCGTGGCACTGGAGTGGCTCTCAAGAACATCAACAGATTCCGCTTCCTCATCCGATGAGGAATCTCCT
>CAYNEZ010000132.1:0-9409 GCA_964396365.1 uncultured Sangeribacter sp. | reverse complement strand
TTGAGATAGGTCTTAATGGTCCGGCTAAAGAACACAGTGGAGAGGTGCTTATGGGTACTCTCGGATGGACAGGTAATTTTCGTTTTACATTTGAAGTGGACAATGTAGGCAACCTACGCGTCATTCCCGGCATTAATCCATATGCATCTAATTATGAGTTGAAAGCCAATGAAGTCTTCACAACTCCGGAATTCATCTTCACTCTCAGTTACGATGGCACCAGTCAGGGCAGTCGTAATCTTCATGACTGGGCACGCAAATATGAACTGAAAAATGGAATGGGGGAGCGGCTTACTCTACTCAACAACTGGGAAAACACGGCTTTCAATTTCAATCAGGAAATACTTGCACAGCTCATGAAAGAAGCCAAGCATCTTGGAGTGGATATGTTCCTGCTTGACGATGGATGGTTTGGCAACAAATATCCGCGAAAGGATGACCATGCCGGACTTGGCGATTGGGAAGTGACTCATGACAAACTTCCCGGCGGAATTCCGGCGCTTGTGGAAGCAGCGAAAGAAGCTGATGTAAAATTTGGCATATGGATCGAGCCTGAGATGGTCAATCCCAAGAGCGAGCTTTATGAGAAGCACTCTGATTGGGTGATCGAACAACCAAACCGCGACACATATTACTATCGCAATCAGCTTGTGCTCGATTTGAGCAATCCCAAAGTTCAGGATCATGTCTTCAATGTAGTCGACAATATCTTGACAGAAAATCCCGATGTGGCATATTTCAAGTGGGACTGCAACAGCCCTATTACAAACATTTATTCTCCTTACGCCAAAGACAAGCAGGGACAACTTTACGTAGACCATGTGCGTGGCATCTACAATGTGCTCAGACGAATTAAGGATAAATATCCTAATGTGCCTATGATGTTATGCTCCGGTGGTGGTGCACGTTGTGACTACGAAGCCCTCAAGTACTTCACTGAGTTCTGGTGTTCGGATAATACCGATCCAATTGAGCGAATCTACATTCAATGGGGATTCTCTCAATTCTTCCCAGCCAAGGCCATGGCAGCGCACGTGACCAGTTGGAACAAGAACACATCAATCAAATTCCGCACAGACGTAGCTGCAATGAGTAAACTTGGATTTGACATAGGTCTTCACGAACTTTCGGCTGAGGAACTTGAATTCTGTCAACAGGCTGTAGCAAACTGGAAGCGCTTGCAACCGGCAGTGATGGACGGCGATCAGTATCGTCTTGTATCACCATATGAGAGCAACCATGCCGCAGTGGAATACGTGGACAAGTCAAAGAATATGGCTGTTTTGTTTGCCTACGACCTGGCCCCTCGCTTCCAAGAGAAGCTGTCATCTGTCAAGCTTCAGGGCTTGGATCCCAACAAGAAATATCTTGTAAAAGAAATAAACCTTATGCCTGGAACTGAGCCTAAATTCTCCGAAAATAACAAGATTTATTCCGGTGATTACCTTATGAAAGTCGGGCTCAATGTCTTTACTTGGCATCACAATACCAGCACTGTCATAGAACTTATAGGACAATAATCAGTTCTTTATTCATCAAACTCATGCAGTTGAGTGGCTTTATAGTTGGTCAACTGCCTATTTTTATGAAGTTGTTTCGACTTATTTTTTTATTAATATTTCGTCAGGTTTCCGAGCAGATTTTTCTTCATGAAGAAGGAGACAATTCCATTGAGTGAGTGCAGAAGGCAAGCTTGCTTGCATTATGCCGAACGTGTTGGAATACCTGAAAGGAATGCGGGCATCGTGACTGATGAATGAAGGGAAATATGCCGGAAAGATGGCGGAAGATTAATAAAAAGAATTTTTATTTTCATATTTTTTAGTTAATTTTGTATTCGTAAATAAGTCGAAACAACTTCTAAATATCTTTGCGGAAAATCAAAAAATATGAAAAAAAGATTCACTGTAACATCGTTGCTCTGCATGGCTATATTAGCTGTGAGCACATTGGCCATGTGGGGGCAAACATCCGGCACGAGATTGAAAGTGGGAACTGAGGCTCCTAAGGATACTCTTCCAAAGATAGCTCTTTCGTATGTGGTTGATGCCGGGAAAAGGCCTTTGGATGCCAACTTGTATACGCATTTGATTTATGCTTTTGTTGAATTCAACGACGATTGCGACGGAATTGTGATACAAAAACCGGAGAAACTACAGGCATTGGTGGATTTGAAGAAGGAAAATCCTGATTTAAAAGTGATGGTTTGTGTAGGTGGATACAAACGTGAGGGGTATAGCGAAATGACCCGCGACAAGAAGAAACGCAAGGCGTTCATAAAAGATCTTAAGCACCTGGTAGACTCCCTTAAACTTGATGGGGTTGACCTTGATTGGGAATTCCCTACAACTGAAAACGGCGGACATACAGCAACCCCACAAGATGACCGTAATTACGTCACTTTCGTCAAGGAGCTGAGAAAGGCAATAGGTAAAGACAAATGGATATCATATTATTCCAATAATTCAGGGCTTTACATTGACCATAAGAAGATGGCCCCTTACGTCAGTTATGTCCATGTGTCAGGCTATAACCTTGCAGTGCCGAAAGAGGGAGAACCTGGACGCCATCAAAGTCCTCTATATCCAAGCAAGAAGTTTGGGGAGTGGAGTATTCTCAGAAGCGTAGAAAAGCATATTGACTTGGGAGTGCCTCAGGAGAAAATACTGATTGGTATTCCATTCTATGAACGAGGTAAGTCACCTTTCCCAACTTATGCTGAGTGCCGCCTATTCAGCAATTATACCGATGGCCTGACCTTGAAATGGGACAATGAAGCGCAAGCACCATATTATGCCGACAAGAATGATGATCTCGTTGCCGGATTTGACGATGAGCGTTCAATCAAAGCAAAGTTTGACTTCATACGAGCCAATGGGCTGGCTGGAGTTTTCGTATGGAATTATGACGGCGACTATTTCGACCAGCGTCTTGGCAAGACAATCCGACAATTAAGCAAATGATGACAAATGGAATGAAAAAAATAAAAGACGCATCCTAATGTGCGTCTTTTTATTTTTTATTCAATTCGAATCAAAATGTGTCGAAGCGATATACGATAGTGCGATGGTACGGAGCATCAGGTGCTACGCGAGGCGACGGGAAGGCTGCCCTGCTGGGGGAATCAGGAAATCCTTGAGCCTCCATTGCCACCCCTTCATAGTCTTCGTAGCTACGACCTGCCATGTTGGCAGGGCTTCCTGCAAGATAATTGCCGGTGTATATCTGCACTCCCGGTTGGTCAGTGAGCACAGTCATGCGGCGACGTGATTTGGGAGAGCGAAGCACACATGCCTCACGCAGTTCACCATTTGGACCGTCGATACAGAAACAATGGTCGTAGCCCTTGCCATATTTCAGCGGAGTGAAATCTTTATTTATATCCTGTCCGAGTGTCTTGAACTCTGTAAAATCCATCGGAGTGGCTGCTACAGGAGCCATTTCTCCGCTCGGAATAAGGGTCTCATCGCCAGGAAGGAAATAAGCGGCATTGAGCTTAAGCTCATGTCCAAGCACAGAATTTGGCTCTGCTCCATCAGCTCCTTCAAGGTTGAAATAAGCATGATTGGTGAGGTTGACAACTGTCTTGGCATCAGAAGTAGCCGAAAGGTCGATGGTCAGTTCGTTGTCGTCATTCCAAGTATACTTCACTTCAGCTGTGAGATTGCCGGGATAGCCCATTTCCCCGTCTTTTGAATGATAACGGAAAAGGACACCATCAGGCACTTCTTCCGATTCCCAGATCTGATTCTGGAAACCCTGTGGACCACCATGAAGATGGTTAGGACCATTATTGATCGGGAGATCATATGTAATTCCGTCTATTTGGAGTTTACCTTTACAGATGCGGTTGGCAAATCGTCCGGGAGTCTTGCCTGCACAAGGCCCGTCAGCGAGATAGCTTGCAGGGTCTGCATAGCGGATAGTCACATTTTCAATTTTGCCGTTGGCATCCGGCACGGATACTTCTGTGATGCCTGCTCCAAGAGAGGATAGTTCTACAGATGCACCCTTAGCATTGGTGAGTCGGTATAGAGTCACCTCCCCTATAGGAGAGGCGACCTTACGTATTGTAGTTTCCATATGGGATCAGTCTTCAAGCTTACGTGCACCGTCAGAAATAACCACGTCGTAGATCATAGGAGCGTGACCATACTTGTCTTCGAAACGCTCTGTGATTTCTTCTACAAATTTATCGTGAAGGTCATTCTTTACGAGGTTGATGGTACAACCACCGAAACCTCCACCCATGATGCGGCTGCCGGTCACACCGAGTTTCTTGGCTTCATCGTTGAGGAAATCGAGCTCTACGCAGCTCACCTCATAATCTTTAGAGAGGCCTTCGTGGGTCTCATACATTTTCTTGCCTACAGTCTCATAGTCGCCAGCAACGAGAGCGTCGCAGACAGCGAGCACACGGTCTTTTTCTCCAATCACAAATTTGGCGCGCATATAATCTTCTGCAGAGATATCACTCTTGATTGAGTTGAGATCTTCCATAGTGGCGTCACGAAGAGTCTCAAGGCCGAGATGTTTTGCAACACGCTCGCAAGACTCACGACGCTTATTATAGGGAGAATCTTTAAGTTCGTGCTTAACGCGGGAGTCAACAAGCACAAGACGATAATCTTCCGGATTGAAGGGGAAATATTCATATTCCAATGAGCGACAGTCAAGACGCATCAAGTTACCCTTACGGCCGAATACTGAAGCAAACTGGTCCATTATTCCACAGTTTACACCGCAGTAGTTATGCTCGGTAGATTGACCTATTTTTGCAAGTTCAAACTTGTCAATGCTGTTGTCGTTGAAGAGATCATTGAGAGCGAATGCAAAGCAAGATTCAAGAGCTGCTGAAGAGCTGAGGCCTGCACCAAGAGGAACGTTTCCTGCAAAGACCGCATCAAATCCTTTTACAATTCCACCGCGTTTTTGTATTTCACGGCATACACCGAATATGTAGCGTGCCCAGGATTCCTTTGGCGCATCTTCTTCTTTAAGGCCGAATTCGCAATATTGATCAATATCAATAGAGAAGACTCTAACTTTGTCAGTGCCATTAGGCTTAATCTCAGCCATGATCACTTTGTCGATAGCTCCCGGGAATACGAAGCCACCATTGTAGTCGGTATGCTCGCCGATGAGATTGATACGTCCGGCTGAGGCGTACATTGTGCCGTGATCGCCGAAGCGCTGGAGGAAAAGCTCGTTGATTTTTTCTTTCATGATTATTTTATTTTAAAGTTGATGTTTTTATTGCTTTTTTAGCAGGGATCTTTACTTTAGCATTATAGATCCTTTTTTGTTAAATGGCATTTGATCACTCTACTGGGAGGATCAGCTTAGCCGACTTGAGTCCTTTGGATTTTGCTTCGAGAGTCAGAGAACCTGGCTTGTCACCACTTTTTACGATGACTGTGGCTGCTCCGCTGAAGAGATCCATGACGGGCTTGTTGAAATCACGGAGTGAAGTGGGATCACCATTGGCCGTGGCTCGGAAAGATCCATCGCCTGTAACCTTAAATGAGACTTCCGGCTCGGCATCAGGCACGACATTGCCATCTTTATCCACTACTTGCACTGTCACATAAGCAAGGTCGTCTCCATTGCCTTGTAGTGAGGCTCGGTTTGAAGTCAGTTTGATTGCATATGGTTTTCCTGTAGTGCGCACTACAGCTTCTCCTGCCACTGAGCCGTCAGCATTATAAGCAATTGCCTTCACTTCTCCAGGCTCGTAGACAGTCTCATTCCACATAAGACGGTAGCGGTTCATATTGGAAGAGTCATTCTTCTCGCGTATCCCTTGGCTCTTACCATTGATGAAGAGCTCAGCTTTAGGAGCATCAGTATAGACGAAGACCGGAGTCACTTCTCCTTCTCGTCCTTTCCAATTCCAGTGGGGAAGAATATGAAGGGTATGATCCTTCTCATTCCATTTGGAGCGGTAGAGATAGAACCGGTCTTTGGGGAGTGACGCGAGGTCGAAGATACCGAAATATGAACTGTGGCTGGGCCATGCGTCTGTGTCGTAGGGAGATGGTTCTCCAAGATAGTCAAAGCCAGTCCATACAAATTGTCCCATATCCCAAGGATAGTCGTCGGCAGCCGCGAAGTCATCATCAGGGATATTGCTCCATGAGCAGTATTCAACATCGTAGCCAGAACTCTGGTTGCCGGGACGGGTGACGTCATATGCCTTCTCCACAGGAAAATAGTATTTGCCACGGCTGGAAACTGTAGATGATGTTTCGGAGCCAAGAAGAATGTTTTGGGGAAGTTTGCCAATTGCATCTGGATACATATGCACACGGTAGTTGAAACCGGGCACATCGAGAGCGGCGGCAAATCCGTTTGTAGTGACAGCTTTCACCTGGTCCATACCGCATGTGACAGGGCGTGTCGGGTCTTCGCGATGTACTATGTCTTGAAGGAAAGTTAACTCCTTGAGTCCGTCGGGACCCCATTGAGACGGCACCTCATTGCCAATGGACCACATTACGACAGAAGGGTTGTTGCGATATTGGCGTACCATATTCTCCACATCGCGCTCTGCCCACTCATCGAATATTGTGCCATATCCGTTCTTAGATTTAGGACGGAAACCCCAATCGTCGAAGGGTTCGAGCATCATCATGAGTCCTAATTCGTCGCATAGTTCTACAAGTTCAGGCGCCGGCATATTGTGAGCAGTACGGACTGCGTTTGCTCCCATATCTTTGAGTAATTCAAGCTGATGTCGGAGAGCGGATTTATTGACTGCTGCTCCCAGCGGCCCTAAATCATGGTGGTTGCACACCCCTTTAAATTGTATTTTTTCTCCGTTGAGGAAGAAGCCCTCTCCAGCCCTCACTTCTACGCTTCTGATACCAAAGCGGGTGGAGTATTCGTCGGCAACTTTACCGTCTACTATTACTTTGGTGGTGGCACGATAGAGTGCAGGGTTCTCAGGATTCCAAAGGTCAGGATTATTGACACGGAAGTTTTGATTTAGATTAACTCCCGGATAAATCTTATATTCATGGGTGTCTGTAGCTACCACTTTGCCGTCAGGAGCAGTGATTTCAGTGGAAAGAGTGACAAGATCACCTTTGTTGACACCTTCGAGAGATGTCACGAGGTGAACGGTTGCATATTCTTTGCTGACATAGGGAGTGGTGAGTTGAGTGCCCCATACGGGTACATGCACTTTGTCAGTGGCAAGAAGCTTGACATTGCGGTATAGTCCGGCACCTGGATACCAACGAGAAGACATCGGTTTGTTTTCGAGGGAAACCTCAAGAAAGTTCTCGCCTGGTTTCACCATAGGAGTTACATCTACATAGAAAGAGTTGTAGCCATATGGCCAGATGGTAGCGAGTTTTCCATTGACATATACATGTGCATTGCTCATAGCTCCATCGAAGATAAGAGCATAGCTGCGGTCAGGAGAGTCAGGGATATTGAATGTTGTTGTATAGAACCCTTTGCCAACGTAAGGGAGTCCTCCGGTGCGTCCGGTCTTCCATGTGGCGGCCTTCTCGCCGTTTTGTTCAACAGCTACTTTCTGTAGATCATTTTCTCGGTCAAACGGACCGTAAATTGCCCAGTCGTGAGGGATAGTGACAGGATTCCATTTCAGTGAGTCCTGAGAGAAATTCCAGTTCTTTAGAAGAGTCTCGGTTCTTTCTGATGCGTATGACGCAATGGAGAATAGAGCGAGTGCTGCGCAGAGTATTTTCTTCATCAGCTTAGGTATGTCAATTTTAGGGTTATCAGGTTCAAGCATAGTGGTGTGGTTTTCATCGTTTCCAACGTAGCCATCGTTTTCAACAAATTAAAAACAATAACCACTATCTGCAAAAGAATACACAAAGATAGTCAAAATATTAAGACCTACCAAATAATTTAAGAAAATATAATGTTTTTTCGGATCTTATAGCCAACCGTTCTATTTGTTGAAGATTTTCTCGGTAGAGACCACCGCACTGCCACTCAGACGTCTGATGATCAATAATCCTTTCGGAGCGTCATCCAGTATGTCATCACGACTTGAGAATACTCCGATCTTGTGGCCCGAACAATCAAATACCTCGTAACGGTCTTCTCCTACCGAGATATCCACGATATCATCTTCAAGCATGTCTTTTGAAGACACAATGCCGCCGGGTAGCAATTCTATCTCATATTCGTCTTTACCCCACTTATTATTTACACAAAAATCTATGTATGCATAGCAATCGGGAGAAATAATCCCCGTATCGCTGGATACTTCATAATACGTCACTCCATTTTCAACAAATGCAAACTCGCTGTAATCACGATAGACCATATTAATCACCACAGAAAGCATTCCTTCGTAATACTCACCAACACCCACAGCTAATTGACTGTCACCTCTCCATCTTGCTGTGTAATGAAGAATATTGAAATATCCGCTGGAATCGTGGGTAATACTGTCTACGATAACATATTCAATCTTGGGTTTCAGTAAATCTGGATCCTGAGTGTCATCAGAATTCAATGATGTATCGTAAGCATTCGCATTCAGAGCAGTCACCAGACAAACTGCGGCAACAAAGAATAAAAAAAAGATTACACGCTTCATACCATCTCAATTTAGATATATTATCAAATCCTACATTACTTTTCTACAAAAACGTGTAGGATCAAAGTAATATTATAGCTAACTGACAATATATTCTAGAACTTAGGCACTTTATAGAGATGGTGCTTTGCTTTTATGTAAGTGCCAAGAATAAGTCGTTAAGAAAGAAGTGGAATTTACCCTCATATTGGGGATGGAAAAAAGGTCGGAGAGGATAAGAGCCTCTCCGACCTTTTTAATTGTATGGAGTTACTGATTATTCCTTACACTTGGCAGCGATAAACTGGCGGTTCATACGGCCGATGTTGTAGAGTTTGATGTTCTTGGGGCATTCAGCAGAGCAAGCACCGGTGTTTGTGCAGTTACCGAAGCCGAGTTCATCCATCTTTGCAACCATTGCGCGGACACGACGGTCTTTCTCAACCTCACCCTGAGGGAGCAGAGAGAGCTGGCTGATCTTTGCACTGACGAAGAGCATTGCAGAGCCATTCTTGCAGGCAGCTACACATGCGCCACAGCCAATACAGCTTGCTGAGTCCATAGCCTCATCAGCATTGACCTTAGATATGGGGAGGTCATTGGCATCTTGGGCACCACCGCAGTTGAAGCTAACATAGCCACCAGCCTGCTGGATCTTGTCGAATGCGTTACGGTCTACCATAAGGTCTTTGATCACAGGGAATGCAGCTGAACGCCAAGGCTCTACAGTGATGGTCTCGCCGTTCTGGAAACGACGCATGTAGAGCTGGCAGGTAGTTGCGCCTGTAGCAGGACCGTGGGGGTGTCCGTTGATATAAAGCGAGCACATACCGCAGATACCCTCGC
>CAYNEZ010000131.1:0-9509 GCA_964396365.1 uncultured Sangeribacter sp. | reverse complement strand
AGGGGGTAGTGAGCTTTCGCTCGTGTGAGTTCGAGTCTCATTTCGGACACTAAAGAGTTGCAGAATCATCTGCAACTCTTTTTATTTGTACATTTTCTCAAAAAAGAGTGACAGATTGTTGGAATTTTATCAAAAATACACTAACTTTGTAATTCCTTTACAGAGGATTAGATAGCATTACCTTCTCATTCGACTTATATCTGAATTATTGAATATAATACATGATTCGATTTATCATCATATTAATCCATTTTATTTGCCTGACCGTTGCATTTCAATGCCCACTTTCTGCCAAAGAAAAAGAAGAAGCGTTTGATGACTCTAAGATATCAGAATCAACTCTCGAAATAAAAAAGAAGGCATATCTTGCACTCAATCAATGTGAGTATAAACACGCATTGATTCTGAGCGATTCATTAAGAAAAGTCGGAATTATAAATGGAGATCAAGATTATTCTATAGTCCATTCTTATATTGTAGATGGGCAAGCAAACACTATGCTTGGAAATCCAGATTTAGCATTCCGTTCTCTACAAGAGGCTTTGTCGATGGCTAAAAGAATGAATTATTACGATGCCTTAAGCTCCATACATAACGGACTTGCTATCTACCAAGAATATATCAATAATGATATCTATGCGGCTATATCAAATTATTATTCAGCGATAGATAATGCCCAAAAAGCCGGCAATAAGCGTCGCCTATCCATTTTACTTAATAATTTAGGTGGTGCATATCAAAAACATAACGATCCTGAATGTATAACATATAGCAAGAAAGCCTTAGAAATGGGGGAAGAAATTGGCGACTCCATTGCCATTTTCTATGCCTATTTAAATCTTGCTGAATTCTCAGTGTGGCGAAAGGATCAAAAGAATTCATATAATTATATCTCAAAGGCTAAAAGATATGCTGAGGAATGCGGAATTGATGCATATTTAGATGTGCTTGTCATAGAAGCGAGATATTACCAAATGCTTGGCGAGCATTATAAAGCATTATCAATATGTGAAGAGATAATGGATAAAATAAAAGAGGACACGCCGATTCCTTCATTGTCGGCCGCATATTTGGTCTATTCCTCAGTACTTGCCTCCAATAAAAAATATGATTTGGCTTTAAAGACGGCAAAAAATGGTCTTGAAAAAGTAAAAGCTAAAGGGAGCTTTACAAATGAGCCTGAGTTTATAGATGAGTTGATCCGTATCTACCAAGATAAGGGAGACTACGAGACAGCCTTATTATATAGCAACAAAGCAATCCAAAACCGCGACAGCACATATACAGTAAGTAGGGAAAGAGGAGTTGAAGAAGCAAAGATCAAATATGAAATTTACGAAAAAGAGAAAACCATTGATGAGCAGCAGAAAGAATTGTCAAGTTCACGCATGAGAATTCTGATCCTTTCAGTATTTGGCTGCTTAGTCATAATAATACTCTGTCTTGTCGTATACAATTATCAAAAACAGAAGAAACTATATAAATCTATCGTAATGCAGCATAAGCAGAATATTCAGCGGGAAGAAATGCTTATGGAAGAATTGGAGAAACAACAACAGAAAAAACAAGATTCAAAAACAGCATCTCAAGATAAGAACGACTCCATCATGTCTTCTTTTACGGCCCTCATGATGAAGGAAAAGATGTTTAGAGATGCCACAATCTCATTGGATAAAATCGCAAAATTATTGGGGACGAACCGCACGTACTTATCAAGAGCCATCAATGAAACAAGCGGAAAAACATTCTCGCAAATTGTCAATGAATTCAGGATCAGAGAAGCGATTTCCCTGATGGAAGAAAATGAGTCTACCTATCCTCTGAAGGTGATTTCAGGCGAAGTGGGATTCAGCTCCATCTCCACATTTTACTCTACTTTCACAGCCATGATAGGCCTATCGCCTGCAAAATACCGCAGTCAGCTAAAAAATATGTAAATTCATAAATTTCTATAAATCAATATTCTAAAATATTATTATTTACAAAATTGTCAATTTTTATCATATAGGAATATTTCGGTTTGAAAAATTTAACTAAATCACATAACTTTGTGGTTAGAACTTCGTCTCTGAAAAGAGGGGAATCGATTTTTACTAACCAAATTTATCCATTATGAATCTCAAGAAATCAATCTTGCCAATTTTAACTTTAATTGGTTCTTATTCGAGCATGAATGCTCAGGATACTCCTTTGCTGAAAGGGCATATCGAGGCCACTGCACCAGTGCAAGTCACAATGCTCTACGATCACGAGGGAGATGCAATTGCAAAGGATACTGAAACCGATGCAAATGGAAATTTTTCGTTTTCAGAACAGCTCCCCGGACAAACCAAAGAAGTGTTCCTTTATATCAATGCACAGCCTTACGGGGCATTTCTGGAAAACGGGAAAACCGTAGAAATGAATATTACGGGAGAAGAAGTAGCGTTTAAAGGAGCCAACATTCCGGAAAACGAATATGTCAACAAATACCAGCAGGTATTTTTCTCAGGCAATTACAAACCAAGTCCGGACGAGAAGTTTGATTATGCAAAATCAAGAGAAAAACTTCAATCAAACTACAATGAAGTATTGAAAGCTATTGATGGAATAAGACCTGACATGCAAGCAAATGCAAAGGATCTTGCCTCCAAGTTTCTTGACCATTACAGAATCCTTTTAATGCGTTTGGATCCAAGTGATACAGACTACACAAAAGAGTATGAGGAAATAATCGCAAGCATAGACCCTAATTCAGATAACACACGCCTCACAGGGCTTCTTAGCGATTGGTATAACTCACCAGCTTTTCCTAAAGAAAAGTCAGGGGAGACAGCAACCTTGGTAGATGCATTCTCTCAAGTGTTTCAGAATATAGACAAAGCTCTTTTCAATGAAGCCAATAAGAAAAACTTGTACAATAGCATAGGTACGATGTTTTTCATGTATCACCCTGAAGAAAATGACGTGAATCAATTCTTTGCTGCGGTGGAACCACAGATTGGGAATGCTCCCCTGCTGAAGGAGCATTTTATGGAAGTTTACGAGAGTATGAAAGATAAAATTAATAATGGAGATCCATTACCTACCGATCCTGTTCTGATAGCGCCCGATGGATCAACATGCCATCTTTCTGACCTTCTTGGTAAGAACGTGGTATATATCGACATTTGGGCTACTTGGTGCCGACCTTGCTGCGCTGAAATACCTCATCTCGAAAAAGTCGTAGAAAGATTCAAAGGCAACGACAAAGTAAGCTTTATAAGTATTTCTCAAGATGCCGATAAAGATAAGTGGCTAAGAAAAGTGGAAAAAGACAATCCTCAATGGCCACAGTTTATATTTGAACCTAAATCTGGCGAAGAATTCCTTAAGGCTATGACTATCAATGCCATCCCAAGATTCTTAATAATTGGAAAAGATTCAAAAATTCTTTCGAAAGATGCTGAAAGGCCATCGAACCCGGAGATTGATAATATATTGAACAAAGCATCAGAATAGTAATATAACTCAACTTTCGTAAGCTCAACTTAAAGGTTTAAAGGTTAGTTTTTTGCTTGCGAAAGTTGAGTAATATAATCGCCAATTTTATGACTTGTATAAAACATTACAAAGTTGTGATCTTAATCATGAGTGTGCTTTTATCTGTAATTAATCTACAAGCCCAGAAAAAAAGACCCTCTGAGGTAATGAGCACAATTGAAAAAAACACAGTGGCAGGCACTGTATTGGGAGAAGATGACGAGCCTCTTGTAGGAGCAACTATTATGGTGAAAGGCACTACAAATGGGACTTCCGCAGATATCGAGGGTAATTTTACTCTTCTCCTTGGCAAACCCAAAGCTACTTTAGTGATATCATACGTAGGCTATAACCAAGCTGAGATGCCAATTGACCTTTCACAAGATTCAAAACATGGAGTATACATCAGAGTTGTGTTGAAGCCCACCACAAATATGATGCAAGAAGTAGTAGTGACGGGTTATCAAAATATAAAGAGAGAGAGTGCAACAGGCTCTTACCAGACTATAAATGCCAAAGATCTTGATATGCGTTCTACATCTGATCTTGCATCTCGACTCGAAGGATCAGTGCCCGGACTTGTGATGGATCCTAAAAGCAATAGCAAAGATGAGGATGCATTCGTCATCCGAGGAAGAGGTACATTCCGAGCTAAGACAAGTCCTCTCGTAGTGGTTGATGGACTCCCTATTGAGGGTGGACTTTCCACAGTCAATCCATACGATATAGAAAATATAACAGTGCTTAAAGATGCCGCTGCCGCTTCAATATATGGAGCAAGAGCTTCAAACGGTGTGATCGTGGTCACTACCAAGCAAGCTAAGGCACAGCGTCTGCAGGTGGACGTAAACGCAGATGTGACTGTAAGCGAAAGGAAGGATTATTCCAACTATGGATGGGCTTCAGCTGCTCAGATGATTGAGCTTGAGAAATACAATTTTAATGCTATGCTCAATGAGGCCGGACTTCCTACGCTAAATTCAGTACTGACCGACTATGATAATAATAGAGTAGGCACCATGTCGAACGTCATGCGTCTTCTATTATCCAATTATCGAGGGAATATTTCAGATGCTGAGTTGAATTCAACACTGAGCAAATGGGGCAATAATGATTATAGGAAAGAATACAGGGATGCTCATGATCGTACGCAGTTCACTCAACTCTATAACGTATCGCTGCGCTATCATGGCAATGCATTGAGATCTAATCTCAATGTAAGTTACGCTCAAGACAATATGGGAGTGCAACGAGAAAGTGGCAACAGCTTGACTTTCAAGTATCGTGGTGACCTTGATGTGTGCAAATGGCTTGATCTTTCTTTTGGAGTAAATGTCATCAACAATAGAAACAAGACTCATGATTTAGGCAGCTATGGATATATAAATTCATTCCTTCCATATCAATCCATGTATGACGGCAATGGGCTTCCTACAGGTATTGAAGCCGGATTATATCCTGGTTATGACGCTTTTAGCAACCCAGCCTACGAGCTTAAAAGTCCTCTATTCTCATTTACCGATGAAATGGGAAGGAACTTCAACAAGTATAGATACACTAATACGAGAACCTACATTCATGCCAATTTCAATCTTCTACCCGGATGGAAGGCATCTGCCCAATTCCAATATGAAGATATCTTCTCGAGATCGCAGACTATGCATGAAGCAGAGTCATATTTTATGAGAGACATCTTTAATCGCTATACTACGGCTTCTACCGTAATGGAGTGGGTAGACGACACATCAAAAGATTGGTGGGGAGCTGATTTTGACATGGATGCATGGATGAATGACTTCGAGCACTATGGGATGACACAGGTGGCAAAGACACAGACTACTCATAATGTGCCGGATGGCGGAAGTCTTGAAACTGCTACTGTAGAATCTCAATTCTATACTTTCCGTGCACAAACATCATACGATAACACTTTTGGCAAACACATGGTGAATGCTGTAGCCGGTTTTGAGTATCGTCAGACTCATACCTCATCAGATATGAATGTGCTTTTAGGATATGATGATGCCACTCAAAGCAACTTAAATCTGCTTGCTAACTGGAACTATATAAATAACCCAACTACGGGAGTTTTTGGTTCGGATGTTCCTATTTTCGGAGCACCAAGCAGATTCACTACAAGCGATGTGCTACATAGGTATTATTCAATTTACTTTGTAGGCAATTATGTCTACGACACAAGATATTCCGTATCTGGAAGTTATCGTGTGGATAAGACTGACCTCTTTGGTACAGATCCAAAGTTTAGAGGACGTCCGCTATGGTCGGTGGGTCTAAGCTGGAATGCACATAATGAATCATTCTTAAGAGAATTGACATGGCTAAATGCTCTTAAGCTGCGTGCCAGCTATGGCTTAGCGGGAAATATAGACTCCAATTCCACAAGCTACTTGACTGCGAAAATCAGCACAAACAACATTACAGGAGGTAAATTAGGAACATTGCAGACACCACCTAACGATCAGTTGAGATGGGAGAAAACTTCAACATGGAACTTTGGTTTAGACTTTTCTTTCTTCAACTATCAACTTAATGGTGCGTTGGATTACTACCACAAGAGCGGATCAGATCTTCTTACTGTAACTGACATTGATTGTACATCCGGGTGGTCTAGTCTGACTATCAACAGTGGATGCATGGTAAATAATGGAGTAGAACTTATGCTTGATGGGACGATCCTCCGTCAAAGTCATCCCAAAAGCATAGGCTTAAAACTTGGATTCAATTTCGCTTACAACCATAACAAGGTGACATCCGTCTCCCATGATATTCTTACAGGTGTAGATTATCTCAATTCTGCTAATCTTCATGAAGGATATCCAATAGGATCTATTTTCTCTTTTGACTATACAGGACTTAAAGAAATTGACGGTCTCTATTATATGGGATGGAGAGACAAGAATGGAGAAGAACATACGTCTTCCATTTCAAGCAGTGAATTCACGAAAGAAGATGTAATCTATTCCGGACCTTCTACACCGGTCTACACAGGCTCATTGACTCCTACTTTGATGTGGAATGGATTTTCACTCTCAGCGATGATGAGTTATTATGGAGGCCACTATATGAGGGTTGGAAACGACGAATGGACATCTTCTGCGGGAAACGCATACGGCTACACTAATACCTTCGGACAAAGTGCGGTCTCAGCTGAAGCTCTAAATTATTGGCACGGCGACACATCATATCCTGCGAATGGTTTCCTTTCAAAGAATTACAAGTATCTGAACTATTCTAATTATAGGAATACGAATGTGGTGCATGCCGACTATATGAAGATTCGCAATATCATTCTTTCTTACAATTTTGATTCAAAACTTTGCAGAAAGATAGGATTGAACGACCTGCGTCTGCGTTTCCAAATGAATAATATCGCTACTTGGGCCCGGAACCCACGCAGTCTTGATCCGGAAGCGATTTATAATGGTATGCATACAGACAAGACACCACGCAGCTATACCTTCAGTATCTTTTTCTCACTTTAAACCTTATGGCAAAAATGAAAAAAATAAGTTGTCTGTTGATTGCCACACTCCTTACTCTAATGGCGTGTGATGATAAACTTGACATTGTACCAAAAGGGAAAACGACCCTTGACAATATAGAAGATCTTGAGACACTTCTTGAAAATAAGTGGATGCTCAGTTCTACCATTACATACGAGACTCTCTGCGGGAATACTTATCCAAAATTGTATCAGACACCGGATATGATTCTCGCCGACAGGACCACGTTGGAATATGCAGTGCTAACTGGCGACGAAAGTGTCAATCGAGTAGATCTTGCCACCAGTGACTATACCTACGAAACTTTATATAGAAACATCAACGTGATGAACGTCATCATTTCTAAGGCTGATGTAGTAAGTGGAGATGAGGCTTCTAAACGTCGTGTAAAAGCAGAGGCTCACATAATGCGAGCATGGTTACACTTCTTGGCAGCCAATATATATGCAGCTCAATATGATGAGAATACTGCTGCTGAAACTGGCGGAATAGCTTTCGTAGACAATACGAATGTTCAGCAACAAAAGACCAAAAGAAATCTAAAGGAGGTATATGAAGCAATTCTCGCTGATTGTTCTGATGATATCATTGCCAATCTACGTCAGGAAGCTGTGGACAATCCTTTTAGATTCGGAGCTGAGTTTGGAAATGCAGTGAAGGCCTCAGTTCTTTTCCAAATGAAGAAATATGAAGAAGCTCTTCCATACGCAAGAAAGGCATTGTCTTTGAATGGGACACTTGAAGATCGAACAAAAGTATTTGATACGTTTGAATGGCTTATTCCACACGTTTCTCCCAATTATTATCTATTGATCTACCACGACAATTCAAACATTGGCGAATGGGGAGGCAGAATATGCACTCCAGATTTTGCACAAGACATCGATCCCAATGATGTACTTTTGCAAATAGGAATGTTTGGAATGAATCAAGGTTGGGAAGATCCAATGGGTTATGGTCCGGAAGGATCATATATGTGCGCAAGTTGGGATGTGCATTATAATACTTACGGAATTCGAACCGAGAATATGTATTATTTGATAGCTGAGTGTTTGATTCGCTCTGGTAATTATAGAGAAGGCCTGAAATATGTAGATGATGTAAGAAATAAGCGCATCGTGCCAAACACAGATGTATATTACAACAGAGATGACATTACATCTGAAGCACAAGCTATGGAGCTTCTTCAAAAAAACAAGAGGGTTGAGATGTTTACTACTATTTATAATTATCTTGACCGCAAACGTTGGAATACAGAGAATGCTTATCGTAAGGATATAGTGCATGATTGTGGAAACGGATTAGTCTATACGTTGAAACCGGATTCTAAGCTATGGATAAGCCCATTCCCAAAGACAGCCACCAATTATAATCAATCACTAACTCAGAATTTCTGATAATATATCCATTCCGCAGCAAAAAGGAATGAATCTATCAACCAAAAGAAAGGAGGGTGTATCAAAGGTCGAACCTAAGATATACCCTCCTCATTTTTTGCTTATTGGTATTGGTAGGTGGAGGCGAGCTCTTCGAGGGCTTCGGGGTCTATTTCCCAGGCTCCGGAATCGTCGGATGCCATCTGGAGGAGATCCATCACTTCCCAATAGTCCTTGTCAGACTCCTCAATATCAGCATCGTCTTCGTCATAGAGTCGGCAGTCGAGAGTCTTGGGATCTACTTCAATCATCACATTGTCGCTCCAAGCTTCGGGAGCGTCGAGATACTCTTCGAGGAGAGCTTTTACTTCTTCTTTTATCATGTCAATTTGGTTTAAGAGTTTAAGAGTTTAAGGGACTCTGCGTGCGAAGCCAGAATGCAAAATTAATAAATTACTCTTATAAAACAAATAAGAAGATAAATATTTGTGGATGTGGGATTTTTTTTGTATCTTTGCGCGTTAAATCATGCCCAGAAATGGCCCAATGCCGCTTTTGGACCACTTATGTGTGTGATTGACAAATTTTTAAACTAACAAAAAGAAGATAATCAACATGATCACCATAACCTTTCCAGACGGATCGAAAAAGGAATTTGAAGCAGGCGTGACGCCGCTCCAGATAGCAGAGAGCATCAGCCCGCGCTTTGCAGCTGACGTGCTCGCTTCCAAAATCAACGGTCAGGATTGGGACATCTCCCGTCCTGTCAACGAGGACGCCACAATCGAACTCTTCAAATGGGAGGACCCGGAAGGCAAGCATGCTTTCTGGCACTCATCGGCCCACCTTCTTGCTGAGGCACTTCAGGAACTTTATCCCGGCGTGAAATTCGGCATCGGTCCGGCAATCGAAAACGGTTTTTACTACGACATCGATCCGGGAGAACACAAAATCACATCAGAAGACTTCCCGAAAATCGAGAAGAAGATGCAGGAACTCGTAGCACGCAAGGAGGCTATCGTTCGCAAAGATATCTCGAAGGCAGATGCGCTGAAGATGTTTGGCGACCGCAACGAGACCTACAAATGCGAGCTCATCAGCGAACTTG
>CAYNEZ010000130.1:0-9512 GCA_964396365.1 uncultured Sangeribacter sp. | reverse complement strand
TGTGTCGACTGAGGAAGAAATGTATGAAGACAACCAACGTTGCTATGATAATTCGGCAACCCCTATTGCAATGGCGCGGCTATTGGATTGTTTTGACCATGAATTCGATGATATGTATACACGCAACGTGAAGCAATTGATGGAAACTTGCGCTACCGGAGTGAATCGACTTGCAAAACCATTGACAGGAACAGATGCTATAATCGGGCATAAGACAGGAACTGGATTTACTTTGCCGGATGGGAGATTGATGGCAATCAATGATGTAGGATATGTGCATCTTCCAGATGGTAGAAGTTATTCGATTGCTGTCTTCATTGAGAATTCCGGCTACGATATGCAGCAGACAGAAGAAATCATCGCCGATATTTCAGAAATAGTATATAAGCACATAAGTAGCTCGCAAAAATTAAACGATAGATGAAAAACGAAGCTGCTTGATAGATCTTGATATGATAAATGCGAACTACTAAAAAAATTACCTGCACAGCAATACATCATATTGACTGTGCAGGTAATATGTAAGAATATTAGTTTTAGAATTATGTGTGATTGGCTATTACCTTCTGACTATCTTATTGGTTTTACGAGTGCCATCAGAGTATGTAATCGTCATCAGGTAGATGCCTTTTTCAGGTTTAGACACTTTGATTCCGTCAAGACGAGTAAACTCAACATTGGAAATATCTCCGTGAGATTTTGCAATTTCATCTATACCGACAGTCCCTGAATTGATATCATATGTCATAGGTTCAGAATAGAGGTAGTCGCCACTTTCCGTAATATAGATTGTTTGGGCTCCGATTGTATCATACCCAATGAAAATAGGAGTGAAGTTAATCTGACCACGGTAATTATAGAGGTTATAGCTGTCGAAATCATATGGGAATTCAGTGAAGGTTTCGTTATCGTCAACATCCTCACTATATACCTCTCCAAGATCCTCTTCTGTGAATTCAAAAGGTTCATCATCAATTAGAATTATATAGAACAAATTATCTTCGTCAAGAGAATTGAAGTTCACATCTACAGCTGAGATTGAAAATAGGAATAAGGCATCATATCTCTCATCGGCAGGATAATACCCATTGAACACAGGGGCAAGAGGAGCGGCGGGTGCAGCCTCTGACTTTACCTTCATAATTGGATTTATCCATATATACAGATAATAGATGGTTTCTTGGCCTGCATTAACAAATAGAGTATTACCATTTGAACCGGTTATAGTCTTCTTCTCAGGATCAAACTTCATGGTTACCTCACCGACTGAGTCGAAATAATACATCTCCTCATCTTCATCGTAAACCATGTTGCCGGCAAGAAGGAATTGGAAGTAACCGTTGACTTCATCAAGACAAATGAACGCATCTTTGAATGTCACCTCGTCACCATCAATTTCACCCTTGATCCAGCAATCAGGCACATTTTTAACAATGCCCTTAATCCAGAAAGAGTCACCGTCAATGCAGGCATTGATCTCCTTTGTCGAATAAGACATCAAGCAAGTGCTGTAATCATCTAAAGTTTGATAGGCCAAAATCCAAGGTTCCACTGCAAGTTCTTTTTCAGGGCGGATAGCCTCTTGAGAGAAGGGTTTCATTGACTCAGACATGACAGTATACTGCATCCAATCATAGAAATATTCTCCTTCAACGTCGACATAATCCCCTTCTTCTTCATCATAATAGTAGTAGGGGGTCCATTCAAACATACCAATCCAACTTCCTTTGCAAAGACTTAGGCTACCGTCTTTCTCAAGTTTGAAATGAAGATTTATGTCATCTTCCACCGGCTCCATTGAATATCCGTCATCTGTGATCTTGCAGTTCATCACATAGTAAGCCCAAGGTCCGTAATCCTCATCATCTCCTTGTGCTATCATCTGAGGACATTCAACTATGACATTACCTTCTTGGTCAACGCTTCCCTTTATATAAGAATAAGAGTTATACTTGCCAACTGGATTATAGATGTATATCTCACTTTTCTCTTCGTCATAGACATACTCACCTACCACTCCCGAAATTGAATAGCTTGAAGGACCAAACCATCCGGACTCATATCCTGAAACTGATTTGTAAAGATTTGATACCGGAGTTCCCGTTACATTGTCATTAAAATATGCATAAGGCATATCATTCACAGCGCCTACAGGCTCAGGGGTATCTCCGGTTATGACTTTTGCCGGAGCTTTTGACAGTGAGGACTTGTTGACAGCAGTCATTTTTTGAAGTCTTCCCTGAGCCGTTGGCATTGACTGAGCAACTTCAGTCGGCTTAATGTCTGAGAGCTTTGTCTGGGTAAAGCCTACGCCTTCTCCAAAGATAAGGACAAGACTCAGAATAAGAGTAGATTTTTTCATACGCATTATAATAATTATTATGGGTTTGAGTAGAGTGTTGGTCAATAAGGGATATAGCCAAACGCTACAAAATTAATCAAGGAGAACATTATCTCAAAATCATTCACTTCGACAGATTCCCTACATCTATTGATGTAGTAGTGATATATTATTACTACAAGAAAATAAAATATTAAAATTCAATCATATATCTCTATATAAAAACATGAGATATCAGAATATGTAGTAGTCATATTTCAGTATTTTTAGTAAAACTTTTGTGTAGTTTACATTTAATGACTAATTTTGTGACATGAAAAATAGATTTTTAGGAAAAATAGTATTTTTAATATACCTGTGTTTTCTCTGTCTGGAAATGTCTGGGGCGATCAATAATGAAATGCACTTTCGTATATATGCCTCAGATGAAACTTTGGCACCCGAAACTCGGCTTGCATATATTGATTCGTTGATAGAAATTTCTCCTTCAGGGGTAGACTCATTGCTGCTTTTGTCATCCAACATTGCATACGACACCGGGCGTTATAAGAGAGCCCAGACTACAATCCGCACTTTGCTCAATCGCAATAATGGAGGAAAGTCTTTGCCTCTTAATCGTTATTGTGATGCTCTGTTCTTATTGTTGAAAGCAAATTTTAAGTGTAATGATTATGCGGATGCCTTTGAGACAGGAATAAAACTGATTAATATTGAGAAGCCTGACTCATTGTTGTATCATAATGTGGAGTGCCTTAATATAATCCACGACTTTACTTCGTCATTCCCCGATTCTTTAAAGAATACTCTTTCCGAGGAATCATTTCTTGCCAAGAGTGAAAAAATAATTAATGAAGCCATCACTCGAAAAGTTGACCCATCAGTAATATCAAAAATGAAAAAGGCTCTTATTTTCTCTAAAATGATCGCTGCTATAGATAATGAGGAATATAATGCAGCTTTGGAATTGGGGGCCGAGATGCTGACTTATCCCGTCAATAAGGTTGAACGGCTGGCATTGGAAGGGAATATGGCAATGATATATCATCTACTTGGTGATTATGACAAAGCAGAAACTCACTATAAGAAGACATTACTTGGTCCCGGATGGCATCAGAATCATGCCATCTGCCTTGAGAACTATATGGCTCTACTAACCACTACCGGAAGACCGGAGAAAGCCATTGAATTGATGGATGCTCACTCTGAGTTGATCCCAATAGTTGAGGGAAATCTGGAGCATGTCGCCCTATTAAGGCGCAGAGCCACTGCGCTGGCTGAATGCGGACGGAAAGAAGAAGCAATTGATGTATACAACGATGCGTTCCATTTGAATGACTCCATTCAGAATAATATCAACCGTGACTATACCACTAAACTAATTCAAACAATTGAAGAGACACGCAACCTTCATAAAGCGATGCAACAAAATGAAAGGTATCACACTGCTATTATATGCCTTATAATTTTATCTTCAATTTTTTTGGCATTGATAGTCTACATGGTCATCAAGAGAGTCAATCCAGTATTAGGAAGAAAGCATAATGAGGAAAGTGGTATTGGGAAATGCCCTGAGGGTGAAAATATTTGTACTCCATCAGAAACCGGCGAACTTGCCGTGCGCACATTGCAGCTTGCAAGCTTGAATGAGGTATTTTCTGATATTTCGATAATCACCGGTAATGTTGAGATGTCAGAAAAAGAAAAGTTAGACAAGATAAAGTCACTAATAAAAGAAGTAGCATCTTATAGTGATTTATGGGAGTCTTTCCAAATCCTTTTTGAAAAACTTCATCCTAAACTGTATTCCATTCTTAAAGAGAAATATCCTGACCTCACGCAGGGGGAAACCAGGATGTGTGCTTATGTTTTGCTTAATCTCTCTAATAAGGAGATTGCCTCACTTACAAGAAGAAATATTCGCTCAGTTGAGACGATGCGCTATCGTCTCACAAAGAAGATGAATTTGGCAGAAGGTGAAACCTTGTCAATGAGATTGAACTCCATTTCTGCTTTAAGTCTGTAGTGATGGAGTAGAAATTAATAAAAGATATGGGAAGTTTAGCCTGCCCGGAATACCAGGCGGTTCTACCTTGATTTTTGAGATCTAATAACTACTTAAGATAGCTTGAAAAAAAACCCACAGGATTCTTGAAGTATCCACATCATCGTCTGCCCAAGAGTGTTTGCCACCTTCAATCTCATAGATAATAACGTCACAATCTGAGGGGGCGCAGCTATAGGTAGTTCGTTTTACCAATCGGCTCGCGTCGCATTTGGTCGGAAATGTATCAATCGTCATGGTGGTGCAGCGGTTGTTGGCTGCCACGGTAGCAACCGCATTGAGATCATCGCGCCAACGAGTCTTGGAGCCATAGCCATGAGTATACACAACGAGTGGTGCTCCATCTCCAATCGAGGTTGGCAAATACATGCTGTATGTACGCACTGTATCGCCATAGGCCATTGTATATTTTTCTGGTTGGGCACTGTCATTGGAGGCATAAACCTCAACTGACGAAATAATAGTAACCATCAAAACAAAAAAGAGTAATTTTATAAGTAAAAAAGCAGGGACGGTGTCTTCTTTTGATAATTTTACTCGTATCATTGTAGCGAAAATAGTTGTTTGAGGTTATAAATCGTATGGAGTCAATATGCTCAGATGGATATTAAACGAATCAATAATCTTGGTTGAACCACAGATAATGACCAGAAATATCCCTTTTGCAAAATTAATAAAAATAATTTATAAGTGGCTCACAAAAATTAACGATATATTCCAACCAAGCAGCTTGAAAGATCTTGACAATATAACTGCATATGATCCTTACCTTCTTGGACAATAGAATTTCATCCGTTTCAATTCCCATAAACAATTTCATTGCATGCAGTCTTTTCCATTTTTTTGTACCTTTAATATAGAGCATCATATTTTCTACGTATAGTAGAAGTAAAAGAAAATGGAAATCGAACGGCTTATCGAACAGTGCAAGCAAGGCAACGAGGAAGCACTCGGGAATCTGTACAAGGCATATGCCCATAGAATGAGGAGCATATGCCAACGGTATGTATCTGATCCAGAGGCCGTAGACGACATATTGCAGGACGCATTTGTTGTAATCTTTACCTCTTTAGACAGATTGAAGGATGAGACGAAAGCTGAGGCATGGATGGCTGGAATTGTCAGGAATATTTCTGTTAAGTATGGGAAACGTCTTAAGGCTGTAAAGACTGTCTCTCAGGAAGAAATAACTGAGGAAATGCTTAGTGCTGCTGCCGAAACAGAAGCAACCGAACCGGCAACAACACTTGAGGAACTAATGCAGATGGTAGACAGGCTGCCCGACGGCTACGGTAAAGTTTTCCGTCTTTCCGTATTTGAGGGGTTGTCACATAAAGAGATAGCTGAGTCTCTTGGAATAGAGCCACATTCATCGTCATCGCAACTTACGAGAGCAAAGAAAATGATGCGAAAGATGATAAAGCAATACTGGTTGTGGCTTTTGATTCCTTTGCTGATCCCTGCATCGTGGATTATACTACATTATACGCAGATACTCACTGATAAAAAGACAGCCGATATCCCCAAAAAAGAATATGTAAGAATAAAACCGGAAGGAAGTGTCGAGTTCAATATGGAAGCACTTGATACTACCACGAAAGAATCTCCAACTAAACAATCAGAAGCATCATCAATTGTCAATTTCCCAGTAAATCTAACTCTTGACATCAGAGAAGGAACGATTGCCCAACCACAGGCAATCACAATCATCACACCAAATAAGGCAGAATCAGATAGCTTGCTTAATAAGAATCGAGATTCAATATCATATATACAAAGGGAGAAGGTGCCTCAATTCAACAACTTAGTCATCAGAAACAAGAAAATTACAACTAATCGAAACTGGAATTTAGTTTTTGCATATAATGGAAGTGTTCAGGAAGCTAAGAGCCTGACTAATGACTATATGACTATACCTGCGCTCAGCAATGGGATCACTCGCTCCACCAGGCTTTACGACTGGGGTGAATACATGGAATATGTAATCGAGAATGCAGCGGAAATGGATTCTATAAGTGCCGCCAACATGTACCGAGTGGCCATACTTAACTCCAACAATCCGAAAGAACCTATCTCTGAGACATCAAAACATGAGCGGCCGCTGACGATGCAACTATTATTCAATCGACGACTGACTCATAATTGGTCAATTACAACCGGTCTTAGTCTTACCAGGATGAAATCAACCTTTGAGAGTGGAAATGACAGCACTCTCATCTGTCGCACGCAGCTCATCCAATACCTCGGAATCCCAATCAAGGCTAACTTCCGTATGATTGAAAAAAATCACATGAGCATTTATACATCTGGTGGCATTCAACTTGACTTTCCAATAAGTGCTCGGCTTACCACCAAATACTCATATAGGAATTCCTATGGATATATTGGAGACTCTCCAAATATAATTGCCAAAATCCACACGAAATGCCAATTATCGTTTGGAGCAGGTATCGGAATACAATATCAAGTTTCGCCTCAAATCAATATCTTCTTTGAGCCAAGTTTAAATTATTATATCCCTAACGGTCATGGAATAGAAACATATCGAACCGAACACCCATTTGACATATCATTACCGATAGGTGTAAAAATAAATTGGTGATGAAGCAGTACTATCCATATATCGAAGACTATATAAATAGAAAGCGCGACAATCGCACAATGATATAAAAACTAAAAAAATTGACCATTACAAAACGCTATCCAAAATGATGGCAATCGCCATTGCAAGGATGACAATAAGCGAAATTCGATAACTTTTATTAAAGTTGCATTTGGATCAGTATCTTATAATTATCAAAATATGTATAAACCACGAGACTACATACGTAACGGTGTGTTGATGTTACGGAACACCATTTTTCCTAAAAAGAAGAAACTGGCTCAGCTAATGATCTACGCTACTAACAAGTGCCATTCACGCTGTCGGCATTGCTCAATATGGCAGAAACATGAGGAAATACTTTCAAAAGATGAAATTGTATCAATGATGCAAAGCCAATGTATCGGTAAGCATACAACAGTCGGACTTGAAGGTGGTGAATTCATTTTACACCCACAAGCAGCTGATATAATGGAGTGGTTCCAGACCAGCCATCCAAATTATACACTCCTTTCAAACTGTCTTATGCCTCAAAAGGTTATTGACCTAACAAGACGATTCCACCCCAAACACCTGTATATATCGCTTGATGGCAACCGGGAAACATACAAGAATATGCGTGGGGTAGACGGACACGATAAAGTAATAAGAGTTATTGAGGAGCTTAAGGACGAGATTCCAATTTCTCTGATGTTCTGCCTATCTCCCTTCAATAGCTTCAAGGATATGGAATACACCATAAATATTGCAAAGCAATATGGCATTGATATAAGAATAGGCATATATGGAACAATGGCATATTTCGATACAAAAGCTGAAATGTTACAGACCGAAGGAAAGGAGTTTATTTCTCAAATTCCATCCAACATACATGATACGCAAGAGAATTATGATTTTGTAGTACTATATGACCAATGGCGCAATGGAAATCTACGTTTGCGTTGCCATTCAATAACCAACTCATTGGTAGTACATCCTGACGGTAATGTGCCATTATGCCAAAACCTTGATATCAAATTAGGTAACATAAAAGAAAAAACATTGGACGAGATTTTCAACTCCTCTTACAGCTGTGCGATTCAATGTAAATACTCGAAGGAGTGTAATGGCTGCTGGATAAATTTCCATAGGAAATATGATATTATACTGCTCCGCAATCTTGAGAAAGTATTTCCTAAAAAACTTATTGAAAAGTTCTATGGAAAATATCATTGGTGTGGCGACCAATACGTTACTTATAATAAATTCCTCAAACAAATAAAAAAATGAAAAATATTATAAATAGAGGCATAGAATATTGGCGGTCGAAACGAAACAAAAAATTATTGAAATCTCCATATTCTGCGAAATACGCATTTGTCGGAGTTGGCAACCATGCATTGCAAAATCTATATCCAGTCATACAATATTTAGGTATTCAACTAAAATATATTTGCTGCAAAAGTCCAGATAAGTTGCAGCTTATTGAAAATCGTTTTGGTGTAACTGCCACCACATCACTTGATATGATACTGAATGATAGTGAGATCAAAGGGATATTTGTCTGCACTTCTCCTCAACGGCATTATGAGATATGCTCCCGGGTAATATCATCTGGAAAATATCTGTTTGTTGAAAAGCCACCTTGTCGTACACTTCAGCATCTTGAAGCTCTGATTAAAGCAGATGAAAAGCAGAAATGCATGGTAGGAATGCAGAAACGCTATTCTCCATTGACAGAAACATTAAAAAGAAAGTTATTAAAATACAGTCCAGCAAGTTATACATTATTATATCATACCGGCTCATATCCTGAAGGAGAGCCGTTCACAGATCTGTTCATCCATCCTACAGACCTTGTGTCATTCTTATTTGGCGAGGTGGAAAAAATGACAATTCAACGAACAGAGAAAAACGGAACTATCACCGTTCAAGCACTACTGTCGCACGGCAATGTCAAAGGCTACATTGAATTATCAACTGCTTATTCATGGGCAAATCCAGAGGAAATGGTGCGAGTAAACACTTCCTCTGGAGAGTTCCGTCTTGAAGAAATGGAACGATTACTGTACTATCCCCACCCACAAAAACTCGGAGGTATACCTATTGAAAAGCTTGGCTTGTTTACCACTACTGAACAAGTATTAACTGGAAGAAATAACTTTAATCCTTTAATTGGTAACAATCAGATTTATACACAAGGCTTTTTCTCGGAAATAAAAGCATTTGCCGACATGGTGGAATATTCCGGGAAAAACGCGTCAACATTATCAAGCATGTGCAACACTTATAAAATACTTAAAATACTGGATTCCTCACAGATAAGCCAAGCGTAAGATGGTGAGCATGACCATGAGAATGTGTTGATGCCATAATGAATTTGTTTTATGATAGAACAAATTCGGGACTCGTATTGACTATGGCATTCATTAGTTTGCAACTTAGTTGCATTGTTCTGGCTTGAAGTTTAGGATTTACCCAAACCTCTTAATATTTCAATATTGTGCAAGGGATTTTGATTGAAGGTT